>JAJFUZ010000143.1 GCA_021372155.1 Parachlamydia sp. | reverse complement strand
AGAAAAGGGTCCACCCTGGTTAGAAATCGAGGGGATCGTCATCAAAAAAGATCTGACAGTCGAACCATCTGAACAGATCGATCTGAAGCGCCCCGAAAGAGTCTATACCATTTCTGTCGAAGATCCCGCCAAGGTGACATGGGGGGATCATTTTCCGACAGGCGTCTATGTGGATCAGTCACTGAAGCAAATTTTTGAAAAACAGTGCAACCCTGAAATTAAGATCAAGTATGATTGGGCAGATCTGGAAACTCAGCATAAAATTACCGCATTTTCCCTGCCTTTTCGCGAAGGGGTCCCTGCTGATAAGCAAACCAGTTTTTACTCATTCCTGATGTGGATCCTTCATAAAGAAAATGGCGTTTGGTCTTATGATTATAAGAAGAAAAGCTACACCATTCTTGGCAAAAAAAACAAAGTAGATGGCAAGCCATTGGATGTAGACGAGGAATGGGTAGTTTTTCCTAAGTTACAGTGCGCCCCGACACCGACTTTTAATAGCAAGAAGCGAAAACAGACTTTTGACAGCGTTGAAAACAAGGAAGAAAACGACCCAAAGGCCTTTAAGCAGGTGGCACATGAAACTCTCAATTCTGATGACAACCTTCGCTATCCTCAACAATCTCCCGATCCGGTTAAATCCATTTTGATTCCTCAAAAAGACCGGCTAAGCCTGACATTTCAAAAATTTCACGATTTTGGTCTGGATCAATTGCTGCCAGGCTGTGCGATCAAATTTCTGGAAAAAGAAACTGTCTACTGGTCTAGCGACGCCTGCTTCAAAGGCAAAACATTTCGAGTGCGGGAACTCACTTTTAGAGCGCATAAAGTCGGTAAGACAATAGACAAACCCGCTCCAATGGAAAGCTACCGCATCAGTCTGACCACCCATCTGGAAGAAGAGGATGAACCCTTTATCGACCGTCCCTTCATTGTCCCTCCCGTTTATCCTTTCGAAATCAAAGGAAGAATCTTCTGCGACGTGGGCGACAAGGAGCAATCCACCTACAAAATTCAAAAAGCGGATGATTCACCCCTGGGATTCTATCTGGTGAAAGCCCCTCTGGTTGAAGACGGCAAGAATATGGTTGTTCCTCTTGCTGTCAACATGCCAGGACATTTCTACTTTCCTTTTGGCAAGGATGATGAAGTGGTACTTGACATGTACCTACATACAGCAGACAATATACGTCCCAAAGGCCACCAAAAGCTGGTCCAGCCACCCAATCCCACTGGGGTGCAGATCCATCAGATTGTGCTCGCCTCCAATGGAAAGGACGAATTTACCTTGCTTCGCCATGAGTTTGTCGACGGCAAAAAATCTGTCTTCACTATCGTTCAAAAGGCTTCCGCGACTGAGACCCAGACTTTCCAGATCCAACAGCAGGATATTTCCCTCTGTGTCGAGGAGAAGGATAAAAAGAAGCTTTTTATCCAGATTACGAAGGAAACAGGCCTCACGCTATCCCTGGAAGATAAGAGCGCCGGCGTCACCCAACAGACCAACTTCGATGGGAAGGCAATGACCCTTTCCTGCAAAGGCAAGCCAGGTGAAAGCAAGATCGTCCTAAAGCCGGATTCCATCGCGATCGATTGCAAAACACTCTCCATCAGCGTCACCGAAGATTTCAACGTCGAAGCCAAAAACCAGGTGGCCATGAAGGGCAAAAATAAGATTGGCTTGGAATCAAGTGCCTTGGAAGCCGCCGTCAAAAAAGCCAAACTTGGCTAGACCCTGATTGTAAGACCCTGATTGCATTAAAGATCAGACTTAGGCATACTATCTGCTTTTCGGAAGAGTGGCAGAGTGGCCGAATGCGTCTGTTTCGAAAACAGATTTACCAGCAATGGTAACGGGGGTTCGAATCCCTCCTCTTCCGTATTATACCGAAGAACATTGAAAATTTGGCAAATGGACTTGCGCGAAAGCCCATTTGCCAAATTTTCAATGTTCTTCGGTATTATTTTTTCTTCCAGATTGACGCTTGGGCAATGACACACTGATACTTGCGCAGATGCTCGCGAATCAGGAAAGGCATGTCGAAAGTCCGCTGTAATTCAAAATGAATTCCTAAGATATCTTTCAGGCTCTGTAGCCCATCAAGCCAGTTCGCACGCGGCGTATAGTCTTCCAGCCAGGAATATGGGGAGGTTAAAATGAGTTGTCCTCCCGACGAGACAATTGCTGACAGCACAGCTAGAAGGGCTTTGGGATTTTCCAAGCGGCAGATCAGGTTGGCAACCAGGACGACATCGAAAAGAGCGGATGAGCGACAGAATCCGAGGGCATCTTGATACACAAACTCAATTCGCTCCTGTGAAATGCCCTCCGGCCTCTGTGCCAGTCGCAATCCTATTTTGGAGCCTTCTTCGATGATGGGATATTCTAAAAATCCTTGCTTTTGGATTGTGCGGGCAGCCTCGATAAAAATTTTGGAGCTGTCGACGCCGACTACCTTTTCACAATGCCGCGCCAGCTCAAAACTCGACCGTCCCACAGCACAGCCAAGATCCAGCGCCCTAGCATGGGGAGGCAGCTTTGGATCCAGACATTCCGTGACACAGCGCACAGGAAAATGAAGCGCTGTTTTTGCAATTAAATCGTCAGCACTTAAATCTTCATCACTTCCATAATGGAAGAGAAGGTATTCGCTTCGGGCCCGGTCAGATGAATAATATCCGGTCATCCTTGCAGAAGCTTCCAGAGGTAGGCTGTGGGCTCATAGTTTTCAATGAGCACTTCCCTCTTCCCCTGTCTATTCATGCTCACCTGTTTGATGTGGATCTCAGGAGTCTTGAAGGGCGAGAATAGAATGTCGTCGTGAGTGGCATTGCGTCTGTTGGCAAAGCGGTCGAGCGTGACGGATCCACTCAAGTGGTCATTCCTGCCCGTCGCCAGGTGGAAGGTGCCAAAGATCTTTTCATCCTGAATATCGCGTCCCGAATGGGGAAGCACCTGGGTGCCAAACCCAAGCTCTCCTAAAATGGCGCTCGCAGGATCGCTGCTGAATTTTTCCTGGATCTCTGCGACAGTGTGCGGATTACCCCTGACGAATGTCACCTTATGGACCCTGCCCTTCTCGACATCCATGAGGGCGAGAGTGCCATCGTCAAATTTGATGGGGAAGGTCCCTTTACCATCGACAGGAACAAAATAGACCTCTCCGGCAGGCAGATTGGCAATATCTGGGCTTTCGCGGCAGATGCCGTGGCTCTTTTGCGCCTCTTGGCGGCCAAGCTCAATGGCCAGGTGGTAGGGCTGATGATCGAAGTCAAATTCGATCTCGACGCTATCGGCTCGGCTCATCCCCTTTCTCAGTTTTTCTGTGAAGCGGCTCACCTCGTTGTAATCGACTGCAAGACCGGATTGTAAGATGGCGTCGTTCATGCCATGCATGGTGGCGCCGCGAAAGCCAAATTTCTTCGCCGTTGCGGTTAAAGGCGCGGTGGCTGAGAAAGTCGAGATGCAGAGGATAAGATCATAGACAGGATAGATCTCTTTTTGAAAGCTGACACTCTTGCCTTCGGGGGTAAGCGCAGTCGCAGGCAATTCGAGGTTGCTGCCACCGGTGGCCTGATAAGCAAAGAAATCGCAGGCTGAGAGACCAAGCTCCTGCGCAAGTCCCTGACGCAACGGTTGATAAAAGAAATTGTAAGCCCTTTTCTGGATTTCGAAGCCCTCTTTTTTGAGAAAGGCAAAATGGAGGATGTCTTCAGGTTCTTCAAAGTCGATCAGAATGCAGAGCTTCTCTCCTTGTTTGGGATCAAAGACCGTGCGCAGCAGCCTGGCAAGATCGAATGGCGGGAATTTTTTTCCAGAAAGGACTGACGCGATTGTAGACGTTTGCATGACGAACCTCCTTGTTATCTAAGGCTCCTCTTATATCAAGCAAATATTTTAATCAAATTTTAATTGATCGAATTTTATCGAGTATGGGCGGAAGCGCCTGTTGCATCCAGTCTACCCGATTATCCCAGGTGTGATGCACTTTGACCTTTCTCTGCCCACTAGCTGCCATGTCCCGTCTGCGGGGTTCATCTTTCAGGAGAGAGAGGACCTTCCCATTGACCTCGTCCAGATGGGTAAACTGATAGAAGAGGAGATCCTCGCCTTCGGCAAAGATCTCCCTCATATAGATGTTATCGCTAGTGAGAGGCAGAGAGCCGCAGGAGAGTGCTGCAAAGACCCGTTCGTGCGTCCCATTCTTGAAGAAGGGCATGCTGTTGAGGCAGATGCGGCTATGCTTCAGAACCTCAAGTGCCTCTTCATAGGGTATGGAAGGATGGATGGTCACATTGGATTGGCGCGACAGATAATAATTCCAGTCTTCAATGGGCTTTTCTTCTCGCCAGCATTTGCCGCCGATCACATGGATCTGTGCGTCGCGAATGGAGCGAATCAGTTGAATGCGGTCGATCCCGCGCGCATAGCTGTCAACATAATAGGCCATCTGATCAAACTCCACCTCATGCGGATCGATCTCATGCATGGCCAGGGCCTGCATGAGGGCGCGAAAGAAGGAGGTGTTTCGGTCCGACAAGGTGATTTCGATGGCATCATCCATTGCCTCGCTGACTTCCTGTGAATACTGTTTTTGCCAGAAGGCGCGCAGATTGTCCGGATCGTAGCAGGTGCCCAGCATGACGACATCGAGCCCCCGCTCCCCGTCTTCTGCGGCCAACTCCCTTTCAACAGCGTGGGGCCAGAAAAAGACATTTTCAAAGCGGTAGGAGCGCAGCAGCTCGCAATCGGTGCGATCGACGCAGGAGATGATCGACCAGGGGCTCTGCATCAGCTCCAGATCGTAAAAAGCGGGGTCGACCAGAATGGTCCAGTGGGGATGCTTCCAGGCATCCCAGAAATAGCGTCCATCCTGCTGAGGAGGCAGTTGATGGAAGGAGCAGGTCAGGTCGGGTTCTAAATCCTGCATCTCTTTCACGATGTGCTCTGGAACAGGTCCATAAGGCCAGGAAAGGATCTGCGTCTCAATCCCTTTGCGGTTCAAAGCTTCGGCAAATTTCGCCGTAAAGTAGCGCTTGGATTCGTAGAGGTTATGGCAAGTCAGCAGACAAATCTTCATGTCTTAGACCCTGATTGTTAACAATTAGCGCTTCAAATGGCTGAGGATCCTCCAGAGAGCTACGAGGCAAAGGACCGGCGTCAAAAACAAAAAGAGCAGCAGCCCAATTCCCAGCAGCAGATGAAAAGGAGTAGGCTTTATCTGCAGCTGGGCCAAAATTTTGGTCGAATACTCCACCACCTCTGCATTGCGTTGGATCATCTGCGTGCTTTTTTCTACCGCATCAAGGTTCTTGCTGATCGCTTGCGTGCTGCGCGCAATGACCACTTGATTCTGCTCAATGGAGGCATTAGCCTTTGCGATCAGCGCACCGTTTTCGGATATGGTTCTGTTGCTGCCCGCCACCAGCTCCTGGTTGGCTTTGATCGCCTGATTGGACTGTTCCACCACCTTCATGTTGGCCTTAATAACGTCGATGCTCTGCTGGACAGCATCCTTGTTCGCTGAAATCACTGAGGTGCTGGCAATCACAGCTTCCCGGTTTTCGTCGATCACCTGGGTAGTTTGCTGCACCTTATTTACCAGCGAGCAACTGGAGAGAATCAGCATAACTAGTACACGCCTCAAGATTGCATGCCTCTTTGAAATATTGACCATTTTGTTGTATATATAAACCACCATGACAAAGCGCAATCCCAATCTTGCCAAGCTCAAGACAAGCTACCTTTTCCCGACCATTCATCAGCGCAAGCAGGAATACTTAGCCGCGCATCCCGAAGCCAAATTAATCAGCTTAGGCATCGGGGACACGACGCTTCCCATCGTTCCCCATGTCGTTGAAGCGATGGAGGCCTCAGCAAACCTCCTGGGCACACCAGAGGGCTATACAGGTTATGGCCCAGACCAGGGGGAGCCCGAATTGCGCAAAAAAATCGCCTCTCAGTTCTATGAAAACAGAGTCAAACCGGAAGAAATCTTCATTTCCGATGGAGCCAAATGCGATATTGGCAGGCTCCAGCTTCTCTTTGGAAAAGAGGCCCGCATCGCCATCCAGGATCCTGCCTATCCGGTCTATGGCGATGGCAGCCTCATGCAGGGAGTCTCTGAGATCCATTTCCTCCCCTGCCTGCCTGAAAACAACTTCTTTCCCCGCTTTGACAAATCACTCGACGTCGACTTGATCTATATCTGCTCTCCCAATAACCCTACCGGAGCCGTCGCCACTCACGAACAGCTGGAAGAGCTGGTCGCCTATGCGAAAGAGCGACACGCGATCATTCTCTTCGATTCCGCCTACGGCTGCTTCATTCAGGATCCTTCCCTGCCCCGCTCCATTTTTGAAATAGAGGGAGCGCGCGAAGTGGCTCTTGAGATCAGCTCGTTTTCAAAAGTCGCCGGCTTCACCGGCGTGCGCCTCGCTTGGACAGTCGTCCCAGACACTTTGCGATTTGATGATGGCTCGCCGATTATCCGCGACTGGCACCGCGTCATGACGACTCTTTTCAACGGGGCATCCCATATCTCCCAAATGGGGGGTCTGGCAGTCTTAGACCCGCAAGGCCTTCAGGAGACCCGCGCACAGGTGCTGCACTATCTTGAAAATGGAGCGATCTTAAGGCGCGCTCTGGAAAAGAAGGGTTTTGAAGTTTTCGGAGGCGTGCATGCCCCCTATCTCTGGGTCGACTTGAAGGGGCAAAAATCGTGGGATGTCTTTCAGCTCTTCCTTGAAAAACTGCATATCGTCACAACCCCCGGTGCCGGATTCGGCTCCAGCGGTGAAGGCTTCCTTCGCCTGACATCCTTCGGACTTCGTCCGCACACGCTGGAAGCTGCTGAGCGAATCAGCACTTTCCACTTTCCCTAAAAGAACATAAGCATTACAATAATTAGCATAACCATTTTTTATGGTATAAAGAGGTAACTATGAAGTCATTTATTGTATTATGCACAATCGCGTTTGCTACTTTGTTTATTGTCGGTCATACGCCTAATCTTGAAGCTAAACATCACAATCGCTTTTCATTTAACATCGGCACATTCTTTCCAGGACCTGCGTATGTGGCAGCTCCAGTCTATCCCGCTCCTGCCTATGTGGAAAGACGCGTCTACATGGATCCTTACGGATATCCGATGTATGAATCGATGTACATGGCTCCAAGACCCTACCAACCGGTCTATGTAAGCCCTCCACCAGTTTGGACCGGCTTCTCGTTTGGAGCAAGATTCAGATAATATCAGCGAGAGTGCTGCGGTGAACTGCCGCACTCTCTTTGGTTCTTTTTATCTGGCGAAAAGCTTGTCTCTAGCTAAACGTCAGTCCATTTCTTCCATCAAAAATTCACATCCCCCCAAAAGCGAAAACTCGCTCTAAATATTAAAAATATATTTTCCCTTTAGGTAAATGTTCACTACCCCCACCCTTTCCTGGGTGAGCGAGACGGATGCAATGCACAGATTCGCGAGGAGGCAATAGCCGAAGCGCTATTGCCGACGAGAGAAGCTGGGCAGTGTGTCCGTCGCAGCCTCCCAGGTAAGGGAAGGGGTAGTGAACATTTTCCCTTTACGGAAAAGGGATCGAAAAATAGTCTTACGATAAATCTCAAAATGGATGATTTATGACCGCAAGACAAACATCAAAATACCTTTCAGCCCTAGTCTGGCTGCTGCTTCTGCCTCTATTGATCTCACAAACTTCCACATCGTCGACGATTCCTTCGCTGACCCTGACTCAGCGCCAGCTATGTGACATCGAGCTGCTGATGAACGGAGGATTTGCTCCTCTTGATGGCTTCATGGACAGCAAAACGTATGACCGCGTGGTCCAGGAGATGCGCTTGCCCGATGGATCTGTCTGGCCGATGCCTATCGTCTTAGACATCAACGACAAAATCAGGCAGAAAATCGCAGGGTCCAGTGAAATTATCCTACGCGATCCTGAAGGATTCGTTCTGGCATATATGAAAGTGTCTGATATCTGGAAGCCCAATAAGGAAATCGAAGCTCAAAAGGTCTACGGCACATCGAGCCAGGAGCACCCTGGTGTCGATTATCTGTTCAACCAGATGGGCGAGTTTTATGTGGGAGGCCGGCTCGATAAAGTGACCTTGCCCAAGCACTACGATTTCCCATCTTTACGCAAGACTCCAGACGAGCTCAAAGCAATTTTCAAGGAAAAGGGCTATAAGAAAATCGTTGCTTTCCAGACGCGCAATCCCATGCATCGCGCCCACCTGGAGCTGACGACCCGCGCAGCCAAATCTGTCGGCGCTCATCTCCTCGTCCATCCTGTCGTCGGCATGACAAAACCCGGCGACGTCGATTACTTCACGCGCGTCAAATGTTACAAAAAACTGATCAAATATTATCCAGAAGGCGGCGCAACCTTGAGCCTGCTGCCCATTTCCATGCGTATGGCAGGTCCCAGGGAAGCCGTATGGCATGCGATCATCCGCCGAAACTATGGATGCACCCATTTTATCGTGGGCCGCGACCATGCTGGACCGGGGAAAGACAGCAGCGGCAAAGATTTCTATGAACCCTATGATGCGCAGGAGCTGGCCAAATCCCTTGCAAAAGAGATCGGCATCACTATCGTGCCCTTCAAGGAGATGGTCTATGTGAAAGAGGACAACAACTACCAGCCCATCGACGAGGTGCCTTCAGGTAAGACGGTTCTCAATATATCGGGGACACAGCTAAGAAAAATGCTGCGCGAAGGCAAAGATATCCCCGAGTGGTTTTCCTTTCCAGAAGTGTTCAGCGAGCTAAGAAAAGTCTATCCTCCCCGCCTGAAACAGGGCTTCACCCTCTTTTTCACAGGCCTTTCGGGGTCTGGAAAATCGACAATTGCCAATGGCCTTGGCGTCAAGCTGATGGAGATGCAGAATCGCGCCGTTACAGTTCTGGATGGCGATCTGATCCGCCTGCATCTATCCAGCGAGCTGGGATTCTCTAAAGAGCACCGCTCGCTCAATGTGCGCCGCGTTGGGTTCGTGGCCAGCGAGATCAGCAAAAACGGAGGCGTGGCCATCTGCGCCTTGATCGCCCCTTATGAAGCTGACCGCATCTATAATCGCAAACTGATCAGCAATGGGGCCAACTATATTGAAATCTATGTCTGCACATCTCTTGACGAGTGTGAACGCAGAGATACAAAAGGACTCTATGCTATGGCCAGAGAAGGGAAACTCAAAGGCTTCACCGGCATCGACGATCCCTATGAGGTTCCCACTCATCCAGAGGTTGTCATCGATGCAGCCAATTGCAATGTGTCTGAGGCAATTGAAAAGATCATCGACTACCTGCGCAAAGAGGAATTCGTTGATTAAAGAGATGCGGCGCTCAGGCGCCGCACTCTTTTCAAATGATGATCAGTAAAACAGATTCTGAAATGGATGCCGATTCTTCCATTTATAGGTGCAAAAATCTCTCGAATCTGTGGATAAAATTTTTCCATGTCCTAGAAATTCGGCTAAAACAACCAGAGAGGCGTCGGCTAGATCCATAGGCAATTCTGCATACTTGATCATTAAATCCTGAAGACGCGAAACATGTTCTTTGGTGAGTTCAAATATACTGAAAGCATCTTGATAATAGAGATCCAGAAAATGATTGACTTCCAGGGCTGATAGACGACCCAAGAGGTGGCAAGTTTCTATTACGACAGGCCATGTCGTGATCCACTCCTGTTCTTCCGTCTGTTTTAAAAGCTTGATCGCTTTTTTATGGTGAGTATCACTTGGAGACGCTAAAGCTAAGAAGCATCCAGTATCGATGATGATCGAATTGTCATTTCTGGGCATACTTTTCACTCAGATAATCGGCAAACTTTTTCTTGTAGTTGACCGAAAGATCGGGCTCAGCCTTGATAGCTCCGATGAAACCCGATTTCTTGAACAGCTCGTAGCGAGATTGCTTTTTCTTCTGTTTTGTCTCTTGATACAGATGATGGATCGCAGATTCAATAATTGAGGTTTGGTTGATCCCCAATTCTTTTTTGAGAAACTGGATTTCCAGCGCTGTTTCAGTTTTTATCCTGCTGCTGATTGTCTGTTGTTTCATAGCTCGCCTCAATATCTTGTAATACTAATAGTATTACATTTTCTCAAAATTGTCAAGCAAGATAGAGTGGCTATTCCCTGAAATGCATGACAGCGGGAAGACGTTTTGAAAAGAGCAGTTCATCCCTTTTTCTTCCGCGCTGATCAAAGACTTGCAGCATGGGAGCGCCCTGTTGTGGGATGGTCAGGAGCAGGTAATGATAAAAGGCCCTTTTATCTTCGTGTTCGAAGTCCAACTCAGCCCCTCCTCCCCCACTGAGAATCTGCCAGACGCCATAGCGATAGGTGCGGTCAAAAACAGGTTGGTTGGAACAGAAATAGGCAACCACATGATGGCGCATGAGGAGATGCCAGAAGCGCATGCGCCCAGAGCGATCATCGCCGGCATAAGATTTAAACAGGCCTTCCGGTGAGAAGGCCGGTTCGTTTCCAACGGCAAAGAGATAGGTGTGACTCGACGCTTGTGCTGCAAGGGTTTCATCCACCCATTGCAGCAAAGGACTTGTCATGCGATGCTGCAGGAGTGTTTTGTTCGCTTTGTCGTAGGCAGCAAGAGAGAGGACGACGAAGTCGGCATTTCCTAATGAAACGTTATAGACCAGCTGTGAAGAGTCTATAATGGTACTGTTGGGCACAGGAAATTGCTCCAGAAATATCTGGAGGCTGTCTGGGCCGGCGGCTTCAGCTTCTCCAAGGACAGGATAAAGGGGGATATCGCCGAGGCGTCTCTTGACAAAGGCAGCAAAGCGCTTAAGCCGCTCGCGAAAATGCCCACTGTCATAGGTGCCAGCGGGCTGATAGGCGACATTGCCCAATTGATCGCGAACGGGGGCTAGCTTGACGACATCTTCCTTCTTACCATTCTGAGGCAATTCCAGGCTCCAGATAAGGTTTCCTGTAAAGAAGAGAGCTTCCGGCCTCTGTGCCTTGATCCGATCCAGCAATTGGCCAAGAACCTCAGGATCAAAACCGTTTTGGAGAAATGGATTGGCGCTGTCACCCAGAAAGGCCACTCTGCGTCCCGTGTAAGGACGTCTCTCAAGTCCCGCCTGCTTCTGAAACTTCTCGAGGACACTATAGCGATAGGACATTTTCTTTGTTTTGTTCAGCTCAGCAGATTCAAGAAGCTTTAAATCCCTTACCTCTTGGGCATTGATCGTTTCTGCGAGGGCTTCTATCTGCAGTTCCCAGAATAATTGCATCAATTCCACGCGGCTGACAGCGTGTGTCTCCATGTTATGGTACAAGAGCTCTTTTTCATCTTGGAAGAAACGTTCATCGAGGTCAGACTCTTGAGCCTGAGCAGTGGTGGCAAAAAGAACAAAAATGGCTGTAAGAAAAAAATGTGTCATGATTTCTTGATTGCTTGATTCAGAATCTGAGCCATGGGGGCCTTTCAATACCTTTATCCCGACTTTAGCGATTTAATTATTAATTCACAAATATTGCAGCCGTTCCCGTTGGAAAAATTCTCGCTGAAAAGCCCAGGTCCGTAGAGATTTTTTTGACGAACGATGCAGATGTTGCATTCAACTCGCCAATCCCTTACAGAGACAATTAAATGGAGAAAGGACTATGAAAGCAGTCGTGATCGATCAATTTGGACATACGGAAAACCTGCATCTGGTTGATCGTCCCATCCCCCAGCCGGAAGAGGATGAAGTCCAGATCCAGATCCTCTATACCTCCGTCAATCCCGTGGACTGGAAACTCTGCGAAGGTTTGCTTCAGGGCAGGCTCCCTCATGAATTTCCGATTACCCCTGGTTGGGACGCCTCGGGTATTGTGACCGAAGTGGGTCTCAACGTCAAAAACCTGCATGTCGGCGATGAGGTATATGCTTACTGCAGAAAGCCCATCATCCACGATGGTACCTATGCGGAATATATCTGCTTTGATGCCGAGAATGTGGCTTTAAAACCAAAAAATCTCAGCTTTGCCGAGGCCGCCGCGATTCCCCTGGTTGGCCTGTCAGCCTGGCAAGCACTCTTCGATACCGCCAAATTGAAAAAGGGAGAGACCATTCTCGTTCAAGCTGGAGCTGGAGGAGTCGGAAGCCTTGCGATTGCCCTGGCCAAGAATACTGGAGCCAGGATCTACACAACAGCAAGCAAAGATCATCATGAATATGTTAAAAACCTGGGTGCAGATGTACCCATCGACTACACCAGTGAGTCTTTTGTCGATGTACTCAAAAAGCTCGAACCGCATGGTATCGATGTCGTGCTGGAGTGCATCGGAGGCGAGGTTTTGAAGACTAGCGCTAATGTCCTTAAATCTGGAGGTCGCCTGGTTAGCATCCTGGGCCAGCTCGATCCAAAAATTGCCAAAAAGAAGAATATCGATTTCAGTTATCTTTTCGTAGCCCCCAATGGCACTCAATTACAGCAGATCGCTTCCTTGATTGAACAGGAAAGGTTGCCGATTCCCCATATTGAAGAGATGACGCTCGATCAAGCTGCTGAGGCGCATGAGAAGGTACGTCAGGGACATACGCAGGGCAAAATTGTGCTGAAAATCAAATAAGTTTTTTACCTAAAGCAGCGAGGATAACGGCCAGACCTCCCGTGACAGCACCTGTGACCATGTAACCGAGCAAGGCGCTGATTTGCCAACCAAGCAGAGCCGCTTCGCCTGTGTACCATCCTAGCCATTCTAATAGGATCCAGCCCAATCCCCCGCCGATCAATCCTGACACAATATTGCCGACAGGGCCAAGGCTCTGTTCCTGCATGGATGCAGCATGGCCGACAATGGCTCCACTGGTCAGACTGACGAGCAAAAGAAAGAATTCCAAAGAAAGATCCTGGCATGAACGGCAGCGTCGTAAGACGCTGCCGCAGAGATTTATTTCTGGCTCATCGCATTTTTGATGAGCGATACGATGATCATCAGGATCGCGCCACTGACACCGCTACCGCCGATATTACCCAGCAGAGATCCGATATCAAGACCAGAAGCAGCTCCTGCCGCTCCGGCAGTTCCTGCTCCAGTGGCGACCTGTGTCGCAATCACACCGAGAGCCTGGAGGATCGAGCCCCCGATTCCACCGCCCACAAGTCCTGAAAGGCTGTTTCCCAAAGCGCCAAGGCTCTTATCGGGTAAAGCAGCACCGGCAACATTGCCTCCCACGACACCGCTGATCAAGCTGACGAGTAAACTACCTATATCCATTATTTCCTCCGTTTGTGACAATATTTATCTTTAACCCAATGGATACCAAAGCAGAGAAACACTGTCAACATCTATATCACTTTTCTTTGGACGGATGACTGTTTTATTAATAACAATCGCTTGTGGATCTGCTGCATTCAATAGTTTAGCAAGCTCTTGTTCCATCGCACTTTGATTGTCTTTAAGCTGCTGCTGTAAAGAGCCCAGAGTCTCTTCTGAACGAACCACATCTTCCTGCTCCTTGCCGATTCTACCTGCTTTTTTGAGCGATGTGCCGGCCTGAGAAATTGAACCTTTGGTCACACCTCTCCCGAGAAACGCTGCCAGTAGAGTGGAGCCGACTGAGATGATGGTATCGAGTATTCGGCGCCAAACCTGCGCCCTCTGTTCATCGGCAACCCCCTGCGCCCGCTGGATGCGATCCTGCAATGTGCGTATTTTGCCCGCATAGCGTTCGCGGATGACATCTGCTTCTTTCTGGAATTTACTCTTTAATGCCTCGGCAACGCGGTTACGGAAATCCGCTTCGCTTTCCTCTGGCTGCGAGACCATTTTGGCTTCAGAGGCCTCCATCAGATCGAATGTCTGATTTTGATAAAGGTAATCAGAAAAGGACTTGCTGAACGCAGCATAGTTTTTTGCCTGCATCAAAGCCGCAGGCAGATCTTGAAAGGCAGCATTCGCTGGAGGGATCTTCAGAAGAGAGGGGATCTGATCCCCAATTTCTTTACTTTCTTCCCAGATGGCATTCCCATCCGGCCCCACCGCAGACATAAGGGCCACATGCCGCCAGGAGTCGATTTTTTTCTTTGCATCGACAAAATGCAGTTTCGCCATCCCTAACACTTTCGGCACATAGGTGATCGGCTGCGAACTGGGTGCGAAAAGCTCTTTGACACCTATGGGAGCGACGGGTTTTTGTCCAGATTGGGGGGTGACCGGAGCAGGTCGAGCCTCCACCTTGCCGGACATCAACATCTGTATCTGAGGCAGAGTCAAGGGACCACGCAGATAGGAAAGAGTCCAGCGTGTCTGAAACAGCTGCGGCTCTTTGAGGTAAATGCTACGCAAAAGGAAAACGCGTGTTCCTAAAGACGCGATCATCTTGTGCAGCTCGGCCGCGTTAACTTCTCCTATGCTGGCGCTGCTCAGACCTTCGATTACGCGCGCTCTGTCCCTCTCCGTTTGAAGCTTGCCGATGAACCATGTCCCACAGTTGGCAAGCCCCTTATAATCCAGGTCGACGGGGTTTTGGGTTGCTAAGACAATGCCCAACCCAAAGGCGCGCGCCTGCTTGAGCAGGGTAAGCATCGGAAGTTTGGAAGGAGGCATCGCCGTCGGCGGGAAGAATCCAAAGATCTCATCCATATACACCAGGGCGCGCAGATTGGAAGTGCCCGATTGCTTCCGCATCCATCCCAGGAGTTCGTTCAGGAAAAGCGTCACGAAAAACATCCTTTCCGAGTCGCCAAGATGGGCGATGGAAAGGATCGTCACGCGAGGCTTGCCCTCTTTTGTATACAGGAGGCTCTGAATGTCGAGCGGCTCACCCTGCATCCACGCTTGAAAGCCCGGAGAAGCCAGCAGATTGTTCAGACGCATCGCCAAAGCCATGCGATCCTTTTCAGGATAAAATGTTTCCGTTGCCAGAACTCCAACCTTTGCAAAGGGAGGTTTCTGGATCTGCTGGATGAGTCCTGGCAGATCGAGAGACATTTTTTCACGCCAAGCCTGCTCAAATATTGTGGAAATCAGAATATGTTCGCGGCTCTTGATAGGATCCGCTTCCACTCCGATCAGTCCCAGCAGGCTGGAGGTTGTGGATAAGACGCGGTCTCGCAATGCCCCCGGATCGAGAAGCAACTCAGCAGGAGGAGCGGCAAAGGAGTTCAGGATGGAGAGAGGAATTCCCGCCTGGCTTGCAGGGGTATAGATAGACGCATCGACCGCGCCCTTGAATTTGCGGATGCGATCAGCCCCCTCTCCCCACTCCTCAAGTCCCTCTTTCCATGTTTTTGCTACTTCAACTGCATACTGGTCGGGGGTCTCCCGCTTGCGTTCCGCCTCCGCTGCATCGATCCAGGGTAAAAATTCTGCTCCTATCAGATTGGGGAAGGTCAGCAGCAGGTTTCCTAAATCTCCTTTTGGATCGATTGCGATCGCAGGGATGCCATTGAGACCCGCTTCTTCCAGCATAGCAATCCCAAGACCCGTCTTGCCGCTGCCGGTCATCCCGAGGCAGACGGCATGTGTCGTCAGATTCCTGGCATCATACTGCAGCGGGGTCTCTTCAACCTTTCGAAGGGATGGATTAAAAAATTTGCCGAGGTAAAAACTACCTGATTTGTCTATGATTTGCATATACTAATGAATAGCTGACAAATCTTTTTTTTGCCAAAAAATAAAGTTAACTACAGAATGCGGCAAGGATACATGCGTCCGATCCCTACCCTTTCCTGGGTGAGTGAAACATGTGCCTATAAGGGGTGTAGATGAATGATAAAGGTGGGTCCATACTTTTAAAACTGCTCAGCCCATTCAGCTATCAGCAGAAGTTTATTTTCATCAGCTGCCTCTTTGGCCTGTCGATTTTGGTGAGCAGCTATTTCATGCTCGCTTCCCAAAATAAAATCATCAATTTTGTGGAGAAGGAGCTGCAGGGCATCCAGTATCTGCAGCCACTCAAGGGGCTGTTGGAGAAGCTCCCAAAGCACAAGCTGACAGCAAGCCGCATCCAGACTGGCGAGAAGGCCCTCAAAACCAATCTGGTTGGTCTGGACAGCGAGATCGGCTCGGATTTCAATACCCTCATTGCCTCTGATCAGGAATTTGAAATCCCCTTTGCGACCACTCCAAGCGAATTTCAGAAGCGGGGTTTGAACAATCTGAAACCCGAAGAGTTGAAACATCGCTGGAATGCTCTGGCGCAGCAGCTCGGCAGCATGTCCACTTCCACAAGCGACAAAGAGCATGATGCCCTGATGAGGGATCTCAAAACACTTGCACGCCATATCGCAGATACATCCAATCTTACCGTCGATCCTGAACTCGACACCCACTATCTGATTGAAGGCGGCCCGCTCATGATGCTGGAATTGCAGGAGCTTCTCTCCAAGATCAGCTCGCTTGGAGAAGGAATCATTCAGCGAAAAGAGATCAGCCCTTCAGAAAGAGCCTCCCTGATAGGCCTCATTGCCCTGATGCGATCGAAACTTGACCAGTCTCAGACAGATCTCCAGAAGCTGTTTAATTACGAGAAGATCCTGCGCAACGATGTTGAAACCGAAAGCAAGCTGAAAGACGCCTCAGACCAATACTACAATGCCTCGCTGGCTTTGATCGACTACGTGGAAAAAAATCTTCTCGAGGCCAAAGAAATAGCCCCCGACGAAGCTGCATTCATCGCTTTAAGCAGCAAAGCGCGCGAGACCAGCTGGAATTTCTGGGACGCCTCGATAGATCAGCTGACCCACCTTCTGCAGCTGCGCCTTCACAGCTACAAGCTGCAGCAGCGCATCAGTTCCCTGCTCTGCCTCCTGGCAGCTCTTGCAGGCTTTTTACTGGGCTTTTTGATCATGCGGGGCATCAGCCGCCCCCTGACCAATCTCGTGACGGCCGCCAAGCACCTGGCCGGCGGAGACCTTTCGACGCGCGTCCCCGTGTTGTATGAAGACGAAGTGGGCCAGGTCGGCGTCGCTTTCAACCAGATGGCAGAATCTTTTCAAGAGCTGATCGGGCAGCTACAATGGACAGGCATCCAGCTCACGACTTCGACGACTGAGATCGCAGCGACCGCCAAGCAGCAGGAGGCGACAATCGTCGAACAGGAGGCCACGACTAAAGAAATTGCAGCCACCGCCCGTGAAATTTCAGCTACGGCCAAAGAGTTTGCCAAGACAATGAGCGAAGTCAGCGGCGGCGCCGAGCAGACCTCCTCACTTGCCTCATCCGGCAAAGCCGGCCTCAACCGCATGGAGACAATCATGCGGCAGATGGTCGATGCGGCGGGCAACATCGCCTCCAAGCTGGCGGTCCTCAATGAAAAGGCCGGCAGCATCACCAGCATTGTGACGACCATTGGCAAGGTCGCCGACCAAACCAACCTCCTCTCCCTCAACGCCGCGATAGAAGCCGAAAAAGCGGGCGAATATGGCCGCAGCTTCGCCGTCATCGCGCGCGAAATCCGCCGCCTCGCCGATCAGACCGCCAACGCCACCCTCGACATTGAGAAAATGGTCAACGAAATGATCTCAGCAGTTTCAGCTGGGGTGATGGGAGTCGACAAGTTTTCTGAAGAGATTAATACGGGCGTCAAGCAGGTGACGACAGTTGGCGAGCAGCTTTCCAAGATCATCGAACAGGTCCAGCAGCAGACCACCAGCTTCGAAACAGTCAACCAGGGCATGCAGGCGCAATCCCAGGGTGCGGAGCAGATCAACGAATCGATCAACCAGCTCAGCGAAGCGGCCGTGCAGACCACCGAATCGATCCGCCAGTTCCACAATGCGATCGAGCAGCTCAACAATGCTGCGCAAGAAATGCAGAACGCCGTTTCACGTATTAAGAGGTAAAATAACGATCGAGGGCACTCAAGGCCCTCGACCGTCTCATGAATTTATGCGCTGATGCGCGCTTTCAAGGAAAGAAGCACCCAGGTGATTCCAGCCATGAGCATGTCGATCCCGATGAAGAGACCGATGACCCAAAGGCCTGAAACGGGCCACTCGGAAAAGATCAGCCACCCTAAGATAAATGTGACGAGGCCGTTGAAAAAGACCCAGCCCCATTGATCAAAGCGGTACCAGAGAGCCGCAATCATGCGGAACAGACCGGCCACGAAGCAGAATGCAGCAATAAATAGTGTCAAACTGAGCGCCGACAAGCCTGGCTTTGCCACGCACAGAAAACCAGTAACCAGATAGAGCAAGCCAATCATCAGCGAAAAGAAGACTCCGCTCCACTTTTCCGCCCAAAAAGACTGGATAATCTGGATGATTCCGCCTGCAATGAGTATCGTCCCAAACAAGAATACCGAAAAGACCGTCGCCGTAACAGCGTGATTGATCACAAACAGTCCCAAAAGACTTAAGATAACGCCAAGGATCAGAAATCCGATCCACTTTTCACGAATGCCTTTGATCCCACCAAAGTTGTGGATCAACCCAGGCTCGCTTGGAAAGCCCATAAATTCTCCTCATGTTGGATATGTTAACGCTGAGGCAATATATAAAATATTTTATGATTAATGCAAAGTGGCAGTTTGAGACCGTTGCTAGGAGATTTTGCTTTTGCTGAGTTTGAGATTACGGAGATTAACAACTATTGATTAGTTTTGTAAATGCTTAAGGAATCTATTTAAGGAATATCTATTCGCCTTTGAGTGTATGATCAAAAACAGCCATAGAATTCATAAATCAACATTTGAAATTAATTCGATAGCTTTGCGACAAACGACGCGGCTATCTTGGTAAGTGATGATCTCGGGTGCTTCCGAGAGGGCAGCCCAACGACTGGAAACAATTTCGCTGGATTGCAGAGAGACCTCTCCCTCAACTTCCGCTATAAAATAGTGGACTTCTTTGTCGACAGGCTGGTTGCCACGCATGAAGGAATAGGCTTCCCGTAAAGTCTCAGAAATCATCCATCTTTTCACGCGCAGGCCTGTTTCCTCATGCAATTCTCTCTCAGCCGCACGTTGGGAAGTTTCATCGGCTTCGGCATGGCCTTTGGGAAAGGCCCAGTAATTGCCCTTGCGATGCTGGATCAGAAGAACCTGCCACTGCCCTTCATGGCTCCTGAGCGGAATGACGCCGTAGCAGGTCTCCCGCTTAGGCTGCATCAGAACTTTCCTAAAACAATCGTCGCATTGTGGCCGCCGAAGCCAAATGAGTTGGAAATGGCAACTTTGGTTTCTCGCTCTTCTGCATGGGTGGGAACATGGAAATCCAGGCCTGGTTCTGGATTGTCCAGATTGATGGTGGGATGGATTTTGCGATCAGTGATCGCCTTGATTGTAGCCACGGCTTCGATACCGCCGGCGGCTCCGAGAGCATGGCCGATCATCGATTTGGTCGCATTCAGGGCGATGCGGTTCCTGTTTGAAAAGATTGTCTTTAAGGCTCCTACTTCTGCCATGTCACCGGCAGGCGTGGAGGTGGCGTGGGCATTGATATAGTCGACCGACTCGGGACTGATCCCAGCGTCCTTAAGGGCATTGCGCACGCAGAGGGCAACGCCAGCACCATCAGGTCTTGGCTCTGTCATATGGTAGGCATCGCAGGAGATGCCGCCGCCCAGATATTCGGCCAGGATAGGCGCTCCGCGTTTCGTGGCATGCTCGAGCGTTTCGAGGATGATGATACCCGCGCCCTCGCCCATCACAAAGCCATCGCGATCGCGGTCCCAAGGCCGAGAGGCTTTTTGTGGGGCGTCATTGCGCTGAGACAGGGCCTTGCAGGCGCAAAAGCCGGCTAACCCGATTGGCAGAATGGGCGCTTCGACTCCGCCGCACACCATGAAATCAGCATCGCCATTGCGGATATGGCTCGCCGCAGCGATGATGGCGTTGTTTGAGGTGGCACAGGCCGTTGAAATCGAATAATTAGGACCCATGAAGCCAAAATCCATAGCCAAGAGTCCGCCAGCCATATTCGTCAGAATAAAGGGCACGAAGAAGGGTGTCACACGGCGGGCTCCCTTTTCCAACAGAGTTTGAACGCCATCGGCATAGACGGTCATCCCTCCCATTCCAGAACCAATGAGGACACCGCAACGTTCTTTGTTAAGGCCCTCAATCTTATCAGAGGAAAGGCCAGCTGAGGCGAGGGCTTTTTTGCCTGCCACCATGGTATAGGAGATAAACTTGTCGACGCGGCGCGCCTGTTTTTTATCCAGATACTCGCCCACATCAAAATCGTGGATCACTCCGGCAAATTTTGTGGAATAATCGTCGACTGGAAATTCTGTGATTGTGGAAATGCCGCTTTTACCCTCGAGAAGATTGTGATAGAAGGCGTCCACCTCGCATCCTAAACTCGATACGACTCCCATTCCTGTAATGACAATGCGTTTTTTCTGCATTTAGACCCTTAATTTACACTGTAGGCTTGATATCAATTGCCACATCGACGATCTCTGCCCCTTTCCAAAGCTCTTCCAGGGCATATCTCTCCCTCAACTCAGGAATGAAAAGGTGGACCACAATATCGCCATAATCGACGACGACCCAGTCGGCGCTCTTGTCTCCTTCGACGTTCCAGACCGGAACCTTGATGGCATCGGTCACATCGATGATTCCCTTGGATATCGCTCTGACATGCTTGTCGACATTTCCTTCAGCGATGATGAAATAGTCGGCCATCGAGCTTACTTTGCGCACATCCAGAACCAGGATATTAAACCCCTTCTTGTCAAAAATGGCTTGGGCGATTGTATTTAAAATAGCTTGATCAGGTTGCTTCATTCTTCTCCAGGGACTTAGTATTAAAGTATAGTTCATGCTTTTTTATATAGTCCAGCACTTCCTTGGGGACTAGATGGCCGCAATAGAGCCCCTGCTGCAGTCGCTGGCGCACCTCCGTCGCGGAAATATCCATGATGCGCGTCGGCGTCAACCCTTTGTGGATGGCCTCCAGGACGGCCGGAGACCCTTCCAGCTCGCTCTGGCCTCTATTGCGGCTGCCGATCAGCAAAGGCACAAGTTCGACCAGATCCAGAACGCGGTTCCAACGATAAAATCCCTGAAGAGCATCTTCTCCCAGGATCAATGAAAATTGGGCAGGATGCGCCTTATCTTTTTCCTGATCCACGAGCCACCGGACAGTATCATACGTATAGGAAGGACCCTCTCTTGCCACCTCGACAGGCAGAAGGCGAAAGCGAGGATGCTCTTCAATGGCGAGCCTCACCATTTCCAGGCGGTGCACTGCAGTGGTGGGAATCTCTTCCTGCTTATGCGGATTGATGCGGGCGGGACAAAACCAGATTTCATCCAGGCTGCGTTTTTCCAGCATCTCGACTGCAAGATTGAGATGACCGAAGTGAATGGGGTCGAAAGTGCCCCCAAATAGTCCAATTTTCATATGATCTCCCATCCCTGGTGCTGGCTTATCAGGCGCAGGCGTCTATCGGGATTGACAGCGACGGGGTGTCCGGCAGCCTGCAGCAAAGGCAAATCGAGATGGCTGTCTGAGTAGGCGAAAACCTCCTCGCGCGCAAAGTGATCCTGCTGCAATAAACGCTCTAGATAGTTTTTCTTACCTTCTCCGCATAAAACAGGCCCCACAGCGCTGAAGCGGTTCTGACTATCGATATGATAAGGTGTGGCTGCCCATTCATCCACTTGGAAGTAGCGTGCAATCGGAGTGATAAGAAAATCTGGCGAACTTGAGAGAATCACCGTGTGGTGGCCTCTGGATTGGGCTTCTTGAAGACGCTGGAATGCAGGCCTGTATAGCATCTTAGAAAGGTGCTCTCTCACAAAGCGTTCCGCCTTTTCCTCGATCGCATTAAAAGCAGCACCCAGCAACAGGGCTTGAAAAATCCGATGATGTAAATTGTGCATGGAGAGAAGTCCAGCTTTATGCAGCCCATAACAACCGACTGCATACACCAGGGAAATTCGGGAAATGTCCTTCAGGTGGTAGCGAAAAAGACCAAATTGATAACTGCTGTTCTCAGTTAAAAGAGTGTGATCCAGATCAAATAGGCTTATGGGCCTAGGCACTCTCGATCTCTTCGATTTTGGTTTCGATCTCGCGAATCCCCTGATTGATTTTCTCCAGGCGTTCCTTTTCTGACGCCATCTGAGCATTGTAATTCATCGATTGTTCGAAATCGAGCCCAGAACCGTGGACAGCCTTGCGATAGAACTCGATCTGCGCTTTAATTTCCTGGCGCAGATCTCTTTTTTCCTTGAGAAGATCTTTGAGTTGCTGGAGCAGATTCCTATCATCCTCAGAAAGCGCAAGAAGCGCCTGCTCCTTTTTCTCGGCGATGAGGTCGCGCAGAGGCTTCAGCTTTCTCTCAAGCTCCTGTTTTTCCACTTTGGAGAGTGTCGACTGTCCCACCTTTGCCAGCAGGTCTTCGCGTTTTTGAAAGAGATTTTCAGAATCAAATTGATCTGCAGATGCAAGTAGCTCCTCGCATTGCTGAAGAAGGTCTTGAAAGCCCTTTTTGCGTTGGTTTTCTTTCTCCTGAAGGTGCTGCTGCTTTTCTATTTCAGCCGCTTTGAGCTGTTCCAGAACTGGCTGGCGCGCCTGGCCCAATTCCTCTTTCAATTGCTTGACTTCATCGCGCCCCAGCTCAATCTGGCGCATCGCAACAGCAATCTCATCGAGCTTCTTCTGCGCTTCGGCCAAATGGATCTGCTTTTCGGCGAAAGAAATCTTAAAGGATTCGATCTGGCTATGGAGCTGATCATAATTCTGTTTGAAGGCCGCTTTTTGCTGGACGCGAACTTTTTTGCGCTCCTTTTCGACCTCTTTGACGCTGTCCCAGCATTGGCTCAAGCGCATTCTTGTATGGGAAAAGGCGTGCGTATTTAGGGTCAGAACCTTGGCCATGCCCTGCAGGGATTTTATCTCTTCGCGCAGGAAGAACAGAGAATCATGGATCTCCTGGCCTTTGAAATTTTCAGCAATAAAGGAGTCGACATCCTCAACAAAATACTGGCTAATGGCCTTAATAAGCTCTTTGCGTCTGGGAAATACCTTGTCGCCGGCTAAAGAGAGCCGCTGAAAGAATCTGTTTTTCAGCTTGATCCGCATTTCTGTCTTGATTAACTCTTTTCGCAAAGCGTTGATGCGCGCCGCGTGGGCGTTTAGCATCTGCAGCTCCTGCTGCGTTTCAGCGTAAAACTTGCGCCTTTTATCCAGCGATTTGCAGACAATGGCAAATTCCAGAAGAGGCGTGCTTGCCAGTATCTCAGGATTGCTCTCGATCTCTTTTTCCAAAGCTGCGATGGCGATTTCGATCTGCTCGGCAGCGAAAGCACTTTGCTCTTCCAGCAGATCTTTCAACCTTCTTGCTTCCTTAGAGAGGTCACTGTATTTTGCCCACAAGATGGAACGTGAGATAGGGTTGATGTTCTGCTTGAACAACTCGACGCAGATTCCGCGCGCTTCCCAGAAACTTTTGAAATGCGGCGTGCCACCCTGCGAAAGGGCAGCTTCCATGAAGGCAATGGCCCTGTTCAGCCGGCTTTCAGCATCTGGCAGCTTATCAAGCTCTCCAGTGAAAGCCTCGAAAGCCTGCTTGTAGCTCATTTCACGCTGCGGATTCTCATCAGATGCGGAAACAGAAGCAACTTCAGGAGTACCTTCAAGAGCACCTTCAGGTGCCTCTTCAGATGTCTCTTCAAATGTCTCTGCAGGCAGCTCCACTATTGCTTCCATGCTGTGCTCAGCCTCTGTTGTGGATTCTTGTGCTGCTGGGTGATATTCTTCGCCTAGGTTCATGATGGAATTGGGATTTGAAAATAATGGTTTTCAGAAAAATTTTAATAAAGACGATCATACTCTATCCAGCCTTTTGATGCAATTCTTTATCGCGATTCGAAATCCTGCCGGATCATGTCGATGGCAACTTCAGGATCGTGCAGATCGAGATCTAGCCAGCGAAACATCGGCTCCCGCCGAAACCAGGTGAACTGTCTTTTGGCATAATTGCGCGATGCCTGCTTAAACCGCTCCACAAAGCGCCGGTAGTCTTCTGGCGTCTGCTCTGTTTCTAAGAAATCCAGAGCCTGCCGATATCCGATAGCCTGCGAAGCAGATGGATTCTGCTGAATGCCTGCCTGGGCAAGCGCCTTGACCTCGTCTAAAAAACCCTCCTGGATCATTTTTTCGCAGCGTTTCTCGATACGCCGATAAAGATGCTCTTTGGGGCGATACAGGAACCAGCAGCGGAAGTCATAATTCTGAGGTTTATGGCGCGCCTTCCAGGAAAGTTTGCTTACCTTTTTTCCAGTCAAGGTCATGATCTCAAGTGCCCTGACGATCTTCTGTTTGTCATGTTTTGTGATCGTGGCAGCATAATGAGGATCAAGCTGCCTTAATCTCTCAAAGAGTGCCTCCGATCCCAATTTTTCGATTTCCTCTTCGAGCGCTTTTCTGAGTTCTGGCACTGAGGGGGGACCGCTGGGAGGACCAAAAAGGAGCGAATGAATGTAAAAGCCAGATCCTCCAGCAAATATGGGCACATTGTCGCGACTTGTCACCATTTGGCAGCTCTGACGTGCCTCAAAATAAAAATCGACTACATTGAAATTGTCCGTGGTGTCCCGGATATCGATGAGATGATGGGGAACGAGGGCGCGCTCTTCCAAAGTTGGCTTGGCTGTGCCGATATCCATCCCGCGATAGACCTGCATGGAATCGGCAGAGATGATCTCACCGCCCATCGCCTGCGCCAGGGTCAGCGCAAAAGCAGATTTGCCACAGCCCGTGGGACCAGCCAAAATGATCGCGCGTTTTTTAGGCTTCTGGAGATTTTCGGGGATCTGTTTTTTGGCCTCAACCGCAAAACCGGCAAAAATGCGCTCAATCTGTTCTTCTACACAGGTGGTTTCACTGGTCACGGCATCGAGGGGTTTGAGAGCTAGTTGCAAAACTCGCTTTTGATTTTAAAACTTGCGCAGCGCCTCATCTTCCGTCGGCGATAAGTCCAAAACATGATCAAAGCCGGACATTTTGAGGACATCCATGACATTAGGATTCACGCTGCTGACAACAAGTCTACCAGAAAGACTTTTTAACTTCTTGGTTGTCGAAAGCAGCATGCGCATCCCTGCGCTGCTCAGATAGGAGATGCCGCTGAAATCAAGGATAAGCTTACTCTGACCGCTATTGATACATTCAAATACTTTCTTCTCAGTTGCAGGCGAAGAGACTGCATCCAGCCTGCCTCGCATGCGCAGGATGAGAATATCCCCTTTTTTTTCTTCTTTAACCTCGACAACGCCTTCGCCGATTCCCATAGATTCCTCGTTTTACTTCTGTGCCGAGTCCACGTTAGCATGTGAATGGACAGAGGTCTTATCTAAAAACTGAACTCGTTCAGCAGCTACGCGCAGTTTGCAGCGTTTCTCCCCATCTTTAGCATACCAGACATCCAGTTGCAGACGTCCTTCAACTAACACGGACGACGAACATTCGAGCATCTGGACACAGACCTCAGCCTGTTTTCCCCAGACAACCACATCGACAAAACAGACCTCCTGCTGGCGTTCGCCGAAAAGATTGACATAATCCCGATTGAGCGCGATCAAAAGATCTGTGACCGCTACCCCATTAGGGGTTTTACGCAACTCGGGCTTTCGCGTCAATCGACCGGCAATGAGAACTTTGTTTAGCGCCACCATAGGATAGTCCTCTCCTTATTTTCCTTCGTTTTGCCTCACCATATGAATAAAGAATTTTTTTAACAAGGCGAAAAAAACGAAATACGCAAGAAGCTGTAACTAAATGATTTGCGACTAAATTCCTTCGATTCTATTACTCCACTAAATCCAATTCAACACGCTGGCCGACCCGGGCACAAACCGAGAGCACAATCGTTCTCAAAGCTTTGATCGTCATCCCCTTTCGACCCACAACTTTTCCCATATCATCCTGCGATACGCGCACCTGGACGCGCACCCCGCGGTCATTCTGGCTGCACTGTACTTCTACTTTATCAGGCTGATCCACTAAATTTTTCACTAAATATTCAATAAATTCCTTCATGATTTACCTGTAATGTCGATTGACTCGTTTTTCAGAACATGTCCGATTTTCATACCATGACGACCTGTTTTGTCTCAATCAAAAAACCTTGCAACCGCACTGGAAAATGTGATACAGCATATGCCTATGTCACATTTCATCGAAATTCATTGGACACGCGGAAGCCTCGACGAGGCGCGCAAAGTGTCTCGCTATCTTGTGCAGGAGCGCTTTGTGGCCTGTGCGAAAATCGTCCCGTGGGTAGAATCCATTTACATGTGGAACAACCAGCTTGAGACCACTCAGGAGAGCAAAATCAGCATGGTAACCCGCTCCGATCTGTATGAGAAGGTGAAAGAGATCATCCAGAAAAACTGCAAATACCAGATCCCCGAAATCACCTTTACCGCCCTCGACGGCGGCAATAAAGAATACATGGATTGGCTTTCTCAGAGCACGGAAATTCAGGCAGGCAGCTCGGCAGGTTGAATTAATCGCTATAGCGATTAAAAATAAGCAAATTTAATCGCCAAAGCGATTAAATCTCATGGAATACTGCCAGATAGGGGACACGCAAATCGATGCCAAGATGCTTTCTCTCTTGCAGATCGAGCTCGGGAAGAGGTTGGCTTTTCTCTTCGGTGGCTAAATGCAGGCGCAGGACTTTGTAGCGCTCCAGCTCATGGCGCCAGTCAGAGGAGCTGAGCTGCAGAATCTGCGGCTGGATGACCAGAATGCGGCGCCCATTCTCCTCGCGCATTAGGCGCTCTTCCAACATGATCACCAGCTGGCGCTGGCCATAGCTCAAGGCATGCGCTTTAGAAACATCGATGCGCCTGATCGAAACATCAGCGAACTGGGTGGACATTGTACGATAGATTTCGAGAGCTAAGCGGGCGCGATGCCCCTTGATCTGGTATCCCCAAGGAGAATCGAGATCACCTATCTCTTCCCCCACCATCGCTCCCAGGACAATTTCGGGCAATTTTTTGGGGGTATAAAAGGGGTGAAAGGGAAAGAGATACCCCTCACCATCGATCGCGGTGTTTGCATAATCGCCTAAAAAGGCAATGGGCTTGCGGAGCTGATACTCAACCAGAAGTGTTCCTGGCTTGATTTTGGAAATGTGGACATTTGTAATGAGCGGGTTTTGGCGCAGGATTGTCTCTGCTTTCTTGGCAGGGAATGAGAGCAGGCTGACCGGACGATCGACAGATAGACCGAGAAGTTCGGCCAGATAACCTGTTTTCAAGACTTCTCCATCGCCGCTCATCTGAGCGATCGCCACGATGCGGAATTTGGGATCGCTCAGACGCTTTTTCTGAATGTAGTGATAATAAGCCATCGAGGCAGACGCGAGCCCTGAAACGAGGAGGATGGATAAAAGAATGATCAGCCAGGCTTTGCGTTTAGGAATCATTTGGGTACCAACTGTTGATAGCGTGTTTTGGATTGCAGGTAGCGGTCGACGCGTTGGATCTCCTCCTGGGATGTGTTGGCATAATCATTGAGCGGGTTGCCAATATTATAGATGTAGAGCGTTTCACCGATAAACATCTTTTTGTGGCCGCACATCTCGAGCATAGGAAAGAGCGTTGCCTTGTCCTTCATGATGCGAAAGTATTCGCCATTTGTGTCGCGAAGGTCCTTGTCGTCGATATGGCGCCACAGGAGATACTTAAAAGTGGCTGGATGCCAGAAAACAAAGGGGATGTCGCGATAGAGCTTCTGGTCGATCACCATATCGGGGACAGGCTGGGCATATTTCATAGGGGTCTTGCCTGCGGGATGTATCTCGCACTGCCCCCAGGTCATGTAGATATCGTTGTCGCTGTAGGCCTGATGCAGTCTGTCCAGGACCTTATCGTGGGCAAGCCAGTCATCACCATCGATGACTACGACGACGTCGTCGTCCTGGCAATTCAGGATTCCAATGGCCTCCACAAGGCCTTTTAATGCCCCTTCATTTTTGGTATGGTAGATGGCCTTCCAGTCATTGCGTCCGCAATAATCGCCGATGATTTCCCTCTGAGCTTTCAGCGTAGAGGCGTCATCGATCACGCAGACATCATAGTCCTTAAATGTCTGCATCTCGATGGAATGCAGCGTTTTGGGTAAAAAATCCACGCTGTTGAATGAGGGCACTACAATCTTGAAACGATGCATCATTTGCTTGCTATCTCCATGAGCTCTACAGCCCGTTTTTTCCAGTCGCACGCTTGACTTTGCTCCAGCGCTTTTTGCGAAAGCTTCTGAAAGAGGCTGTCATCTTTCAGAAGCAGGTCCACAGCCTCTGTGAATTTATCCAGGAAGGGATCAGAACCGGGCTCTTCGCGCACAATGATCCCGCCTTCTCCTACTGATTCTTCCAGGGCTCCCATTGCAGAGGTCACAACGCAGCATCCGGCCGCCTGGGCCTCCAGAACGGTAATGCAGCTGGTCTCCTCAATATTGCTGGGATAAGTCAGGATAGAAGACTTCATGAATTCCCGCGCCAGCTGCTTCTGAAGGACTGTGCCATGAACCGTGCAGCCAGGCAGCCCTTTCAACAAGTTCAGCAAGGCTTGATGAGGCATGTCTGCCGCAACAACTGGCGGCCAGGCCATATCGAATAGTGCAGCATTGCTGAAGACATGCAGCTCCAGTTCGGGATGCCTCTGTTTCAGCCGGAAAAAGATCAGGGGAAGAAAGACCAGACCTCGTTGAGGATTGGAGGAGTAGATTAGCCTTTTGCGTATTCTGTCTTCGCCGCCGCTGAAATCAGCGAGATCGACGCCGTTGCGCAGAATGTGCGTTTTTTCCCTGCGATAGCCTGAAGCAGAGCAGAGCGTCTCTGCCTGCCAGCTGCTCACGCACAGGAGTCCATCAAAGAGGGAGACGACCCGCTTGTCGCCGAGGCCTGCGGTGTGGAGGTTATGATAGGCGTCTCCCGTCCAAAGCAACCTTTTTCTGGCTTGAATTGGAATGACAAATGCTTCCCAGCTCCGCACCGCAACCAGGAGATCGACAGGACCTAGGGATTTCACAGCCTCCTGATGGATGTAGCGCGGCTGCGATGGCGGCGGGTTGCGGATCGTGGTGAGCACGGTGACATCATGTCCTAGTGCATCCAGGGCCTTTGCCAGACGGATGACAGCCGTCTCTACCCCGCCGAGGGGCTTTTCCTCCAGCGTGTTGCCATGAAAGGGGCCGCATTTGAAGGGATAAAAGACGATCTTCATGACAGCTGGAATCTCTCTTTTAGATAATCCAAAAAACCTTGTGCGCGAAGTTTCCAGTCAAAACCATGCACCGGATCCTGGGCACGCTGACGCCCACGCAGAGAGATTTGTTCAAAAAAGGCAACATCGGTCAGCAGGCGTTCACAAGCCTCGATAAAGAGATCAAAATAGCGTTTCGTTCCTGCTTCAGCATCGATCAAGATACCGCCATCCCCCACTGTCTCTTTCAAAGCTGCAAGTGCTGAAGTCACCGGAACGCAGCCAGCCGCTTGCGCCTCCATGGCCGTGATGCAGCTGGTTTCTTCGAATTCTGTGGGATAGGCCCAGATGGCCGATTTCATAAACTCCCGCGCCAGCAGATGCTGAAGAAGGGATGTGGAAACACGGCATCCCGGCAGGGAACGCAGCAACGCAAAAAGTTGTTCACCTTGCTCGAAGAGATTGACGGGCGGCCAGGTGGGTTCATAAACCGCAGCGCTTCCAAAAACAGACAATTCGGCATCGGAATGGCGACGCTTGAGATCCAGATAGATTTCAGGAAGATGGATAAGCCCGCGGCTGGGGTTTGAAGAATAGATCAGGCGCTTGCGAAAGCGCTTCTCTTCACCTTGAAAATCGCTCAGTCGAATGCCATTGCGCAGCACATAGGTCTTTTCGATGGGAAATCCAGACTTTCTGCAGATGGTTTCAGCCTGCCAGTCGCTGACAGCCAGAAAAGCATCCATGCAGGCGATCATGCGTCGATCGCCGATTCCATAGGTATGCACATTTTTATAGGCATCGCCCGACCAGAAAAAGCGCTTTTTGCACTGAAAATGGCACGTTAGCCCTTTCAACCCTCGAATGACGATCAGGACATCGAACTCTCCCAGTTCACCGGCTCGGTGGACTGATAGATAGGCAGGACGCGTTGGAGGATGGGCCGCGAGATCGGATAGAACCGTGACATCCTGCCCGAGGCCTGCCAAGGCTTCTGCCAGGCGTATAATAGCCGTTTCCGTTCCCCCTAACGGCCTCTCCTCAAGGGTTTTGGCATGAAATGGGCGACAGGCAACGGGGAAGAAGACAATCTTCACTTGGCACGCCGCCTGCTTTCCAGCGCATAGGTGATCAGGCGGTCGACGAGAATCTGGCCAGTGATACCATTGGCCTGACAGATGCGCGGATAGGCGCTCGTTGGCGTGCAACCTGGGATAGGATTGATTTCGTTCAACCAGAATTTATCCTTCTCATCGAGGAAGAAATCGACCCGGGCAAAGCCTGAGCAGCCTGCGGCCTTATAGGCTGCCTGAGCCATAAAAATGCCCTCCTGGATCAATTCCAGGGATAGTTCCGCTTTCGGCATGAACGGTGCCGACTTGGCGCCTCCATACTTGCCTTCATAATCATAGATTTTGCCCTCTGTACACACCTCGCCTGGAGGAAGCACAGTGACCCAGCCATTGCCCATCAAGGCGAATTCGATCTCGCGCACCTTGAGACCATTTTCAACGAGAATGTGTGTATCCACAGCAAAGGCAGCCTCCATAGCAGCCTCAAGCCCTTCCAGTGATTGGACTTTTTTGACTCCAACTGTCGAACCAAGGTGCAGCGGTTTGACAAAAAGCGGGAGTGTCAGTTGTTCCGAAATGGTTTTGAGATATTTTTCTCGATTTCGCTTCCATTCAAAGCGGCTGAAGTCGACAAAAGGAATAATGGCGATGCCGTTGAGAAGCATCAGCTTTTTGGTCAGCGCTTTGTCCATGCAGACTGCGGATGAGCGATGGTCGCATCCGACATAAGGCTTGCCTAACATCTCAAAAAAACCCTGGATCGTGCCATCTTCTCCCATAGGCCCGTGGAGGATGGGAAATAGGACATCGCAAGTTGACAACTCCTCCAGAATTTCGGGTGGAAGAGGAAGATTCCCTTCGCTCTTCACACCAGCCTCAAGTTGTTGCATCGCGGCCGAGCCTTGCAGCCAGCAGCCCTCTCTGGTAATGCCAAAGGAGGCGACATCATAGAGCGTTGGATTTAACGAATCCATCATGAACTTTGCGGACATTAAAGAGACTGCATGCTCGAGAGACCTGCCTCCAAAAATCACGCCGATCTTGTACCTGTGAACGGGATTTTCTTTAAAATAGCTCAGCAGATCAGCCCCTAATCGGGTGATGTCGCCGGCCCCCAGGCTCACCAGCACATCATGAGGGCGTAGATAGGCTCCCAAAGACTCGACAAGACTCTCGCGCGGCACATAACGGCAAGGCGTCTTTGAAGCTTGCTGCACTTCTGCCACAACTTGATCGCTCGACAGACCAGGTATAGGCGTTTCGCGCGCGCCATAAATATCTGTAATCCAGACCTCATCGGCATCATCAAAAATCCTGCCAAAGCTTCCCAGACAATCCCTTGTCCTGGAATAGCGGTGGGGCTGATAAACGGCGATCAGACGCCTCTCCTGGACAGCCTCCCGAAGACCGCTGAGCGTACACTCGATTTCTGTGGGATGGTGCGCATAATCATCGATCAGAAGGATTCCATAAGTCTCGCCTTTTTTTTCACAGCGCCTCACAACACCTTCAAAAGAACGAAATGCACGCCTGATGGCATCCTCAGAAATTCCCAGAGTGATTGCCAGACCAAAGACTGCCAGCGCATTCAAAACATTATGCTTTCCAATGCGTGCAAGTTCGACGTTCTTGTATCGCCGTCCCTGGAAATCGATGTCAAAAATGGACATCCAGCCATCCTGGCGAAAATGAGAAGCCTGGAGAGCATTATTTCGACCGAAACCATAACTGATTCCCTCTGGTGCCAAACTTTCCAGACGAGAGTCGTCTCCACACCAGAAAAGTCTGTCAGGATCCGGCACCTTTCGTATGAATGTGCTGAAAGCATCGAGAAGCGCTGCTTCGCTTTTGTAATAATCGAGGTGGTCCAAGTCGATATTCGTCACAATCGCTGCCCAGGGCTGATACCTGAGAAATGTCCCATCGCTTTCATCCGCCTCCACGACAAAATGCTCCCCAGAGCCATGTCCAGCATTGATCTGCAGCTTTGGTAGTAAACCTCCGACAGCAAAACTTGGATCTAAATTTCCCTCCTTCAGCACATGCGTCAGAAGAGCCGTTGTCGTCGTCTTGCCATGCGTACCGGCCACTGCAAGAGTCTTATATCCCTGCATCATTTCTGCAAGCAGCTCTGAGCGATGCAACAAAGCGCAGTTGAGACTTTTAGCGGCAAGAAATTCGGGATTATCTTGTTTGATGTCAGATGTATAGACTACCTTCATATCGGAACTGATATTCTGAGAGGAATGTCCGAAATAGACCTTGGCGCCCTCTTTGATAAGACCTTCTGTCACATAACTCGAAGCGAGATCACTTCCGGATACTTGAATGTGTCGCTTCAGCAACAGCCTGGCGAGCCCGCTCATGCCAATTCCGCCTATTCCGATAAAATGTACTCGCTTCTCCTGAACAGTCTGTGACATATACACCTATTTGTATAAAATTTCATGGATCAGCCCAGCCAGATCCTTCAATTCCTTTTCAATCTTGTAGGCGGCAATCCGATTGCGCATCTCTTGGGCTTTAGCCGCCCCATTGCTAGTCCAATCCTCGATCACGTGAAGAAGAAGACGTTCATTCAAGTCTCTTTCCAGCAGCTTTTCAGCGCCGCCCACAGTCTTGACCATAAAATCGGCATTGAGCTCCTGATGATTATCTGCGGCGCGAGGAAAGGGTACTAATATCGCTGGCACCTCGTATTCAATGGCTTCCGAGATCGTACCTGCGCCTGCACGAGAAATCGCGAAATCGGCCGCCGCCCAAGCCAGATCCATCCTTGTTTCGAAATCTTTGACGCATGCGGGGATGTTCCATTCGCGGTAACGATAGCGGATGGCGGAAGTTGCCTCGGGATGGCCTGTGACATGGATGACTTGAAAATTTTCATCCATCAAGGAATTGAGCGAAGAGCATAGGGCTTTAATGACGCAGTTGTTGATCGCCTGGGCCCCTTGGGATCCGCCAAATACCAGCAGCGTCAGCTTGTCGGGAGCCAGTCCAAAATAGTTCCTAGCCTCTTCCACAGTAACACTACCCTTTTTAAATCCAGGCCTGAGCGGCATGCCTACTACAGCTGTTTTTCCAGGCATAAAAGCCGCAGTATCCGGGAAATGGATCCCCGTCACCAGGGCATACCTGGAGAGTAGGCGGTTCACCTTTCCAGGAATGCTGTTGGCTTCGTGCAAAACAACAGGAACCCGATGGAGAAGAGACGCGACAAGGGCCGGAAATGTGTAGTAGCTGCCAAAACCTACAGCAAGGTCGGGACGGATTGTTGCAATCGCGCGGTGGCTTTGCCACAGACCCTGGCCAATTTTTCCAACTGAGAGGATGAGCTTGAGTGGATTTTTGCTTGAAAATGCCCCACAAGCTGTGCTGTGAAACTGATAGGCACTTTTATCAAAATAGCGATTGCGCTCCAGATTCCCGCCAGCAAAGACCACTTCGATATTCGCATTTGCGGAAAGCTGTCTGGCTAGCGCCAGAGCTGGAAAAATATGACCGCCTGTCCCTCCAGCAGCTATGAGGACCTTTTTTTTCTGGAACATAAGCCCCAATTACTTTTAGCCGGAATCATACCTCGCTGAGCGTAATAGTGGCAAGAGAGTCAGCTTCTTTTGCAATGCTTAGTAGAATGCTGATCCCAACAAGATTGGCCATGAGAGAAGTACCACCCTGGCTGAAGAGAGGCAGATTCAATCCTGTGCTCGGCAAAAGACCCGAGACAACGCCCAGATTTAAAAATGCCTGGAAACAGAGAAGGAAGGTGACCGATGCGGCATAATAATATCCCTCTCGATCGGAAGCGCTCGCAGCAATCTGAAATCCCAGAAAACCCAGCAGGGCATAGAGACAGATCAGACCGGCAATCCCGACAAATCCAAATTCCTCGGCATAGATCGCCGCTATGTAGTCATTCTGAGCTTCGGGCAGATAGCTGAGCTTCTGCAGGCTATTACCTGGCCCTTTGCCAAAGACCTTTCCCGACCCCGCGGCGATTTTAGCCTGATAGGGCTGATGGCCCTTGCCTTTTAGATCGAGCTCTGGATGTCGGTAGACCTTGAGACGCGCAGCGACATAGGGAAGATTGATGGCAAAGACCCCGCCAACAGTGACAGCAATCAAGAGAGGCCAGGCCCAGTATTTTAAGGGGATGCGGGTGAGAAAACAGAGGACAACCATCGTCAATCCAATCACACCTGCCGTGCCATTGTTTGGCTCGATCATGATCAGAAACATGGGCACAGCGGGAAGCGCCACCAGCTTCAAGAAGCGTTTGAAAGTCAGCTCCTCTTCCTGGATGCGAAGCACGGAATGGATAAAAAAGGCGGGCACGCAGTATTTGACAAACTCGGATGGTTGGAAGGACAAACCAGCCAGCGAAAGCCAACGGCGCGAACCATTGACCTCTCTGCCAATACCTGGAATCAGAACGGCTACCAGCGTCACAGTTAACAAACCTAGCAGAAACGGACTGTAAGCAATTAGTCTGCGGTAACCGACTCCATAGACAACCGTCCCCAGGCCGATGCCGCAAAGCGCGTAATACATCTGCTTGAGAAGAGCCAAATGAGTGCTTTTATCCAGATCGTGGTCGAGAATTTCAGCCGAGGTGGTGCTGAAAATCATCGTCAGACCAATAGCGACAATGCAGGTCGCAACCAAAATGAGGAGCGCACGCATATTTACTTCACTCGAATTGTGTCACCGACTTTGAGATTGCGCGCCTTATCCTGATCAAGATTGTTGAGCTTGAGAAGCTCATCGAGCTTCAGGTTGAACTGCTTTGCAATCTTCCAGGGATTGTCGCCGCTCTTGACCGTGTAATATTGGGCCTTATTGTCTGTATCCGCTTTGGCGATTTGCTTGACTGTTTCCTTGGGAGGTGTATCCTTTGGAGTAATGACCACCGGGGCAGTTTTTTTGTTTGTTCCTACGGGAATCTTCAACGTCTGGCCGATGCGCAGGCGATCGTTCTTAAGGTTGTTTGCCTTCATGATCGCTTCGACTGTGGTCCCATTGGCTCGCGCAATCTTTTCCAATGCGTCTCCACGTTTGATGGTCACATCGACATAGCGTGCATCAGCAGCATCTTTGATTACTTCCTTTGGCGGCTCCGCGGCAATCTCTTGAGGCTTTTCCGGCTCGAGAAGCTGGAAGTTATCGTCATCTCCAGTGATGAGGGTAGGAGCCTGCTGCGCTGACTCGTCATCGAGGGCAGTATCGACCATGTCCATCGGTTCAGGTTTCACAGGAATTTCAATCGGCGCAGGCTTAGACTCCTCCGTCAATGTGTAGGCGATTTCAGTGCTATCCTTTCCCTGGTCCTCCTCTGTCCGAAATGCGAGCATAAAAAGAATCGCCAATACACCCACATTGGCCAGGGCAGCTACAATGATCAGATCTCGTCGCGTCATGCTTTCTTTCCTATCTTTAATTCACTTACCAGGCGCTGAAATTCATCGCCTCGATGATTATAGTCTTTAAACATATCATAACTGGAGCAGCCCGGAGACAGCAGCACATTCTCTCCAGGCCTCGCTCGAAGCGCGGCGCTTTCCAGCGCAGCCCCCAGGCTGGAATGCATCTCTACAGGCACAAGATCCCCAACATCGCTCTTAATTTGACTGGCTGCCTGCCCGATGGCATAAACATGGCTGACGCGCCCCCTGAAGGTCTCGCGCCAGGGTGCGTAACTGGCCCCTTTATGAACCCCGCCGGCAATCAGATGGATGGGTCCCTCAAGGGCTATCACAGCTTTCTCGACAGCAGCGATGCTCGTTCCCTTGCTGTCATCATAGTAAGCCACACCTTCGATTTTTTTGACAAACTCTATGCGATGCGGCGGTTTTCGAAAGGTCTCCTGCGCAGCAAGAAATTCTTCTCCCGAAACACCAGCCATCCGGCATAATGCATAGCCGGCCATCATATTTTCGACATCGTGCGTTGCTTTTCCCTGGAATTCCGAGGGCAGCTCAAATGCGCTCTCCTTCTCAAAATAAACCCGAAATCGATCCGAATAAACATTGCAGGAAGAATCAAAACCAAATGTTTTTGCAGGAACCCCCTCGAGAAGCTGTTCAAACTCCTCCCTGCACACTTTCCCCATGAACAGCGGAGCGTCAACCTTCAAACAGTTCTTCAAATTGATCTTTGCTCTCGCATAATTCAGCATGGTTTTGTGGCGATCAAGATGGTTCGGAGTGATGTTCAGGATGGCTCCTGCGTCAAACACTCTGGCGTGTAAGGTTTCAAGTTGCCAGGAGCTCAGTTCGATAACGAGGATCTCACCATCACAGTGGGCATCTAGAGCTTCTGTCAGAGGCATTCCAATATTGCCAAGCGCACGCGCCTTTCTCCCGCTATGGTTTAAGACATGAGTGACAAGCATCGTCGTCGTCGTTTTTCCATTGGAGCCGGTAATTCCAAAGCATCTCTGGTTCATATGGCGGCAGGCAAGCTCCATTTCCCCTATGATTTCAATCCCCGCTGATAATGCAGCCGCATAACAGGGATTCGTCTGAGGAACTCCTGGCGAAACAACAACCAGATCAAAAGAACCGACATCAAGAGGTTCGCTCTCAAGACTGGCGCTAAATCCGAGGTTGTAGAGACCTTTGATCTCTTCATGCGAAGCTAACAGTTCGCGGTCGCGGTCGATCCCATGGACGCGCGCGCCCCGCTTAAGCAGGAAACCCGCCGCAGCCCTTCCACTGAGTCCCAAGCCGATCACTAAAACGTTGCGTCCTTGATACATGGTCACCTATTGCAGTTTCAGCGAAGCAAGTCCAATAATTGCCAGCAACAGCCCCACAATCCAGAAACGGATCACGACTTTGGTCTCAGGCCAGCCTTGATACTCAAAATGGTGGTGGAGCGGTGCGCAAAGGAAAATGCGCTTTTTGTCTCGCAACTTATAACTGCCTACCTGAAGGATGACTGAAAGAGCTTCCGCTACGAAAATACCTCCCACCACTCCCAGAAGCATCTCCCTTCTCAAAAGTATAGAGGAGACTCCGATCACGCCGCCCAACGACAGGGAACCCGTGTCACCCATAAAGACCTGTGCGGGATGGCCATTGTACCAGAGGAAGCCGAGGCACGCTCCTGCAAAGGCGCACAAGTAAATGGCTATTTCGCCGCTGCCTTCGATATAGAGGATGTTCAGATAGCTGGCCAATTGGCTATGATTGGAGACAAAGGCAACAAATGCGAGACAGGCAGCCACCATCAAAAGGCAGCCTGCAGCAAGCCCATCCAGGCCATCAGTCAAATTAACGGCATTAGACGCCCCCGTCACCACAAACATAATCCAAAGTGCCGCCAGAATGATAAATGCACCAGAAAAGACAAAGATCGGGTCTTTGAAAAAGGGCAAATAAAACCGCGTGGCATATTCCTGAAGGCTAATCACCTCTTGCTGATCTTTGACAAGAGGCGGCGCAAACCAGCTTCCCATCTGTACAAAACTTGCAAACCCCGGGCTAAGCAGATAGAGGGCTAGAAGAGCTCCCAATAGTCCCTGAAACATAAGTTTTTTACGTCCGGCTAACCCCTTAGTATTGCGATATTTTAATTTCAAATAATCGTCCCGTCCACCCAGCACCCCAAAGAAAAGGGTCGTGATGAGTAGGATCAGTGTGAAAACGTGCTTGAGGTCCATCCACAACAGCATCGAGACAATCATGGAAAACAGGATCAAAACTCCGCCCATTGTCGGCGTATCTTTTTTCTTCTGGTGCAGGGCTCCTAAAAGCGGACACTCCTCTGTGCGGATGGTCTGGCCGATTTTCATTTCATACAATTTCTTGATGAAGCGGGGGCCCAAAAAGATGCTCAGCACCAACGCCGTCAACGCCGACAGCATCATGCGCGTTGAATAATAATTGAAGGCCGCGGGGATCTTCAGCCCCAGTTCTTCATGAAGGTATTGCAAAAGCAAGTAAATCATAATTCTTCGAGAACCTTCCAGGTTTCTTTTGCGCGCGATCCCTTTAGCAGCACGACATCGCCAGCCGAAAGGACCTCACGCAGTTTCCTCACAACCTCGATTCGCTCCTCAGCCCATACCACAGGCCTTCCCGCTGCCGCCCATATATCCCTCATTGCCTTGCAATCGCTGCCAAAGCAGAACAAACTGTCGACGCAGTCAAGAGCATATTGGCCGACGGCCTGATGGCACCCAAGCGAAAATTTGCCAAGCTCGACCATTCCCCCAAGGACCGCAATCTTCTTTCCCCCCTGCCCGGGCTCAGGCAGACTGTTCAAAGCCGCCTTGACAGAGACCTCGCAGGCATTGTAGGAATCATTGACAAACAGAACGCCATCCTTCTCCACCATTTGCAGACGCCTTTCAGGCAACAGCAGAAGCGGCATCGCCCTGTTGATATCTTCCCATTCCAGGCCCAGCGTACGGGCAACCGCAACCGCAGCCAGAAAGTTGTGGCGGTTGTGCAGGCCATGTAGCTGAAGGAGATTCAATTCGCCAGAGCCTTCAGGAGTTACCACGATCATTTTTTTATCGCTGTGCCACATCCTGAAATCTGCATCAGGCCTCTCAAGGCTAAATGACAACTTTCTACAATTGCCAATCCCAATCAACTCGTCAAAGTTGACAATCCCGCGATCCAGGATGCCTACCTGTGTCTGTGGATGCGAAAAAATCTCCGCTTTGGTCCGGCCAATCTCTTCAAGCCCCTCGAAATTGCACGCATGCACTAGGGCCGTCGTAGTAATCACCGCCACATGCGGCGGAGCGATCTGCACCAACCCCGCGATGTCCCCCTTATTCGTCATCCCCATCTCGAGAACCAAAACATCCTCTCGGCCTTCGGTATGGTTCAGAATAGCTAGCGGCAGCCCGACCTGCGAGTTGCTGTTGCCCGGAGAGTTGGCCACAATAAATTTTGACCTCAGTAAACCCGCGATAAATTCCTTCGTCGTCGTCTTGCCAACCGAACCTGTCACAGCCACCACAAGGGGTTTCCTTACAGCCAAAATTGTTCTGGCTATCTGCTGAAGGCTCTTTAAAACATCCTCAACATGAAACAGCGGCAATCCGCAGCTATCGCCTAGGAATGAACGATCCACCACCGCCCCGACAGCCCCTTTTGCAGCCACTTCAGAGATAAAAACATGGCCATCGACCCTCTCCCCTCTCAAGGCAAAATAGAGCTCACCCGGTTTAAGAAGACGGCTGTCTGTGGCAAACCCCGTCACAACAGCTTCTGGAGCTTCTGAGAAGCCCATAAACGAAGCCAGCTCGCGCAAAGAATAGTTTGGCATAATTGAAAATTTGTTAAATGAGAGCTTATCTTAGGCATTCAGGGAATTTTAAACAATATTCAGGACTCAAATGTAACATAGCCGTGAAAAAAATTCGGACTTTTTTCATATAGAAGAGACAAACAATGGGGGTTGACATGTTTGCTCGATGAATGGTTAAGTATCTTTTACGATCCCACCACCCTGCGCCTGCTCGAGCCCAGTACCACTTTGAAAATCACTAAGATTGCCAGCAATGGGCACATGACTTTGAACGTTGGCACACAGTGGGTGCCAAATCCTGCCTATACCAACTACGCATCTTCCTGGCAAATGGGCGATCCCTTGACACTCGCCAGCAGAGAGGGAGAATATTATCTGATAAATGGTACCTGGCAATCAAAGACTATCTAGTCGTCCCTGAAATGGCAAGAAAAATGCCTTCACAAGCTGTTATAGGATTTACATAAGTCTTGAATTCATGCTAGGATTTTGCAGGAAAGGTAACAAAGTTAATTTAAAACCCAGCAAAACCCACATGAAACCAC
>JAJFUZ010000126.1 GCA_021372155.1 Parachlamydia sp. | reverse complement strand
AACAGTCCCGGAAGCAGGATTATGAGGAGGAACTACTCTGGCTGATGCGCGCATCGAGTAAAATCGATGTCGATTCGATTTTTCGACACTGGAAACCACTCGCAGAGGAACTATTCTCGGATCTGCATGCGAGGTGTAGATGAAGTTCGATGTCCTCAGCCGCCACTGCGATATCCACAGACACTATCTCCTGGAGGCTTCTGCCGGCACAGGCAAAACCTATTCCATCGAGAATGTTGTCGCGCGCCTCTTGATCGAGCCAGCGCCAGGATCCGATCAGCCGCTTGCCTTAGAGCAGATTCTCGTGGTCACCTTTACCCGCATCGCGACACGCGACCTCAAAGAGCGTGTCAGAGGCAATCTGGAAAAGGCGCGTACAATTTTATCTCAAGAGAGTTTTCGGTCAGTTCCAGACTACTTGCTGGCCATTGTTGAGCAGGGCGAGCCAGCGATCCAGAAGGCGCTCAAGCAGATTGAACAGGCCCTTTTCACCTTCGATCAGGCGCAGATTTTTACAATTCACGGCTTTTGCAGCCGCATGCTGCGCGATTTCGCTTTTGAAGGCGACTTGGGTCTGCAGATCAAGGCCGATGAGGAGGGGCTGGCGCGATCCCGCTCTATCGAAGCCATGAAGGATTTTCTGCGGACTGAACTGAACGCGGCATCCTGGAGTCCGGCACAGATTGCCAAAATCCTCTCAAAGCATCTGCATGATGTGGATAAGCTCTGCAGCAAGCTTCTTAAAGCTTCAGCTCGCGAAAGTGAGCTGCTGCCTTTCAGCGAGTATGTGCGCTTGTTTGCAGCCATTATGGCCGATTTGAAGGAACGAGCCATCACACGTAACAAAATCATTGAGGATTTCCAAAACCAGCCCTTTGCTTACAAGCAAATTGACAAAGTCAATCTGGCAGAAGCATTAAAAAGTGTCGAGCGGTTCGCCTCTCTCTTTGACAAGGAGGCATGGGAGGCTGGCGACCTGGAAGAGTTGATTCAGGACAATTTCTTCGGCCTGCGTGCGCTTAATCCGGAAGAAAGGGGCACAAGGCGCAATGCATCCTCTTCCGGAAGGCTGCATAACCTGTTTCCAATTCTATTTGAGGCGTTTGCTCCCTTAAGACCCTGCGCCGATCCGCGTTTGCTCTTGCATCATCTGGCCCAACAGGCCCGCCAGCATTTCAACCGTTTTCAGGAAGAGGAGGAGGCGCTGAGCTTCGATGGACTGCTCTCCTCCATGAGGCGCGCCGTCGATAATACTGCATTTGCCGGACAGGTGCGCGCCCGTTATCGCGTGGCCATCATCGATGAATTTCAAGATACCGATCCAATCCAGTGGGAGATCTTCAGCCATCTTTTTCTAAATGGTGGACACCGCCTCTACCTGGTCGGCGACCCCAAGCAGGCGATCTATGCTTTTCGCAATGCAGATATTTACACCTATCTGGAGGCGGCCCAAGCATTGGGAAGTCAGCATCATGCTGCTCTGGACACAAACTACCGCTCTACTCCAGGCCTGGTGAAGGGGTTGAACCAGCTTTTCAGCAAAACTGAGGGCTGGATAACCCTGCCGCGCACAAGCAGCACTCTTCCTTATCGTCCTGTCGCTGCTGGTAAGGCAGATGGCGTGAGGCATGATGATGCGTTTGGCAGCATCCACATCTGCTTCACCGAAGAGAGTGAAGAAGCAGAACAGCGCCTTTTTTTCCCCTTTATCGCGCAGGAGATCCTGCGCCTTAAAATCGGTTTAGAAGGATGGGCAGTCCTGGTGAAAGACCGCTATCAGGGGGCGCGCCTCGCTCACTATCTCAAAGGCCTTTCCATCCCGGTCGTAAAACAGAAACAGGAACATTTAGCGAATTCCCCGGCTTTATCGGCTTTCCGCGAGATCATTGAGGCGGTTTTACAGCCCAAAGATGTGAGCCTGGTCAAACGGGCTCTGGGATCCCCTTTGATCGGCATGACTCATGATCAATTGCTGGCGCTACAGTCTGAGCCTGGTCAGTGGGAGAAGGTCCTGGAAAGGTTTCTGAATCTGCGCAAGCGTTTGATGGAAGAGGGATTGTCAGGCTTTTTCCCAGCCTTTCTTGAAAGTCATTGGTGCCATCAATCTACCGCGGAGCATCTCCTTTCCAGAGAAGAGGGCGAGGAGCTTTATGATGATCTGTGCCAGATTGTGGAGAGGGTTTTTAGCCGTCAGACTACTGAATCTCTGTTGCACACCCTGAGGTCTTTGGAAGATCAGGATGAAGAGGATGAGCAGGGGATAAAGCGCCTGCAGAATCCCGACCGCAAGGGGGTGCACATCATGACCCTGCATGCCAGCAAGGGCCTGGAGTTTGAGGTCGTCTTCCCGCTTGGTCTGATTTCGGAGACGAAGCCCCCTGATGATCCTCAGGATATTGCAGAGTGCGATGCGGAGAAGATGAGGCAGCTCTATGTGGCTATGACGCGGGCTAAGTCGCGGCTCTATCTACCCGTGCTATTTTCGGGTAAGGATCTCGATTCGGGAAAGGGCTCCCCGATGCAGCTCTTTCTCAAAGCCCTCCATATCCATCACCCATCCGATCTGGAGGCTTTGAAAAGCGACGAGGTCAGCGTAGCGCCTGTTCCCTCAGGAATCATTAACTCTCGCATCCAGGACGATCCTCCTTGTTCGCTGCTCTTCTCTGGTCTTTCCAAACTCCAGCATCCTGTCCAGATGGTCTCCTCCTACTCGTCATTGCTGCATCAAGAAAAGGAGCCCTTTTTTCCCACCTTCAAAGTGAAGAGAAGCTCAGAAGAGAAAAACGTGCACACGCTTCCAGCGGGCAGCGAGATGGGGAATCTGCTGCACGCCATCTTGGAAAAAGTATCCCTGGAAGAGCTGAGCGAAGCCACCTTACCAAAAGAGGTCGTGCCTCTGATTGTTCCTCATATCCAGGGGGAAGAGTTTTCAGCCTGGCATGAAGTCCTTGCTGAGATAGTCTTTAACGCTTTCCATACGCCCTTGCCGCTTCTCAATGGCCCGACTCCTCTAATCGCAACCGATCCGTTAAAGCATTTTCGTGAAACAGAGTTTCTCTATTCCTGGGAATCAAGTCTAAACCTGAATGTCGAACATGTGCCGGGCTTTCTCAAAGGGGTGATCGACCTTCTTTTCGAGCATGAAGGAAAATACTATCTCCTCGACTGGAAGAGCAACAAGCTCGGAGAACGCGCAGAAGATTACCAGCGTGGCCGGATGGAAGAGGCCATGCGCGAGGGGGGCTATTTTCTGCAGGCCAAGGTCTATAGCGAGGCGCTGCGGCGCTATCTGAAGCTTGTCGATCCGGGCTCATTTGAAGAGAAATTTGGCGGCATCCTCTACCTGTTCTTGCGCGGCCTCGACCCCTCCAAAACTGAACAGCAAGGAATCTATTTATGCCTGGATTAGCGCAACAGCTCTTTTTTGAGCGCGAAGGCAGATCTCTTGACGGACCGCAAACAAAACCCTGGCCGCTCTTGCAGAGACTCGTCTCCGAAAAACGCCTGGCATCCATCGATATCTCCCTGGCCGAGATGCTCCTGAAGCCCTATCCCGATGCGGGGGAAGAGGTCGCCAGCTTCCTCTGTTATCTGTCTTTAGCCACACGTCAAGGGCATCTTTGCATCCAGGTAGCCGACAAGCTTTCTCCCGAACCGGCGGCTTTATTGCAAAATTACCTCGAGGAGGATTTTGCCACCTTTATCCGAAAAGGCGCCAAACTTCTGCCTGCGCCAATCCTCGAAGGCCCGCTTCGCCGAAATGGGGAGCGCTTTTACTTTGAGCGTTACTGGTCGGCGGAGCAAAAGTGCCTGCAGCTCTTTAACACCTGCCTGAAGGCTAAGCCAGCTCTGGAGGTCAACCTTGAGGCTATTGAGCATGGAGTAAAAAGCCTGCTTGAATCGGGAAAGCTGCTTCCTGAACAGGGAGAGGTGATCGTCAAAGCCATGCAGAACAGCGTCATGCTTCTTTGCGGAGGCCCAGGAACGGGCAAGACCTATACAATCGGCCATCTCGTCCGTCTGTTTTTAGAAAGTCTGCCTCCCGAGAAACGCAACAGCTGCACCGTGGCGCTTGCGGCTCCAACCGGTAAGGCGGCCGTGCACCTGCAAACGAGCCTCCAAGTAAACCTAAAAGCTGATACCTTGCACGCTCTGCTTGGAGTGGGAAGCCGCAAAGCTTCCGATCTGTCCGCCGATCTCATCATTGTCGACGAAAGCTCCATGATTGATATCACTCTTATGAACGCTCTATTCACTGCGATTAAACCAGGCGCCCGTCTGATCCTGTCGGGAGACCGCCATCAGCTTGCTCCTGTGGGATCGGGAAGCCTCTTCGCCGACCTGGTCCAGTATGTCCCCAGCCACACTGTCGAACTGAAAACATGCCTCAGGACTGAACGGGCCAGCATTGCGCAATTCGCCAGTGCAGTGCAGGCTGGCAAGACCGAAGAGCTTTGCAACACTCAGGAAGATCTGATTTGTCACCCTCTGATTGAATCCCTGAACCTGGAAGAGGTAGTGGCGCGATTTGATCCTCAGCACCATTCTCCCGAACAGCTTCTCAAAAGCTTCGGCGCCTTCCGCCTCCTCTCTCCCCTGCGCAAAGGTCCTCATGGAGTCGATGAACTCAATCGCCAGTGCCACGCCCTGGCCTCTAAAAGGCATCATTCCATGGTCCCCATCATCATCACCAAAACAGATCGCCGCCTGGGTTTATTCAATGGAGAGGTGGGGCTCATGGACCAGGATCAGGCCTATTTTCCAGACACTGAGTGGGTGCGCCGCATTTCCAGCCTCCTCTTACCTCCTTATGAATATGCCTATTGCCTCTCCGTCTACAAAAGCCAGGGCAGCGAGTTTGACGAGGTCTGGATTGTTCTCCCAGAAGGCAGCCAGTACTTTGGTCGCGAAGTGCTCTATACCGCCGTCACGCGCGCCCGTCGCCAGGTCCAGATCTGGAGCACACCCGAAGTCCTCGCGCAAACAGTCGAGAGGCAGGCGGTGCGTTTGTCTGGGATTTGCGGAAGCTAAATTTAGGAGTAAGTAGAGAAATTTGCAGGTTTTCTGAAAAATAGAGGATTTTTTACGCTAAAAAAAATCTAGTTGATTATCTAACCTTTTCGAAGAAACCAAAAGAAAGGGTATCTGTATGGATCTCTCTATGATCTCAAGAAGGCACCTATTGCCAGTCACCTTTGCTGCCGCCGCTTCCATAGGCACGGCAGAATTAGTGCCAAAGATTGGCATGATGGCTGGAAAAGGATTCGTATCGTGTCTGAGCGCAGGTCCAGCCGCTATCTTTGGTGCTGTCACAGGAATTTTCTATAGCGTCATTTACGACCTCCTCACCTATCGTACTGGCATCCATTCTCTGAAATCACATGTAATCGCAGTATTAGGAAGCGCTGGGACAACATTTGCTATCGCACACGTCACTGCATCAGCAGGTTTGATTGCCATATCGTCTCTCCCTGCGCTCGGGCTTCTTATTGCCGCTGCTATTGCAGCAGATATGGTGTACAGAGCCATTTTCGGTGGGCAGCACCCGCGCAAACTTCCTATTGAGCTTCCAAAACGTGAATCGATTAAGGAACCAGCGGAAAAATCAAGACATTGTCTTTCTCTGGTAGTTCCGCAGGCAAGAATGCCTTCATTTCGATTGCCTCAAATCCAGCCTTTGCCACTGCCACAAGCTATGGTAGCGCCCGCCGCACCCCTTCCAGCCCCTGCTGCTCTGGCATCTCCACCACTCCGTCTTGTCTTGCCTGCTGGACGATCCATCAGGCCTCTCCCGGCAGCATACCAACCCACCCGCTGGATATGGCCTGAAAAACTTTCGGAAATAGGCATCGAATCGGAAATGGTTAAACAGCAGATTGAAGAATATCTTCTGGAAGTCCGATCAGAAATTGAGGCAGGCAGGATCCCTGAATTTCATCGCAAACAGATCTCCTTTGATTTTAAGGGCAAATCGTGGAGGCTCCCCCGCACACTCTCCTTTATGGTCGATACCAGGACAAATCAAGTATCGACGATCCTGCTCAGCGTAAGCAAAGATCGCGTGGCACCCTTGGGAAAAGGAAGAGGACGAACAGCTAAAGTCATTTACAATTTGACGACTGGACGCAAAATGTGTAAGAAAGCTGTGCAAAATTCAAATGAAGTAGCACTTCTGCAGGCACTCAATGGATCAGAAGGCATTGAGCCCCTCGATTATGTTAGAACGGTTGGAAGCAAGACACAGCTGATTACGCCACTGTTCAAAGGGACATTGGATAAGCTCCTGAAATCAAGAGATCTGACGGCTGAGGACATGAAAAAAATCATGCTGCAGCTGTTAAAGGGCCTTGAGAAATTGCATCAGTATCCCGAAATAAGAACAGCCTCTCGCACTCATTCCTATCATTCCGATATCAAACCGAGCAATATTTTGTATGACAAGGAATTGAATGTTGTGATTTCGGATATGGAATCGGTGAATGATCTTAATTCTTTTGTCGGAACGCCTGGCTGGAAGTCCCCTCAAAAGCGGCAGGCTTGGGGCACATTCTCTCGGCAACAAGGTATCACTGATTATAATCAAAATCATAGTCAAGGGGATGATAACTGGAGCATGGGGTTAATCTTCGCGGCAGTGTTGAAAAATGCATTGGATATTGTATTGGGAGTTGCACCCCTTCGCTGCATACTTGGAAAATATCACGTTGAGCAAGTGCAGGACCGGTTTCTTTTGAAGTATACTTTGAATGATAGTGGAATCAGCAACATCACACAGGCAGAGATTGACCAGGAGATTGCGGACGAAAAGGTTAAGCTAGGCTCCTCTGCCAATCGGGTTGCCATGGGGCAAATGTGGGATATTGTCCGCGAGATGCTTTCTGTCGATCCACAAAGGCGTTTGAGCGCGAGGCAGGCGCGGGAGAGGCTTGAGGCTGTGGTGCTGAGTACAAAAGTTCCCCCAGTATCTAAATCTCCCGTGGTACCTAGACCCTTCATAGTGCCTAGACCCCTAGTTGAACCCTGGGTACCATTTGTCTGGAACCGGCAATGGAATGATGTGCCGTTTCAAAACCTCAAAATATCCGAATTAAAGTGTATCAAATAATTAATTTAGTTAAACACGGCTTTTCTTAAAGTCGGCACGAAGCGCAGAATCGTCTCATCGCGCTCTTTATTCAGCTCTACAAGCCTTTTCAGGCCCCCTTCGCGCCCTTCTTGCCATCCTTGTCGCCTGGCCAGTTTGACGCGGTAGAAGAAATCCTCATCGCGCGTCCAGTAGTGATGGATGCGCAGCTTACTGACATCGATGTAAGGGGCCCGTGCCCCTTCAAAGGTTTTTTTGAGGGCATTAACCTGTTTGAAGCCCGTTTTAAGTTTGCAGAAATGAGGGCCGCCGCAAGTGGCAACGCGTTCAGGCCGGACGATCGATTTGACGTGGATATTCTGCTCATAATCGACAGGCGCCCTTTGCACGAGCATTTCGATGAGCAGCTTCTTTTTGGGAATCTTGGCCACTTGCGATGTGCCAAACATCAGCCAGTTGGCCGAGACGGCGCCATACTCTTCAAAATCTGCCAGGAATTCCACCAGACTGTTACCTTCAGTGGGAAACAGGAATTCGTCCAGATCGAGAATCGCCAGCCATTTCGCCTTCCCTGCGGCCTTTTTAATGGCATCGTTATAGGCATCGCGTTGAATAGGACTCCACTCTTTGACAGAGTTGTAGGTGTATTTCCAGTCAAACAGCTCAACCTCGCCGCTTTTGATATAAGGGGCGAGGATCTCGCGATAGTTGTCTTTGCTCAAGTTATTGTAGAGATAGAAATGCTGGACGCCAACGCATTTGTGAAATTCGATCCATTCCTTCAGATAGGGCGCTTCGTCGCGAAAGATTGCGCACATCGCCAGGTCATAAAGATCGCTTTTTTTTGCTTCTGCCAGGCAGGGTAATAGAAGGACGATTAAGAAGAATATTAGAGATCTGTGTGGCATAGGACACCTCATTTTGGAAAAAGATTAGCGCAGCAATCATAAGACATCCAGATAAAACTGCAGCTCCTTTTCCAGCGAATCGCGGATTGTTTCTGCCTGACGGAAGCCATGTTCTTCTTCTGGATAAAGAATCAATTTTGTCGGGATTTTATTGCGCGTCAGGGCGGCTACCATCGCCTCAGCCTGGTTGGGGGGCACCACCTTGTCATTGCCACCCTGGAAGAAGATGACGGGGCAGGAGATGTTCGCAGCGTGCTTGAGCGGCGAGCGTGCGTCATAGAGGTCGCGTCTGGCCGGATAGGGTCCGATGAGGGAATCGAGGTAGCGTGATTCGAATTTGTGGGTGTCTTTGGCTAAAAGTTCGGGATCGCCGACGCCGTAGTAGCTGGCACCAGCGCGGAAGGCCTTGGTGAAGGCCAGGGCGGCTAGTGTGGTGTAACCTCCGGCGCTGCCTCCGCGGATGACGCATTTGCCAGGATCAACATCCCCGTGTTTGGCTAAGAAGAGGGCACCGTTGACGCAATCTTCGACATCGGCGATGCCCCACTGGCCTTTGAGCTTATCCCGATAGGTTCTGCCATAGCCGGTGCTGCCACGGTAGTTGACATCCAGGATGGCAAAGCCGCGGCTGGTCCAGTACTGAATTTTCAGGTTGAAGGCGCCGTTGACATTGCCTGTGGGCCCTCCATGGCTGATGACCATCAGAGGCGGCTTTTCTCCTGGAGGCCCGCGATAAGACTCATTGGCGGGAGGGTAGAAGAAAGCATAGGCAGTCCCATCGGTTGTGGGATATTCGATGGCTTCAGGTGTGCTCAGGAAGCCTTTTGGAATAGAGAGATCTTCAGCCAGGTCCAGATAAGTGAGAGCCCGTGTCTGGAGGTCAAGCCTGGCCAGACGGCGCGGTTCAGTCGACGATCCCACCAGGAAAGCCGAGAATCCTTTTCCGGTTTTGATCTGAGTGAAGTCATTTTGGGGAAGAGGGATCTCTTCCAGTTGTTTGGTTTCCGGATCGAGCAGGCCCAGCTTGAAGGAGCCCTTCTGCTGGTAGCTGCAGAGGATCTCCTCTCCGCGGCCTGTAAAGCCCCAGGTGGAGATGCCCAGGTGCCAGAGAGGCATGCCAAATTCGGCTTCGAGTGGGAAGAGATTCTCGCAGGAATCCCCTTTCAGCCTGTAGAGGTTCCACCAGCCACTGCGGTCGGAAACAAAGGTAAGGAGGCCTTGTGGAGACCACTGCGGCTGGAAAATCGACTCGTCCGGAGCCCAGGCGACACAGCGTTTGGCATCGATCTTGTTCCCATTGAAATCGGCGACCCAGAGCCTGGTGCTGTCCCAGGGCATATCGGGATGGTTCCAGCTGATCCAGGCCAGCTTTGAGCCATCTGGACTTAGAGTGGGAAAGGCGTAGAAGTCCTGGCCTGCGTCCAGCACAGTGACGCGTCCTGAATCGGGATCGATCAGGACCAGGTCGTTGATCACTTCGCTGGTGCGATGATCTTCGCGAATCGCTAAAAGGCCTGCAGGGCAAGTGACGAGGTCTCCAAAGCGGACATTGGGTTCTGTGAGCAAGGTGGGAGCAGTTTTGGGGGTATCTCTCCGGTATAGGCGCTGATCCTTGCTGTTGACGAAGAAGAGTTTTTCGCCTAAGAGTGCATAGCCCGTGCCCCCATATTCGTGCACCTTGCTGCGAATATCAAAGCCCTCAGGAGTCACATCGGACAGGTCCTGACCGGGTCCGCGGCGCATGAGGACGGTGCGCCCCCTCTCTTTGGGTCGCACCTCGGTCCAGTAGATCGTCTGGCCGTCGATGGCGATATCGCAGTTAAAGTTGCTCTTGGTTGGCCCGCAAAGCATGTCTGCGCTGATGGGTGAGGGCCACTGGCCATAAGGGGCGGTTTTCATTCTGGTACTCAATTATGACAGTTTTTACTGTTTTGGCTGCGTCAAAGCTCCGGGGTTAAACGATTCTATCCATTTATCGATCAGAAATATAGTTTCAAGATGGTAGTCCGACTGCTTTGAGCCATTCAGGCGTTGGCGCTACCAGTTTCCTTTGCTTCACATCATAAAGGGCAAAGGTGTACTCCGCGGTGCTGCAGATCTCATCTCCGCGAACCATTTTCTGGATCATTCGGCCCACTTTTCGCTCATAAGGCAGGGACTGGGATTCGATCACAATTTCATCGCGTGCCCGCAATTCCTTTAAGAAGGTCACTTTGACTTCCAAAATGGTCGGTCCGACCCCGCTTTCCCTGATTTTCTGCAGACCGAAGCCATTTTTGGTGATCACATCCCACCGTGCCTGCTCATAAAGCCTGAGATAGGCAGCATTGTTGACGTGGCCGAAAGTATCCAGATCGGTTTCCTGGATCACCAGAGGGTAATAGAATAGGGTACCGTTCATAGGTGGAAATGTACAATGTTTAGTTGAAGGTTGACAAGCTGAAAATTGCATAAATCAAATTTTAACTTTCTTTAATAAATCTTAATGTAATAATCATTGAATATTAATATAAAAACATGATAAATTAGCAGTTCTAATAGTTTAAAAAACAGGAATTACCATGTGCCTGCCCATCGGATCTCGCTCACACGAAACCAAGAATGCCTCCAAAAGTGCTGCTCAAAGTTTTGCTCCCAAAGAGGGTAATGCTCTCTGCATGCAAATGGAAAAGATCGCCGATATTGCCGGGGCTTTCTCCAAAGCGATGAATGAAGCCAAAAAGAATGGCACCCGCTGGGCATGCGCCGGTGTCAGCCTTGTGGCCGGTCTGAATCAGTTGCGCAATGGCAATCTCTTTTCCGGCGTCTCGATGACCTCAGCAGGTGGTCTGGAATTAATCAAGCTTGTGCGTGGTTACAGAGATTATCCGCAGCTGACAGGACTTTTGGAAAATGCCGGGGCTGGCACAAAGATGATCAAAGTCCTGGACGAGGCCAATAAGAAAACGGAAAAGCAGATCAAGGCGCATTTGAAATCCGTGGAAAAGGGTCTGGAGCAGCTTGAGAAAAGCCGCAAAAAGATCGAAAAGCTGGCAAAGTCCACCGATGGCAAGTTGCAGGAGCGCACCCAAGAAGCGCGGCAGCTCATCGAAGAGACGGAATCGGCATTTGCACAGGCGCGCGAAGCTTTTGAGCGAAGTAAGGAAGATATCGGCGTCGCTGATCTGGCCTTTGTCAAGACCATGGAAGGCCTGCAGGAGCTCATCGAACTAGCCAACAGCCCTTTGACGGAAGAAACGCCTCAGCTTTTTAAGGAGAAATCAGATCGCCTTTTCGCCCTGTGCTCTGTCGGACATGACACTCTGGATAAGGCCATTGAGACAATTGAAGAGGGCCAGCAGTTTCTCGACCATGCAATCGGCAAACTCAGCAAAGCGAAAGTCACGCAGGGCGCCATCTCGGAAGCTGCCAAGAAGGGATTGAAAGAGATCGAGCTCGAGGCTCAAAACCAGGATTTGACAAAAGACTGCCAGAAGCATCTGAAAGAAGCAAAAAAGCATCAGCAAATAGCTGAAGAAAGACGCCAGGAGCAGATGCAGATCTTCGACGACATTGGAAATATGCAGCGAGAGGCCGACCAGGGAAGACCCTGGGGTCTGACAAGCATATTGAGCGGGTTTGTGGCTGCTGGCGTAACTGCGCCTGCGGCTGTGATTGGAGGCGGCGCTGCCGCCGGTACAGCTGCTTTGTCTGGAGCTCCGATTATTGCGGTAGCCCTTGGCGCTGGCGCGCTCATGGCCACTCCGGTTGCTGGCGTTTCTGTATTCCTCGCCGTTCATAATCGCCATGCGATTTCAGACAAGCTGCACGACATGCTGTACGGCTCGGCTCCAGCGAAGACTGGCACAGATTATTTTGCCATCAGACCTGAAGAGACCCAAGCGGTTCGCTTCGCATTCGACAAAAAATCGAGCGGCATCTGGGGCAAGTGGATGGGAACCCCGGAGGCAAATCAGGCGATGCGCGAATCGCGCACGCAGGGAGATCTCTCGATCGATCTTGGCAACGGCCAGGGAGTATCCTATCGCGTCCATTTGGGCCAAAAAGAGGCCATCAAGTGGGATGATCTCATGGATCTGAGAAGCAGGCTGCTGGATAGACTCAAGGATCGGAATAATCCTCTATGCCCGCAGGAATGCCGCAGGATCCTCAACGCACTCGAAGACTGCGTCATCGAAAGAGGCTCAAAGCATCGCGCAAGAGTAGGCCTGATCAAAAAAGATCTCCACATTTTTGGCGATGTGCGCCGGGTACTGAGAAGTTTCTAGCCAATCCCTAAACTGGCCCGCGCAATCTCGAGCTCTTCGCGTGTTTTAATGACCAGGATGGGGATGCGGGATCCAGGCACAGAAAGTTCCCGATCGATACCGCCTCTTCCGTTGCGTTCGGGGTCGATTTCCATGCCGAAGGTTTTGAAGCGCTCGCAGGCCGCTAAGCGGATATCGGCGGCATTTTCGCCAATTCCCCCTGCGAAGACCAGGGCGTCGGTGCGTACGCTCATGCAGCCGAGCAGTGCTCCGATATGCCAACAAAGCTGATGGATATATATATCAAAGGCGAGCTGGGCTTCTGTACTGCCTTGCTTTTTCATGGCGAGTAGATCGCGCATGTCAGCTGTTCCGCAGAGAGCTTTCAAACCTGAGGCATTGTTGAATGCTTTTTCAAGCTCCTCTGAAGTCTTTTTCTCCTTAAGTAGATGGAAAATGATGCCAGGATCGACGGTGCCGCTGCGCGTTCCCATCACCATCCCCTCCATCGGCGTAAAACCCATTGTGGTAGCGAAGCTTTTGCCCTGACGAATGGCCGTCAAGGAGGAGCCATTGCCCAGGTGGCAGGTAATGAGGTTGAGATTGTATAACTCTTTTCCAAGAAGCTCTGCGGCCCGTTTGGCACAGTAGGCGTGGCTGATACCATGAAATCCATAGCGGCGGATCCCTTCCTTGCGCCACTCCAAAGGGATCGCATAGGTCTGAGCAGCCTCCGGCATTGTTCTGTGGAAGGCTGTATCGAAAACTGCGATCTGGGGACAGGAGGGTAGCAATGCTTCCATGATTTCGATGCCCTCGAGATTGGAGGGATTATGCAGGGGTGCCAGCTCAGAGAGGGAGCGGATCGCCTCTTTGACGTCCTTGGTCACAAGCGTCGGCTCCACAAATTTTTCGCCCCCATGAACAACTCTGTGGCCGATTTTGGTAATCTCTTCGGGACTCGCGATGACGGCGTTATTTCCTTGCCAGGCTGTTGAAATCAGATCCTGGACGGCACTTTTGCGCTGCTTTGAGGGAATCTCTTTGCTAAGGGGTGCTTTTCCACGCGCTGTGACGCGCATGAGAAGGGTCTCTTTTGACTGTCCAAAATCCAAGAATCCTTCCCAGGCAGGGTCGATTTCTACAGTGTCAGCCCCAATTTTGAACAGGGCGCACTTCCAGGTGCTGGATCCGGCATTGAGGACAAGGATCATTGAGTGTCTACTTCCATAAATTTTCGGTATTGGGCTGCGTCAAAGCCCCGGGGTTTCACGCTAGCCCAATACCGCAAATTTGTGGAAGTAGACACTCGGTAGACACTACTTGTGGATGTGCGCGAGTATTTCTGCCGATGTCAGATGGGTCATGTCTTTGTCCACTTCTCCGGCGATCAGCTGGTGGGTGTTGGAGCTGAGGCTCTGGCGCAGAATTCCAAGAAACTGGGGATTGGCGGCGATATAGAGCTTGGCGTAATCTCCCTTGGTGCGCGCCGCTTCGAGATATTCGGAGAGAGATTTGGCGAAGATATGCAGTTCCGTATTTTTCTGAGTATGAGGCCTTTCATAGGCGTGCCTGACGCCATCTCCCATGCTTCCGAACGTTCTGCCTGGTCTGGAAGAAACAAGATCCCCCTCTTTCTGGCGGCTTTCGGGATGGGCGATCTCTGTGACTTCTGTCAGGACGCTGTTTTTCTCAATTTTGAAGATTTTGGCGAGGGATCCATTGGCGACTAGTACCCAGGTTTCTTTTTTCATTTGGTCCTCATGGTTGGCACCATTTTTAGTTGGCTCGATCAATTTGTTCTTATTGTATGATGTAGCAAAAACCAAAGCTGTTGTGAACAGAAATCGCTCCTTTATGCACCCGGTGCACAGTGTTTTTTGATGCGCAATTCCACAATTTGACGGCCGATGTTCAAGCCGGGAGCAATCAAGCGACCGAACAGAGAAGCAATCAGCGCGAACAGCCGATTCATCAACGAAATTTTCCTAGCCAGAGGTTTGTCCTCCAGCCCCACTTGGAGCTCTTGGATAGAAGCCCGCAGCTGATCCAGCGATTTTTTGACCTCGCTTAGTTCGGCATCCATCTTCTTATAGCGGTGCTCATAGCATGGTAAGGCAAGAACAGGGCAGGGTTCAGGTTCTACACGTGCTATTGGGGGCGCTATCGGCTCTTGCGTTTGCCTGGGAGAAGAAAGAATGATAGGGATATCCAAGGCTTCCATTCTGGGAGTCATTTCAACCGGAACGCTGGTCACCTGCCTGGCTAGCCATCTAGCAATCTCCAGTGCCACTTTTTGATCAGAGAAATCGACGATTTCTGTACGCCTGATGCGATGCGAGTGAAGACATTTGAGGAGCTGCATTTCCCATTCCAAAAAGGAGGGGTCATTTTTGGCCTCTTTTAAAGCTCGAGCAATTTCCTCACTTCCTTCCCGCTGGAGTATAACAAGCCGTTGGATCCGCTTTGATATCTCCGCGAGACGCGCGTCGCTTTTAGAGATCTCACCAAAAGCTTCATCGATTTGAATGTGAAATCTTTCCTGAGCGACTCGCGCCAGGATCTCAGCCAGCAGGATAGGGTTGAACCCACTGACATGAGCGGCGGAATCCTCTATCGCGAAGATTCCTTCTCTGAAGTTGTTACCTTGTATGCGATCTACCATGTATCCATCCTATCGCAAACCTCGATTAGTTTAATCGTGCTGCGCCTTACCAATTTTGTCAAATATTTTGTTATATCCCTTATGCCGTCGCTGCGCCTCCTGACAACGCGCTCCAGCCTCGGCTGAAGAAAGATCCTGTGGCAGATGCCAGCTGCGGATTTAGCCAGAAGACCAGACCGACCGCCAGCGCGATGCTCAGGGCGATTAACACGGCTATAGCAACGCGCGAAATCCGTTTCACCCTTTCAGGGGCTTTCAGAACCTTATTTTTCAGCCCATCCTTCAACCCGACAACCTGCTTTTGAATCTGGTCCAGCTCGCCTTTCTGCACCTGGATCCGCCCTTCCAGACCTTCAATGCGTTGCCCTTGTACCTGGATGTGCTGCTCTTTTTGTAGAAGGACCGCTCTCTGTTGATGAACGGCCTGTTCCAGATTCGCCTTTTCCTGTCTGTGCACGTCGATTTCCACCTGCAGGGCCTGGTTGTGCGCCTGCATGGCCTGATTCTGCACCTCTCTATCTCTTACCCGGCCTATCATCATAGCAAGGATGTCGCGGTTTATCTGGAGCTGATTCCGGCACTCCTGAGCTTCAACTTCCTTTTCTCTGGCTCGCTCTTCAGCAGCGCTTCGCCTGTTGCTTTCTTCTGCGCGTTGATTATCATTTTCCAAGCTATTGTTTTTCCAGCCTGCAACGGCTTTTCGGGCTGCTGCCAGCTCATTTCGCTGGCTTTCGAGCTTTTGCAATAGCCCTTGTTTCTCCTTATCGGACGCATGTATGGCTTTCGTGGCTTCCTGCAGTTGACGAGCGAGGTTATCCATTTCACTTTGGAAGGACTGTAGAACTTGGTGTAGTTGACTGCGCTCCTGTTCATAGTTGCGCATTCTACTGATAGCAGAGGTATTTTCTTCCAAGTGGGTGATCGATTTATTAAGGTCTTCTCCTGTTGATTTACCAAATGTCTCCATTTTACCAATTAAAGAACCCAATTTTTCCAAATTTTCGTTAAATCTTTGAGTACGAGGACTTGGAGATTGAGCCGGTGCGGGTGCTTGAACTACTACGAACACAGGGACGGGGCCTGACAAACTTGACTGATCAGCGAGCATGATATTCTCCTCCATGATTTTTAGCTTTCGCTCCCTTTGAAGGGGGCTAGGGCTGACACAACTACCTTGTCGTGCTTGCGAACTTCAGCCTTATGCTGTCGTTCGGTTCTTTCATGTACTGATTTTCAAATTTCGTTGCGACCTTCCTTGATAGGTGTTACTGTATATCTTCCTCATATGGCGGACCGATTTTACATTGCAATCTTTTTCATAAATGCGCGAGTTTTCCTCATTTTGTAATCTGGCTGTGGAGTGTGCTCTTAAGGCAGGAGTGATTGTCCGTCAAGGCTTTGGAACAAAATACGCCATCTCCCAAAAGCCCGGTGTGCAGAATTATGTCACCGAATTCGACCGGGCTGCGGAAAGCCTGATCATCGAAACCGTTCGGGAGCGCTATCCCGATCACGGCTTTTTAGCCGAAGAGAGCGGCCCCTCAGCCAACTGGCAAGAGGCTGACGTTCTATGGGTGATTGATCCGCTCGATGGAACGACCAATTTTGCCCATCATATTCCCATCTTCAGCACGAGCATCGCAGTCATGCGCGGCGGCGAAACGCTCTGCGGAGTGATTTATCAGCCGATGACCCAGGAGCTTTTTGTCGCCGAAAAGGGTCGAGGCGCCTTTCTCAACGATGTTCCTATCTCTGTATCCTCGACATCCCGCTTTGCGGGGGGTATCGGGGCGACTGGTTTTCCACGCAACATGCATGAAAACCCTCTCAACTGCATCGACAGCTTTATCCATGTGCTCAAGTTAGGGACGCTGATGCGCAATTTTGGCTCTTCGGCGATCAATATCGCCTATGTCGCGGCCGGAAAGATCGACGCCTATTGGGCGATCAGTCTTTATGCATGGGATATCGCAGCTGGCAAGCTGCTTGTCGAAGAGGCAGGCGGCAGGGTCAGCTCCTATCAGGGCGGCCCTTACGAAGTGCTCTCTAATTCTCCCATCGTAGCTTCAAATGGGCTTGTCCACGATGAGCTGTTAAGCTATCTGAAACCTGGCTAAAAGCTGTCTGAAAAGGCCTCTGCGCTGTACTTCAATTTGCTGCAGGGCTTCTTTGAGGGAATGATCGCGCCCTATAGATTCTGCGCTGTATTCGGGATGGACGCCGCATAAAATCGCACGGCCCTTGCCAACGGCGCATTCCACAATTGCCGCGGGTTGAGTGGGCAGATCCTGATAGCGTGCCAGCACCTTAACCTGGGGCATTTCGTCAGCCTTCTCGAATGAACAGCCGCCATTGAAGTAGGATAATATCTCTTGTGAGGACATCTGCAGCCTGGCAATGTGTGCTCCGGCCTCTGTTTCATAGCTGAATTGATTCAAACCATAGGCAGGCCCAGAGGCTGTGCCCGGGAAAAAAGCCAGCTCCCTGGATGCGATGACCTCCAGAGGCTGCCCCTTTTCGAATTCGACCTGGGCGCTGCCGTAGTAGCCTCCTGCGCAGATGCCGAGATAGTTTCCGCCCTCCTCGACAAAGCTTCTGATCTCGCGGTTTGCCTGTCCCTTCAGCGCCTCATGATAGGGAATATCGCGGCCTCCAGGAAAGATCAGCAGAGCGGCTTTTTGTTTCCAATTCGAACTGTGCAGAGTAGCGCGATCAATAAATGAGAGGGGAATTTTAATATTTTCAGTCTGGAACGCTTTGACAAGGGCGCGGATGCATTGAGGATGTGCCCCTTCGTCGCGGTAGATCAGGATTTCCATTTCAAATAGGTCGTGATTGCTATCGCCTTGAGAAGCTCACCTGGGATGAAGGGATAGAGCCCCAAAGCCAGCACCGAACTCCAGCCGACGAAAAGGGAGAGCCACAGGATGCCGCACGCCATCTGCGTCGCACAGGCCAATAAAGCCGCTGCCAGCGTTCTGAAACAGTTCGTTTCACCCTTTTCGAGCAACATGCCCATGAGATAGGCCTGCAACACAAATCCGGCCAGATATCCTCCGCCAGGGCCTGCAAGCCAGAAGAACCCCGACGCACCTCCTGAAAAGACAGGAAGCCCCATGGCCCCTTCAGCGAGGTAGAGAAGCACGCTCAAAGAGCCTTTGCGACTCCCAAGGAATGCACCCACCAGAAGAACGCCGAGCGACTGGCCCGTGATTGGAATGGGGGTGAAAGGCAGGAGGATCTCAATCTGTGCGAAGAGCGCGATGAGCAGCGAAGCTCCAAGAATCTGCAAAAAAGATTTTTCGGAGCTGCGCGCAAGGTGCAATGTCTGAGTTGCCAGCATAGTTGATCCCCTTGTTAGAGACAAAAGAGAATATCAGATCATATTCGGGTGTGTAAAGAAAAAGAAGGGGGTGTCGGTTATACCGACACCCAAACTAAAAAATCCCACTAGCTAAAAAATCCCACTAGCTAAAAAATCCCGCTAGAAGCGATAGGCCACGCCAACTTCAATTCGGAGTGAGCGCCATTCCACATGCTTGATCTTGTGTTTGCTTTGTTCGCAGGTATTGCTTTTCAAAACCCTGCCGTTAACTGGGATGCGTTCTTTGAATGTGTGCCGGCCATGTTGATGGCCATGCTCTGTCTTGCGGTATTCAAAATGAGCGCCCAAGTCCAACAGCCAGTTG
>JAJFUZ010000122.1 GCA_021372155.1 Parachlamydia sp. | reverse complement strand
GTCCGACATGGAGAAAGTCGATTCAATGTTCCCAGCCAGAATGGAGCGCGTTATGTACAAGGCAAAAACATCGCTGTTCCTCTAACAGAGAAGGGAAAAGATCAGGTTGGAAGCCTGGCTCGTCATCTGATCAAAAAACTGCCGTTCCCAGAACAGATCGTGATTTGTTCCTCGGCTGCAAAGCGAGCAAGCGAGACGGCCAATATCCTGTTTGAAGGCTTAAGAGAGCATTGCTGCTGCGAATTGTCGGGATGTTTTGAAAACCTCTGTGAACTTAACCAGGGTGCGTGGGAAGGAATGCTTCAGGATGCTCATTACCATAACGAATTGAACAAATGGGAGCGACTTTCAGCCGCTTTGAAGTACCTGACTCCCAGACTTGAAGGCGGAGAAAGTTTCAAAGAACTCGTAGACCGAGCTTTGCCGGAATTGCAAAATCTGGTCAGCAAACATCGCCACAAAATAATCATTGCGTTGACGCATTATGTCGCAATGAATGCCTTGACACTGCATTGGAGCAGGGCTTTCCTTACCCTTTCGGATGATCAAGGTTCCAAACTCCCGCAGGTAAAATTCAACAATTGCGATATCCTGTTGCTTGAGTTACGTCAAGACGATGCCATTGACCAGGCAAAGATTCTCATGCACATCAAGACAGAGGAGTAACGTGGAATACCGCGCGACTTTGGCACACGTCACCCACGTTTCTCTCTCAAGAAAATACAAGACATCAAAAGGCGACAAGGCGAAATCTCAATCCCATTCAGATATCCCTGAAGAATCCTGTGACTGCCTCAATGAGCCTTGTGCTGTTCGTTGTGCGGCTTGTTGAGAGGCTTGTTGTGCTTTTGCTAGCACCTGGCTATTTACCAAAGGATCCGCCGCCATCTTAGCACGTTTTTCTTCCTCAGCTTGCCTTTTCAGTTCATCTTCTTTTTTACTCCTGGGAGTTTTCTCTCCTTCTTGGCGAGTTGTACGCAAATTGCTGGCCTTTAACGACAAGTCTAGGGATTGAATAGGCGATTTGGGCTGTGCCGGAGCAGGACTCGGCGGATGAAAAGGAGGCCTGACTCTACCGCCTGAAGGCATACTCACCTGCATGACCATTGACACGTCATCGGGTTTAATAGGCGATGCAGGTTGTTCCGGAGTCTGACTTTGCGAAGAAGAAGTCGGTCTGGCTCTGAGGCCTGAAGGCATACTATCCTGCCTTCCAAGCCATTGCCTGGTTTCTTTCTTCCGCTGCGCTTCAGCTGCCCCATCTTCAGTTTCATCATCTGAATCCTGTGCAGAGAAATCATCTGAAAGGGCAAGAACTGTCCGTTTAGGAGAAGGTAAGGTCTTTTGCGCGGCTGCTGGCGAGTCATCAGGTTTTATGATCACTACGGGAATCGACTGCTTTGGGGTTGTTGCAAGAGGTCCTCCAGGCTGAGGAGCAGGAACCGTTGAAGCGTCGGGTGACTTAACCTGCTGATTTTGCGCAACAGGTGCTTTTCCTGGAGGTGTGGCGGGTGGTACCGAAGGCAAGTTCCTGCGTGGCTCAGCGGTGGATACTTTTGGTGTTGCCGCTACAGGTAGCCGAGCAGACGGTTTTGGTTTCTCTGAGGCAGAATTCGCCAAACCAGGGGTTGCTCCAGGAGAAGTTGGTGGCCAGGCAGGCAATTTTTGTTTCGCCATAGGAGGGTTTGCAACTGGAGAAGTTGAAGTCGGTCCGGGTGGCCAAGCAGGCAACTTTGGTTTCGCTGAAGCTGGGTTCGCCGTAGCAGCTCCTGGAGAAGCTGAAGTGGATCCAGGTGACCAGGCAGGCAACTTTGGTTGCGCAGAAGCAGGGTTCGCTACTGCAATAGGGATTTGCTGGGCTGCGGGCGCAGTAGGTTGTGGCGGGACTTGTACGAGGGGAGCTGCGAGATTTAAAAACAACGGAGCAGGGGTTAGCTTGGGTGGGCGCACAATTACAGCATGTCCTGGCACAGCATGTCCTGGATTTTTATTGACCCTTGGAGGAATTGGCTTCGCTTGCAGAGGCTTTAACTGTATAGGAGAGGAAAAATCGTATAGGCTTTTCTGTATGGCGACATTCCACTCCGATCCCTTGAGCACACCCAGGACGACGCCACCTGTGGATGCACCAACACCTAATATGTCCACTGCGATCAGGGCAATCTGATCAAGCCAGATTGGCAAGCGATCCAGCTTCTCATTCCAGTTGTGAAAAGCACCTGGAAGGATGGCCCGGATGATCTGAATTTCCAGTTTTACAGGAGTCACCAGGATGACACCCAGAAGCATAATCACATCTTTGGCGACCACGTAGACGCCGATGGTGACAGCTTTAGCATTGAGCTTTAATTGAGAAGCTTTTTTTGATAATCGATCAGATGCATTCCTGCATGGTGTTTTGTTGACGCGATCCATCTTGGTTATCAACATGTCGAGCGCTTTTACATAATTGTATCGCTGAATAGCCATAAGAACACCTCCTAAGACAAAACTGGGATAGATAATAAAAGATTTAATATTTTAATGCAATGTCGATGAGGACAGGTGAGTGCAATTAAATATTATCTTCACAACTAGGTCTTTTCCTATTATTCTGCAGATCAAACAGATGGGAGCATCTATGGAAATATCGTTTTTTAGGCCGTTCAGGTCTGCAGGTATCGGAGTTAAGCTTTGGCACCATGACCTTTGGCGGCGTGGAGATGTTTAAAAATATAGGCTCGACACAGGTTCAGGAGGCGCGCAAGCTTATCGATATCTGCCTGGAGGCAGGAGTCAATCTTTTCGATACCGCCGACATGTATTCATTTGGGCAGTCGGAGACAATTCTTGGTCAGGCCATTGGGAAGGAGCGGCGGGACAAAGTCCTCATCGCCACAAAGGCCTTCATGCGTATGGGTCCAGGTGTGCACGATACCGGACTGTCCCGTATGCACCTGCTCAAAGCTTGTGAAGATAGCTTGAAAAGGCTGGGAACCGACTACATCGACCTCTACCAGGTTCACAATTTTGATATGCATACGCCCCTTGAAGAGACTCTGAACACGCTAGATCAGCTGGTCAGGGATGGCAAGGTACGCTATATCGGCTGCTCCAACTATTCGGCCTGGCATGCCATGAAGGCGATGGCGGTCTCGGAAAAATACCGCATCCAGCCCTACATTACCCAGCAGATCTACTATTCGCTCCTGACGCGCGATATCGAAAATGAGTTGATTCCTTTTGCGCTGGATCAGCACCTCGGGACGATCGTTTGGAGTCCCCTTTCGTTTGGCCTGCTGTCCGGCAAATACAAGCGAGGCCAGAAGCCTACAGAAGGGCGTTATACGGAAATTGAGGGTATACTCGGCGCCGTCGATTGGGAACGTCTTTACAAAATTGTCGATGTGTTGGAAGAAATTGCGAAAGCAAAATCCAAAACAGTTTCTCAAGTAAATCTGAACTGGATTTTGCGCAGACCCACCATATCCAGCGTGATCATCGGAGCGCGCACCGAGTCACAGCTGCGGGATAATCTGGGAGCTGTTGGCTGGAAGTTGACGGAAGAGGAGGTGAGGAGGCTGGAAGAGGTCAGCGCACAGCCTGAAGCCTATCCTGTCTGGCATCAGCACCGATTTGCCGGCGAACGCAACCCCCCAGTCGCAAAGGCTTATGTCACAACTGCATAGTTACATCGATCACACGCTTCTTAAGCCCGAAGCGACAGACAGGGAGATTGAAAAGCTTTGCCTTGAGGCCTTGCAGTATGGCTTTGCAAGCGTTTGTGTCCTCCCTGTATGGGTAAAATTGGCCTACAGCCTGCTGCAGGATAGATGTAAAGTCTGCAGTGTCGTGGGATTTCCATTGGGAGGGAATATCTCGCAGATCAAAGCGCAGGAAGCCGGACAGTTAGTTCAGGATGGAGCTTCTGAAATCGACATGGTGATCTCTATCGGCCTTTTGAAATCGGATCGTTGGGCTGATGTCAGGCAAGACATCCAGGCTGTCGTCAAGGCGTCTCAACCAGCCATTGTCAAGGTCATCCTCGAAACATGCCTGCTGTCAGACGAAGAGAAGCGCATCGCCTGCAGGCTATCCCTGGAAGCAGGGGCCCATTTCGTGAAAACATCGACAGGCTTTTCCAAGGCCGGTGCCACCCTTCACGATATCGCCTTAATGCGCGAAATAGTCGGCCCTTCTTTTGGTGTGAAAGCCTCTGGAGGTATCCGTGACAGAGCGACAGCGCTAGCTATGATAGATGCTGGAGCCAACCGCCTTGGCACAAGTTCTGGCGTAACAATTATTTTGGATAAGAGATAGAAATGCTCGAAGCACACTGGTTCACCACTTTAGGCATCACGTTTCTGGTGTTATTTGTCGGAGTTTACTGGTTTTATGTTTTACCCTTGGTACAGGCAAAAAAGGCGGCATTAATCACAGTGATTTTCGGAGCTCTTTTAACTACCGGCCTTCTCTATGATTTGCCGAATTTGCTTGGACCTTTCCGAAATCTGCTTGTTGTTTTCAACTGGATAGTGCCTGCAGCACTAGTGTGGATCAATCGTGACCATTTTCGGGATCTTGACCAGCGCAACCTGGTGGCCTTGCAGATCTTCCGTGTGTTAGGAGGCTTTTTTTTAGTTGAAATGGCTCGAGGATTGATTCCGGGAAGTTTTGCCTGGCTAGCTGGGCTGGGAGATGTCACTGTTGGCTGCATTGCGGCTTGCTTATGTCTCTTTTTCAAGACGATTCCGCGCTGGGGCATCTTGCTTGTCATCGTTCTGGGATTGCTCGATTTTGCGAGCGCGATGTTTTTTGGATTCACAAGCAGTCCTGGCCCCCTGCAGTTATTTGCATTTGGCTTCCACAATCGCATCAATACGTTTCCAATCGGGATAATCCCCTTCTTCTTAGTCCCCTATGCGATCGTCTTCCACATTCTTTCGCTGATTAATCTGCCAAAATCTTGAAACCTTGGATATTAAATTGTTTATTCGTATAATCCTTTACGAAACATACCTGGAGGTTATATGAATTATTTAAAATCTATGTTCGTTGTCACTCTGCTGCTCATTCTTCCCGTTTTGCCAGCTCATGCATTATCCATGGGCAGAACAGGCAAAGCTTATCAGGAAGGGAAGGTCACATGGCAGGACATCTATCTGGAAGGGAATAAATTTAAAATCAGCGCATCCATTCCCGGTTCGCCCAGCACCTCGTTCATGAATGGCGCCTGCAAAATTGAAAGCGACTATCAGAACACTTACTATTGGGTGCAAACAAGTTCTGCAGACGATGAGAATCCCGCTAAAAATGCAGAGGCGTTTGTCAAGCAGATGGGGGAATATGAGGGCGAATTTAAACAGTTCAAGACCAAGCTGAAGTTTGTCAGCTACGCATTGAATTATGTGTACAAGGATGAAAACCAGAATCCCGGCATCACGCGTATTTGGGTGACCAAGCACAAAGTCTATGTTTTAGGTGTTCTTGGAAAGGATCTGTCACTTGCGGATGCTTTCTTTGATTCTTTTGAGATCACACAAGATTAAGAAGGGTCAAGTCAGGGGTCAGGTTTGACCCCTGTGTCAGACCCTGCGCTTTATGCGTTAGACTGGGCGAAATACTGCTCCAGGCCATCCTGGGTGGGCTTCATGCTCTTTTTCCCGCGCTGCCAGTTGGCTGGGCAAACCTCTCCATTGATATCGAAGTAGATTAGGGCATCCAGCATGCGCAGCGCCTCGTCGACAGAACGTCCAAGGGGCAGATCATTGACAACTTGATGGCGGACGATCCCTTCGCGGTCGATGAGGAAGAGGCCGCGGTAGGCGATGCCGTCATTTGCAACGAGAACATCATAATCGCGGGCGATTGTCTTGTTGAGGTCGGCGACGATGGGGTAGTCTACTCCCTCGATGCCTCCTTTCGTCTTGGGTGTATTGATCCAGGCCAGGTGGCTGTAGCAGCTGTCGACGGAGCAGCCGACAACCTGCGCCCCGCGTTTTTCAAACTCCTCCAGCTTCTCCTGGAAGGCGTGTAGCTCGGTGGGGCAGACGAATGTGAAATCGAGCGGATAAAAAAAGAATACCACATATTTGCTCTTGTAGTCCTGAAGGGAAAAGGGGTCGATAATGCGCTGGCCTTCGACAGCTTTTGCTCGAAAGGCGGGGGCGGGTTTTCCTACGAGTACTCCCATTGATAAATTCTCCTGTTAATGTTGAGCCAGCTGCAAAACTCCATTTGTAGGCAAATTCGCGCTTTGGCCAATGGCATCAATTCTACGCAAGTTGCCTACTTTCGTCCAAGTATGTCAACTTGCGTAAAATGGATGCCATTGGCCAAATCATCGAATTTGTTCTCCAAAGCGAGTATTGCAACTGGCTCAGTTTTCAAAAATTTGACGGGCTCTGGGCAGCCAATCCTCTCTTCCGATGGTGCTGCTGGGCCCGTGGCCGGGATAGAATTTTGTCTCTTTGGGCAGTTGGGCCAATCTATCGAGAGAGGGCCACATCTGATCGGGCTGAGAGGTGGGAAAAGAGAGGTTGCCGATGGAGCCGCGAAACAGGGTGTCGCCTGCCAGCAGGATCCCCTCCTTGTGGCAATAGAGGCAAATGCCTCCCGGAGTGTGGCCTGGGGTGTGAATCACCTCGAAGATCAGTTGGCCGACGGATACCAGATCCTTATCTTCAAGCAGGCCGTCGGGCTTGACCCCTTCATAGGAGATCCAGCAGGGCAAATGGTCGGAGCCAGGGCGTTCGAGATTGGGAATATCGAGAGGGTGGATCAGGACCGGGATGCCAAAATGGTGCTTGAATAGAGAGGTGTCAGCAATGTGATCCCAGTGAGAATGGGTCAGGAGGATTTTTTGAGGAGTGAGTTTGTGCGTTTGAAGATAGTCGACCAGAACTTGAAAGCTCCCTGGAGCCGGATCGACGATGGCTGCCTGTTGCGTGGCCTCGCAAGCGACAACATAGGCGTTCGTGTCGAATGGGCCGCAGGGGAACGCTTGGATCAACATCGCACCGGAGAGGACTTGAACCTCTAACCTCCCGGTTCGTAGCCGGGTACTCTATCCGGTTGAGCTACCGGTGCACGAATAGAATGAGTATGCCTGAATCAGTTATTTTTTTCAATGGAGTTTGGATCAATCTAAGAGCTGCTGCATTTTAGCCGATAATTCCTCGATAGAGGGCGATTTCATCAGCTCCATGGTGGGAATCTTGACGGGCAGGGTCTGTTCCATGGCATGCTGCAGCTCCATGGCCATCAGGGAATCCATGCCCAGAGTGTTCAATCGAGCATTGGTTGCGACCTTATCTTTTTCAATTTTCAGAGTATGGGCTACCTTGTCACGGATAAATTGGATGAGGGCCTGCAGCTGGGTATCCTGATCCAGGCATAGGAGTGAGCGATGGAAGTCAGAGAGGGCTGCCTCTCCCTGGTTTTGGAGAAAATGGGCAAATCGGGCATCTTTTTTCAACTCAGGCAAAGAAGACAACAGACGGGGCCAATCGAGATCAAAAATGCCATATTGATTGATCGAGGGCCTTTTTAAGAGATATTCAAGCATCTGGAAGGCTTGCTGGGTCGAAATCGGCGCAATTCCGCTACTGGCGAGGTGGGAGGCCAGAGCTTGCGAGCGGGCGACGACGCCCGCCTCTCCAAGGGCTCCCCAATTGATCGAGAGCCCCCGCAAACCCAAGTTGCGCCGGTAATGGGCGAAGGCGTCCAGAAAGGCGTTGGCTGCGGCATAGCTGGCTTGGCCGGGATTTCCAATCAATGCGGAGATGGAGGAAAAAAGCACAAAGTGATCCAGTTGCATTTCTTGAGTTGCGTGATGCAGGTTCCAGCAGCCTGAAACTTTGGGACGGAGGACTGACTGGAAACGCTGGGCATCAAGCTGAGCCAGGAAGCCGTCGTCGAGCACCATGGCGCAGTGGAAGATTCCCTTCAAGGCTGGAAAGTTTTTGAGGGCGCTCTTAATGACTTGAGAGAGTTCCGGATCGCCCACATCGGCGGCGATGGCCTTAACCTGGATTCCCTGCGTTTTAAGCTCTTCCACAGCATTTAGCGCCTCTTCTGAGGAGGCTCCCTGCCTGCTCATCAGGATCAGATGGCGCGCCCCCTTCTCTGCCATCCATTTTGCCAGACTTAGGCCAAAGCCGCGCAGGCCGCCTGTGATGAGATAAGAAGCTTGATCGCGGAAGAGCGTCTGGCCTTCGAGAGGCAACGCATCCACGGTTTCACCTGCAAAACAGAGGGTAACCTTGCCCAGGTGTTTGGCGCGGGCAAGAAAGTGGAAGGACTCTTGCACCTGTGCCAGGGAAAAGGCTTGGCTGGGAAGAGGTTTGAAGAAGCCGAGCTCAAAACCGCGCATCGTTTCGCGCAGCAGTCTGCGGATGATCTGTTTGTCTTCTACGAAGGTGCGGTCTAAATCGATGGCCGCAAAGAGAGTGTTGCGGTTGAAAACTTCCATGGGCAGGCTGGCATTCTGGCTGATATCGCGCTTGCCAATTTCAATAAAACGGCCGTAGGAGGCAAGGAGCGACCAGCTTTTAAGCAGCGCCTCGCCTGCCAGGGCATTCAGAACGACATCTACACCTTTGCCCTCCGTCCATTCCAGGACCTGGCGCGAAAAGTGCAGAGAACGCGAATCGGCGACATGCGCGATTTCAAGCGATTCCAGCCAGGAGCGCTTTTCCGGGCTGCCCGCTGTGGCAATGATAGTGGCGCCCACATGCTGCGCATATTGCACGGCCGCAAGCCCTACAGCGCCGGTTGCCGTGTGGATAAGGAGCGTCTCGCCCTTCTTCAATTGAGCGATCTCCTTCAATCCCCTCACGACAGTCATGAAGGGGATATAGATGGGTGCCTCATCCAAGCTTGTTCCAGGAGGGATCGGGCAGACAGCATCAGCAGGCAGGGTCACATAAGAGCGAAAGGAATTGGGAGCAAAGGCACACACCTTGTCGCCCACTTTGAGCGATCGCACGCCTTTGCCAAGGGCAGTCACCGTGCCCGAACATTCCATCCCAAAGCTGGAGCCAAAATAGGTTCCCTCCAGAACATTGTCATCAAGCATCCCCATCACCTTCATCAGGTCTTTGAAATTGAGCGAGGCTGTATGGGTGCAGATTTCCACTTCCCCAGCTTTTGGAGGACGGCGCTGCGTCTGGCGAAAGCGCAGATGGTCAATCGAGCCGGTTTGGGCCATTTCCAGGCAGACATTTGAAGAGGGCGACAGGACAGGCTCCGGTTCGAAATAGCGCTCCTTCACCAGCTTGAGGGCATAGAATTTGTCATTGCGGATGGCGATTTCATGGGTGTTGATTTCCATGCTGAGCAAAAGTTGGAGACTCTCAGCAATGGGCTTGGCAGGGTCGAGGTCTGCCAGGAGACAGTGGCAGGAGGGAAATTCCTGGCGCAGAACGCGTCCCAGACCCCACAGTGTACTTGCGTTGGGTGAATAGGAGGCTTCACCAGGGTGTACTGTTTGGACTCCTTGTGTTGCTATAATGAGAGAAAACGGCCTGTCGGACATTTGTTGGATGAGCGCAAGAAGTTCGATAGTAGGGTCATGATCTGTTTGCACTCCAGCAGGCCAGATATACAAGATGTTATCAGTAGAACAATCGCCTGCTGGCATGTTAATCGGACAGACCACTCTCCAAGGTTTAGGTTCGGCTTTTATGGGGCTTATTTCTTCCCAGATGAGCTGGTAACCGAGACGGTCAACAGTTGCCTGCAGGCTGGTTTGCTTGCGCGTGAAAAGTCGGCAGGTGACCTGGCGTAGTTCGGCAAAAAGGCGCCCCTCGTCATCGCACAGGAAGATATCGCCAGAGAAGTTGCGGTTTGTGTGAGAACCAGCTTTTGCATAGCACCAGACTTTCCCTTTCGGCTTCGAGAAGTAATGCAGTTGGCCAATGCGGACGGGCAGCAGCAGGAGGTTCTGAAACTGACCTCCCTCTTTTGTACCGATCAAGGTCTGAAGAGCGGCATCCAGCAAAGGGGGATAGAGCAGGTAATCAACCGCCATTTCGGGCAGATGGAGCTCTGCAAGAGCCTCTCCCTGGCCTTTATGGAGTTGATGGATCAGCTGAAAGGAGGGACCATAATGCAGGCCGCTGCCTGCAAACTGCCTGTAGATCTCTTGTGCAGGAACTTCTTGGCGACATTTCAGGCGCAATTCTTCCATGGGCAGAGGATTGGGTAAATAACCCTTCCAAAGAGGGTGAAAAGTGCCTTTGGCATGCAGGGTCCACTCTCCTCCATTGCGATTGGATTTCGAATGGATCTGGAAACCTGGCGAATTGGAAGAGAGTCGCAAAAGCGGTTCAGTGCCTTGAGAGATGACGAAAGCCTGCGAAAAATCCAGATTCTCGAGCAGACAACTCTCATCGCCGCTGTGTTGTCGATGCAGGGCCAGTCCCGCTTCGGCATAGGCGGCACCCGGGAACACGACGGAATGGTCAATCTGATGATCCTCCAGCCAGGGGAAGAAGTGGCGGTTTACCTCGACTGTCCAGGCCTCTTCTGGCGACTGGCAGCTGCGGGCGAGCATGGGATGGTCGCGCAGGCTCAGGCGGTATTGGCGCGATGTTTCCGATTCGATCCAGTGCCGCTTTCTTTGCCAGGGATAGGCGGGAAGCTTGATAAGATTTCCGGTTGCGGCCAGTCTGTCCCAATCCAGGGCTACTCCTGAAAGATGCAAGCGAGCGATAAGGCGGGCGAGCGCCTCCTGTTCCCCCTCTTTTCTGTTCAAGGTATAGAAGGAGAGTCCCTTTTTCTTCTGATGCTGCAGGTTTTCTTTGATGGCTTTGCTGAGAACTGGGTGTGGACCTATTTCGATGAAACGGCTGCAACCATTGCCGATCAGGTCCAACATGGCCTGATGGAAACGGACAGGTTGCCGGACATTCTGCCACCAGTATGAGGCATTGAGATGATCGCTGCAGCGCTTGCCTGTGACTGTCGAATAAAATGGAAGCTGAGGGGCTTTCGGTATCAGAGTGGAGAGGGATTGCCGGAGCTCCTCTTCAAGCCCATCTAGCTGATGGCTGTGATAGGCGATGTTCACCTTTAGGAATCTGTTGAAAATCCCCTGCTTTTCCAGATCATCGGCGATGCTCTGCAGGGCTGGCTGCTCGCCGCTCAGCGTGATGGTTGCAGGAGCGTTGATCGCGGCGAGCGAGAGTTTTCCTGGATAGCACGCGAGACACTCCATGGCCTGCTCCTGGCTGATTTCAGCAGCGAGCATGGTGCCAAGATCCTTGCGGATGGCCTGCACCCGCGAGCGGTGAAAACTGATTAGCATGCCCTCTTCCAGAGTGATGGCCTGAGCCGCAAAGGCAGCCGCTACCTCTCCAATGCTGTGGCCAACGACTGCCGCGGGAACAATGCCCCAGGACTTTAATAAGGTTGTGAGAGCTGCCTGGATGGCAAAATTGGCTGGCTGGGAATATTCGGGTTGGTCCATTTTCGAAAAGTTTTCATCCCGCGCCAATTCTTCCAGAAGCGACCACTTCGCCAAAGGTTGTAAGGCGCGGTCGCAAGCTTCGATCGTCTCACGGAAAACGGATTCTTCAGCGCACAATTCCCGACCCATGCCCCACCACTGAGGACCCATGCCCGTATAGACAAAGGTCAGATCTTTGGGAATGTCCGTGGGTTCGCCCACAAGGGTGTACGGTCCCTCACCCTGGTGTGAGAAATCGATCAGACGCTGCAGCAGCTGTTCGCGCGTTTTGGCGATGATGCACGCTCCGAAACGATGCTGTTCCCTGCGTTTGCATAAGGTATGCCCCAAATCAGCAACGTCTTGCTGGTTTTCCAGAACGGCAATGGCGTTCTGGATTTGCTCGCGAAGGGCTTCCTGGCTTCTGGCAGAGAAGGGAAAGGGCAAAAGGCGCGGCAATGTCTTATTCTGTTTGACGCATTCCTCTTTATACTCCTGCAGCACCACATGGGCATTGGTCCCGCCATACCCAAAGGAATTAACCCCAGCGAACAACTCTTTTTCAGGTTGAGGAAATTCTCGCAGCGCGACAGGAACCTCCAGACAATTTTGTTGGAAGAGAATCGCGGGATTGGGTTTGGCAAAGTGGAGGTTGGGGGGAATTTTGCGCTGTTTCAGGCTTAAGGCTGCTTTGATCAACCCGGCCACGCCAGCTGCGGCTTCCAGGTGGCCGATATTGGTTTTGATCGATCCGATCAGACACCGCTTGGGCCTGGCTTCCTGGTTGAGGACCTGGTCAATCGCCCAGGCTTCGGAAGGGTCGCCGGCGAGCGTGCCTGTTCCATGCGCCTCGACATATTGAATATCCGAAGGGGCGATCTGGGCCTGCTTGAGGACTGCGCCGATCAGCTCCTTCTGCGCCTCGCGGTTGGGAAGGGCGAGGCCGTTCGTATGGCCATCGTGGTTAACCCCCGTGGCGCGGATGATGGCATAGATCGCATCGCCCTCCTGGATAGCCTGCTGCAGGGGTTTCAGGATGACGACGCCAGCGCCCTCCCCGCGCACATACCCCTTGGCATCGGCGTCGAAGGCGCGGCACTGCCCTTCGGAATTGAGGAAGCGCCCCTTGGACATGCCAATGGAGGTTTGAGGCGTCAGGATGGCATTTACCCCACCGGCAAGTGCCATGCCGCACTCCCCATTCAAGAGGCTCTGACAGGCGAGATGGACGGCGACCAGCGAGGAGGAGCAGGCCGTATCGACCGTCAGGCAGGGACCCTTCAGATCAAAGAAATGGGCCAACCGCGCCGAAAGGACGGTCTGGGTAGAATTGATGGCCGTGTAGAGATCGCCCAGCATGAGGTTGTCTGGCTGGTTGTTGAGCGTCAGCCAGTCTGTTGTAAAGCCGCCGATGAATACGCCTGTGCGGCTGCCTTTCAGCAATGACGGGACGATTCCCCCGTCTTCCATGGCTTCCCAGGAGACCTCTAAAAGCAGTCTCTGCTGAGGATCCAGGCAATCCGCTTCCCGCGGCGAAAGGTTAAAGAATCCTGCGTCAAAAGTATCGAGCTTCTGCTGCAGAAACCCTCCCATTTTGACGACCATTTTCCCGGCGATGGCGGGGTCGGAATCATAGAAACGGCGGATGTCCCAGCGATCATCGGGTATTTCGCAGATTCCGTCAAAACCCTGGCAAAGCTTCTCCCAAAGATCTTGCGGCGAGGAAGCTCCCCCAGGAAAGCGGCATCCGATTCCGATAATGGCAATGGAAAACATGGAGACACTATTACCTATCGGTCAGTTGGGGTTCAAGTTAAAAGGATAGGAATTTCAACCCATTGGGAGGGTTTTTTCCTGGAAAAAGATGGGTTGTCTCCGGCGTCATAGATCAAGAAAACACCTTCCCCCAATAGAAAAGTGGTGTATGCTTTTGTAGAGGATTCCAATGAAAATTAGCGCCATTCTATGCTTGCTGTTTCTATTTAATTTCTTTGCCATCGAGGCAAATACAGTTAAATCGAATCAACCTGAACTCTGGTACGAAACCTTTGGCGAAACAAGCAGTCCCCCCTTGCTATTAATCATGGGAGGCGGTGGTCAAGGCATCATCAGACCCACAGAATTTTGTGAACGATTGGCCCAACGAGGCTTTTATGTCATCTGCTACGACCAACGCGATTCGGGTTATCGAGATGCGTAGATTTTGAAAAAAATCCCTACACCTTATCCGACCTTGCAAAGGATGCTATCGGTCTCTTAGACGCTTTGCATCTCAAGAAAGCCCATCTGTTTGGCCTTTCCATGGGCGGTCCCATTGCTGAAATCATGGCCGTCCATTACCCAGATCGCATCGCATCGATTGCCATCATGGCCTCTCATTTTGATTACCGCTCCTTTAACCTGGCCTTGGCAGGGCTACCTATGGAACAAGGCCTATTATCTACCCCGCGCGAAAGCTATTTGCAATCAGTCGACGCTATCAAAAAAATGCCCTCCACAACTGAAGAAGAACAGGTAGAGCAAAAGTATCAAGCCTGGCAACTGTTAAACGGATCGGTCTTTCCTCTTGAAGAGCAGTCTACAAAACAAATGCTGAGCCAGTTTATCCGGCGCACACGTCATCCAGAGAATCTCCTGAATTACAGAAAGGCTATAGGCCTCTCAGAAGAGCTTGTGAAAGCCATCCACAGCCAAGTGACAGTGCCTACGGTCATTTTTTATGGCTCTGAAGACCCCATCATGGGATCCGATCATGCTGAAGCCATGGCCAAGGCCATTGCACATTCCAAATACTTCTATCTAGAAGGAATGGGCCATTTACCCAATCCCCACTTCTATGAATTTCTGATCACAGAAGTGGTCCAAAATTTAGATTACTAGTGTCAATCTTGATCCGCGTCTATTTAAAGAAGTCGCTTTATCCGTAGATTTTACGGATTTGCGCATAATTACAATCGATTATCATTGTTACTAAACAAACCCTTCGAGCTGGGCAGGAAGAGGTTTGAAATGCGCACTTTTCACAAATTTAATCGAAAAATAAAGGAAATTTCATGGCATTCTCTGTTCGTTTTGCCCCACGTTTATTTCTGGAACCCTGCAAAAATCCGGACCTGTTACAGGTGGCTCAGGTGGGTACAGATCAGTGGCAAATCAACGTCGCTGACAAGTCTTCAGAAATTGCAGCAGGTGATGTATCAGATAAGTTTGAGAGGCTTTGGCAAGAGATAAAAGCCAAGGGAAGTGGAGCATTTGTTCGGGAGAGTTTGACGCAACTGGGAGATCAGCGTTTTCTGCCTATCACCTTCATCGACAATCTTGAAACCATTCATCGAGCAGTCAGAGCGTGGCAATCTAGATCTACAGAATCTTCAAAGGAAGTATCACCGGGCGATCAGAGCCTGTTTACTGAAATCTCTCACGATTTATCTAAGCAGGCGCGCCATCTAGGGAGGGCGGCCTCTTTAGGCTATGAGCACTATTGTCAGATGGTTCCCCCGGATTTGGACCTGCTTGTCGGCAGTCAAAAGGTGCCTTTTAAAGTGCATAAAGCTCTGTGGGATTACCACTCCTTGAAAACGCAGCCATCAGGCAATGCGGAGCTGCCTGACGTGGATCCAGAAGATTTTGCAAAAGTGTTGGAATGGCTCTATAAAGGCACTTTTGCTTTTTCATTCGAATACAAAAAAGAACAGGCTCCAGGGGAGTTGCAAGCTTCTATTATTCTTGAATTAACAAAGCTATTGCGCGTTCAAGAAATTGCCCGGAAATATGGACTCGATCGGCTTGATGCCTTTTGTGTTTCACGCAGCGATAAACTGTATGAGTCAATCAAAGTCATTAATGGTAAAGCAACCTCTTTGCCACGCCTTAAGGAACTTCTTAAAAATAGAGCATCGCCGCCTAGATTTACTAACCCAACCCAGCCAGAAGCTTTTAATGATGTTTATTTTAAAGTAGGCGATATTCTCATTGGCGCTAACCGTGTGCTCCTCAAGACGCGCAGTCTCTATTTTAGAAGGCTTTTTTCTCAAGCTGCTCAAGCTGGAACGAATCAGAATCCCATCATTGTGGCAGCTTCAGGAATGGCGCCTGATATTTTCAAAGCTTTCATCGAGGCTATTCAATCCAGTGATTGCCTGTCGCCCTTAGTGGGAAGAGTGTCGCGCAAGAAATGGCTAAAGAGATGCAAGGATGACAATGCCTCTGCATTTTTGGAGCTTTCGCGCGCCGAGTATCTTAAAAAAGAGAGTCTTCGCTGCCTCAATAGATGCAAATTTGCAGCATTGGATTGCCTAACAAGGGCGCACCCTTCCCTCGTCGACCATGTAGACTTTTTCGGCGATTCTCTTAAAGCAAAATTGCTGGACCGTTTGCCTATTGTTCATTCTTTACGATTTCAGGGAACAGGAAAAGAAAAAGAAGACCTCCAAATGCGGGAACAGTTCCTGGAATGGATTAAACAGCACGGTCAAGATGTGCGCGACCTCGATTTTTCCTGTTCCTGTAGCTGGGTGAATGATGAGACCATGACTTTGATTGCCCAGTATTGTCCCCATTTGCGAACGCTTATCCTTGACGGTAAAGGGATAAGTGATGTTGCCATTCATGCCATCGCGCAGAACTGTCGTGGACTAACAAAGCTTTCTCTCACATATTGCAAGAGGCTGACCAATGCTTCAATCGTGCAGATTGCTAAGAGTTGTCCACAACTCCAATGTTTGAATCTTCCTGAATCCATAACGGATGTTGCCTTGACAGAGGTTGCACAGCATAGCTCGCAACTAAGGAGGCTTTTCATATGCGGATCTGCCGTGACGGATGCTGGTCTTTCCCAAATAGCGCAGCATTGCTGTCAGCTTAAAAACCTCATGGTCTTGGGTTGCGAGCAAGTGGGCAACGACTCTCTTGCAGAAATTGCGAGAAACTGCGCTCAGTTAAAAAGTCTCACTCTCAGCTATTATAAGAGGTCGCCAGATATCAATGGGGCCATTTCCTTGCTAGCGGAACACTGTTCCAAGCTAGAAAATTTATCTCTAGATGAGCTTTCTTTAAGCGATGCAACCATCGCCAAGATTGTGCGGAATTGTCCATACTTAAGCTTTTTGACTCCAGGTGGAGATATCACAAATGCGTCTCTGTATGAAATGGCGAAGCACGGCTCTGAGTTGATAGCAGTTGACCTAACGGAATGCCCACATGTGACCTATGAGGCCATTTTTGAGGTTGCGCGCAGCTGCGGAAAGCTCGAATGTCTCGATATCGTAAGAACTAAGGGCGATTCAAACGTAACGAAAGATCAACTCGAACATCTTCACAGCAAGTTTCCAAAGTTAAGATTGCGGACTTCTTGGACTTTATAGATTGATTTAAATGGATCGTCGATCAGGATAGCGACAAGTTTAGAGAGGCCCTGGCTCTTTCCAGGGTTTTGGTCGCGCGAGGACAAAGTTTCAAAGAGGGGATCGATGCAAGGGCTACAAATTTAAAACTTGAGTACCAGTTGTTCGTGGATGTTCAAACCTTCGGCCACTAGCCAGAGCATTTCGATCAGTGGCTGCCTGATCTCTGTATTCAAAATCTCGATGATGCGGCCGTCCAGCTTTTCCAGACGTTCAATCGGATCTGCGACCTTCATCATGGAATCAAAGGCCTGTGCCTCTTGAGGGGCAAGCTGGCCGCGGACAATCCGATTGCGCAATGCAGAGAGGCCGTACAATTTGTCGAGAAGAGGCATGCCTAGTTTGCGGTAGCGGTAAAGCTCTTTCAAGAAAGGTTCCAGTTCACTGGATTGCTCTTGCATTCTGTGAATCCACGACGCATCCAAGAGAACATTCTGTGTGGCCAAGGCGGCTGGGATCTCTTTTGCAAATTGCTTCAGGCCATGGCTGTAGCGGTTAAGCGTTTTCGACGATTCTGCATAGAGAAAATGTTGTTCGGGGTTTTTTGAAGAGGGGTGCGGCAGCATGGCCAGCATGGCCAGCTGCATCTGCTCGAGCAAAACGGCTTCCTGGAGCAGGGCGGTGGTGCCAATGGTGGCTGAGAGCGAGGGTTCCACTTCGGCAGCCAGCAGGCTGCGGCAAATCTGGGCGCTGCTCTTTAGATTGCGCAGGGCGCTATCGATGGTGCCCAGACGTTTGCCAGCACTGCTGTCCCAATCCGTAATCAAAGTAACGGAGCGATGAGCCCGAGGAAGGCGGTAGGCTTCAAGGCGACGCAAGGCCTTTTCCACGGCATTTAGGGCATCCATTCCATCATCAAGTGGTATTACAGGTGCGACTGTCAACCATTGTTCCAGTTGATGGGCAGAAAAGGGGGTTTGAGGCAGATTCTGCTGCGTTTTCGTGACGGGTGCCAGGATCGCCAAACAGGTCTCCATTCCATCTTGAAGGAGCTTTTCCGCCTGACGCTTAAGATCCGATTTTACAATAGATGGATCGAGGGATTTGCCAATGGAAGCGGACAAGGAATCTTCGCCAGAGCCGGGATAACGGCTTGAGATGGCGACCACCCGCTCCAGATTGGCCATCAGTTTTTTTTGCGATTCGTTCAATTTCCAAGGAGTGGGCTTCAAGCGCTCTTCGACCTTCTGGATGATTTGGAGAGGGGCATGGGTTTTCCAAAAGCACTCTTTACCCTGCTGGAATGTGAGCAGATGGGCCTCTTCTGAATCCGAGATGGGAATTTTCAGGTTAGCCGCCACATGCTTGCTGGCCTGCTCAAGAAGAGTTGCGATCCGGGAATGGAGCTGCAGAAGATAAAAGGGCTTATGGCCATGCGTCTCAAGGGAGTCGATCAGCTCACGAAAATCCTCCATGAGGCCAAGAAGAGTCGTCGAGGTCTCTTGTTGCAATGTGAGCAGCAATACGTCTTCAGTCGTTGCTTTTGGGCTGGTCTTAAAGCCCTTGCTGTCAGCGAAACGCGCTTGGCAGATCTGCCGCAATGTTTGATAGGAACTTTCGATTGTCGGAGGCGCTGGCGGAGGGCTTGCAGGAGGTCGTATTTTCGATGGCTGAACGCCATTTGTCTGTTGGATCGGTTCTTTGGCTAGAGGCTTGAGAGCTGAAGCTGGCTTGCGGCGTTTGGCGATCGATTTCTTTTCCTGCTGGAGCTCCTCCTCTTCGATCATTTTGATAAAGGGAGAGCAGAATGAGACAAAATGGTTTTCGAAATCGGTTTGGATTGTCTCTTTGAGTTTGAGAAACTGCTGATGGATCGCTTTCAAAGATGCCGATGGAGATATATGTTCTGCCATCAGCTGCGCGGCAGTTTCGATTTCCTGGTCGACATCACTCATGAATCTCCTCATCTCTTCGATGAATTGGGCGAAATCTTTACGTGCGGGATATGCAGGTATAGGCCTTTCTCTTACGGAACTGTGCCATGTTTCAAACTGAGCGGCGATGTTGCCAAATGCCTTTTGCATTTCCTGAGCGCATTCCTTTTCATGTACTTGCACAGGAAGCATGAAAGCCCGTTCAAACGGTAGACGAAAAGCGGCAAAGGAGACAGTTAGAAAGGAGTGGATCAGAACAGGAAAGGCTTTTTCGAAAAACCGGTTTTCTAAAGATGCTGTGTGCTCCGGTGCAGCGTGTGGATTGCGGAAAAACCAGGCTGGACCGTTGGGCATCTTGAGAATGTCGGAGACCATTTTCAGAAGTTTATAATGGGGATCATCTTTTTTTACATGAAGAAGTGTTTCGGCTGACTGGATGAGAGGATTGCGGTTTGCAAGATCTTTGGCATCGGGAGATCGGGGAAAACGGCGAATTTCGGCGAAGATGAGCGACAAACAAGCATCCACCAGATGGGTTCCCTTGTTAGCAGTCCTTTCTTTGCTAATGGCTCTCTGCTGGTATTCCAGAAGGTCGACAAGCGTCACATGCGGGCTATTCATCCGCATCAGATCTTGCGGAACATGCTGTAAAAGTCTCTTGTTGGTCAGCTCTAGCAGATCCATCGATCCTCGCAGAGCATTGTGAACAGCAAAAAAGGCCCCCAGCCAGCAGTTATAAGGAAGATGCAGTTTGTGCCCTTTATATGTTTGAAGAAAGCCATCCCTCACTGTCAAACCCTCAACACTGGGATGGCACATCTCCGGAAATTGCTCAATTTCCTTCACCAAAGTTCCAATATTGTCCAGGTTCATGTACTTCTGATGGTGAGTCAACAGTCTTGCTAGAAGCTGTTCCAGCTCCGTTCGGAAACCTGCGACTAGAGAGCTGTCAAATACCTCTTTTGATGAAAGCAATTCCTGAAGAGGACGCAGGCGCCTAAGGAGATCAAGAAGATTTTTTTGAGATCCTTCATTCTCCTCAAGAACTTCTTTATGCAGTTTCAAAGTCTCCTGGAGTCTGCTTGCGAAATCCCGTGATTTGCCATTTTTCTGAAGTGTCAGTTCCAGAAGAGTCAAGTATTGAGAAGAAAGGCTTTTCCAGGCTGTAAAGTAATCTTCAAGCCATTCTTTAGCCTTTTCAAAATGAACATTGAAGATATCATCTCCCAGGATATTGACAGAGGGATCAACGCGCAAAGGACGTTTTAAAAATGGCAGTAGAGCGACGGGAGAGACCGCCGCTTTTTGCAGCAATTCTGCGATCTTGATCATCTTCTCAGAATCTTCCAGGCGTTTTTCTGAGTGAGGTTGAGTGACAAAATAGGCCTTTAATTTCTTGAGATTTTTGATGCTGTTCCGCAGGTGATCGCCCATCCTTCTGAAATCCGGTAGCTGATCTTTGTCGGGCACATTTTCAAAATACCAAAATACCCTGCCGATCTTATCCTTGGCTTCCACGAGAGCGTCCCAGCAAGGATGGGAGGGGTCTACTGATTTTTCACATCTTTCCATATAGCTGTAAAAAAGCATATAAAGGGCGCGGCAGGGGTTAAGGGAATAGGCCGGCATGACCCCATCTGTCAAGGAAGATAATTCTCTGGAGTAGTTTTCGAGCTCCTCAATGGAGGGAAGTGGGGGGACGGATGCATTCAGAAGAGGTTTCCAATCGAGCTCCGCCAGGATTTGGCGCGTTGCCCGCGGACCTTTTGTGCGGAACAGCACGCTCACTTTGTGGATCAGGGAGAGCTTATCGATGTCCTGCGTGGCGGGATAGCTGTAATCGACCTCACTATTTTTCAGAAGTCCTTTAGGCAATTTGGCGGCGTGGAGCAGCAGCAGTTGGCGAAGGATTTGGGGCTGGCTTTTATCTTCAAGGATCAGGGAGTTGAGCCTGTCATGAAGAGGTTTTAATGGCTGCTGGATAGTTTGCGATGTTTTAACAGGGCTAAACATATTATCGAAATAGTTATATTTATAAATGTGTTAGTTCAAGTACGGTAATTCTATATGAAAATATATTGTTTGGCTATGTTTTCCTTGACTCTTCAAGGGAAAAAAGTTCATACATGATACCCTATGCCTCCATCCATTCTTTCGATAGGAAAAGCAATCCCGCCCTATTCACTTGGTCAAAACGAGATTGCCAAACGGGTCATCCAGCGCTTAATTCTGGATGATGAGGAGGCCTGGACCCTGGAGAGGATCTATCGCAATTCCGCCATCGAACGGCGCTATTCGGTTTTCCCAGATCTTCTTCTGCCGGAAAAGAACAGGCCCGCGATGGGCATGAGCGCGAGAAATGCGCTCTATAAAAAGGAGGCTCCCCTACTGGCTGCCCGGTCAGCCAGAGAGGCACTGGAGAAGTGGCAGAGGCCCTGGGAGGAGATCACGCATGTCATCTCTGTCTCGTGTACCGGCGCGATCACGCCAGGTCTTGAGTTCAAGCTGGTACAAGAGCTGGGGCTTAAACCCACGGTGTCTCGCCTGGGTGTCAATTTCATGGGCTGCTTTGGGGCCTTTAAAGGACTATCCGTTGCTCATAAGATAGCCTGTCAACACCCTCTCAACCGCGTCCTTGTGGTTTGTACCGAACTCTGCACCCTCCACTTCCGCCCTGGTGGGAGTCTGGAGTCGACCGTCATTCACTCTCTATTTGCTGATGGCTCATCGGCTGTCATCGTCGGCTGCGAGCCGCGGCAGAAGGAGCGCTCGCTCTATGAGCTGGTGCAGGAGAAATGCTGCGCCCTGCCTAACAGCGAAAATGAGATGACCTGGGATGCCAGCGACCTGGGCTTCGATATGACCCTTTCAGCCAAAGTTCCCTCCCTGATCGAACAGAATATCCAGGCTTTTACGGAAGAGCTTATAGGGGACAGGGAGGCGATCGACTGGCCGGTCCATCCGGGCGGAAAGGCCATTCTGGAAGCATTGGAAAAGTCTTTAAGTTTAAACCGCAGTCAGACGGGTTCCTCCTGGAACGTCCTTTCCAAATTTGGCAACATGTCCAGCGCGACTTTCCTCTATGTCTTGGAAGACCTCCTGCACAAAAAGGCCAGTGCGCCCTGGTCGATTGGACTGGGATTTGGCCCAGGTCTTTCGATCGAGGGGCTGCTCCTGCGCAACTCGCATCTGGATTGACATGCGCCGCTCCTATGAAAAGGAAATCATCGATCTCGGGCCTTCTCACTATACCCGGGACGAGTATGAGGACTGCCTCGTAAAACTGGATCGCGTGGGGAGATGGCTTGGAGGCCATGCGGCCAATTTCGAAGCACTGAAGCGCTTCCAACCCAGCTCCATTCTCGATGTAGGCTGTGGCGGCGGGCTGTTTACCATTGCCATGGCGAAGCGCTATCCACAAGCTAAGGTAGTAGGGATTGAGGTGAATCCTCTGGCGATCGCCTTTGCTAAAAAGCAGGTTGCGCCTGCAAATGTCTCCTTTGAATTGCGCCAGGATTTGCCAGAAAAAAGCTACGATGTGGTCATCGCCACCCTGGTCTGCCACCACATGGATGACGAAAGCCTGGTCGCCTTCCTCAAAAAGGCCAAGAAAATCGCAACGAAAGGTGTCATTCTCAACGACCTGCATCGCCATCCCCTAGCCCTGTTAGGCTTTCAGGTCATAAGTCCCCTTTTTTTTCGCAACCGGCTTGTCCAACACGATGGCCCCTTGTCGGTCAGGCGTTCCTTGACACGCAAGGAGTGGAAGGGCCTCCTGGCAGTTGCAGGGATCGAAAATTATGCGATCCATTGGCGCTGGGCCTTCCGCTGGATGGTGGAAATATGGACGTAAGAGAGTGTCTCATCATCGGAGGCGGGGTTGCGGGATTAAGCGCGGCCATCCATCTAGCTGAGCTTGGCATCCCTGCCCTTGTTCTCGAAGCAGGTAAGTATCCTGGACACCGCATCTGCGGTGAGTTTTTTTCCCCCGAATGCCTTCCCATCCTCGCACGCTGGGGAATTGAGCTGGGCGCCACCATCGAAAAAGGGCGCTTTGTTGTCGGCGACAGAGAGATCTCATTTGCCCTTCCCCAACCTGCAGGTGGCTTCTCCCGGTATCTGTTCGACATGAAACTGCTGGAGATCGCCCAATCCAAAGGTGCTACAGTTCGCACTGAAGCTAGTGTTTCCTCTTTGAGGTTGCCTGAGAAGGCAAACGACCCTTATGAAGTGGAACTGTCGGATGGGTCTATCTATTATTCCCAAAAGCTCATGATCGGAACTGGGCGCCTTCCCAATATTTCGCAAAAAAAGGCCCCCGTTTATGCGGGCTTTAAATCCCATTTTGAAGGCATTGCAAGCGCCCAGGCGATTGAGATGCACTGCTTCGATGGCGGCTATGTCGGGATTTCTCCAGTAGCTCAAGGAATCTCTAATGTTGCAGCGCTTGTGAGACTCGATCGCCTCAAAATGGAAAAATCGGAATTCATGGAATATCTCCAAAGAATAAAAGGTATGGAACAGTTTGCCGAACGGCTGAAAGGTTCCAGCATGCTTTTTACTCCATGGATGATGGGGCAGGTCCCCGAATTCGGCATCCGACACAATCCCTCCTGGCCCAATGTCTACTGGATCGGAGATGCGGCAGGCAGCATCCCACCCATCTGTGGGGATGGATTAGGGATCGCTCTCACGACAGGGCTAATGGCTGCCGATTATCTGCGTTCCAATGATCCCCAAGGCTATCAAAGGGCCTGGCACAAGCGCTACCATTCGCGCTTTTTTTGGGGAAAATGGCTCCATTCTGTGATGACAAGAACTCCTTTGAGCCGGCTTGCAGTTTCCTGCTGCCAGTGGATTCCCTCTCTTCCTGCAAAAGTATTCGCCCTGACAAGAGAGTGAATTCTCGATACTTTAATCAAGGAGGTTTTGATTTGGCGAATTGTCAAATAATGACAATTTTACGACCCATTTTTTATTTGATTTCAGCGCGGATCAAAAGCGATTCTTCCAGATCCAATTCGAGTTCTAGCAGCTTTAACTGCTTGTCGTCGATTTCCCCATCATTCAGCATTTTCAGGAGGTGCTGGCGTTGAGTTTCCAGAATTTTGCGCCTGACCGAATCGAGATTTTGCATGCTCTTGTTCTTGGATGAGGAGATCTCGACGATATGGTGGCGGGAATGGAAATAACTAAGAAGGAATTCGCGCTCCTCGTCGCTCAGCTCTGCGAAGGCCTGGATTTCGTTTTTGGCGACATCCAGAAGGCGCTTGCGATGAGTTTGAAGACTGGTGTCAGGATGGTGGTGGATTTTCAGCCATCTTAGGAGAGTGGGAAGGGTAAGACCGGGGATGAGAAGGGTCAGCAGGATGATGACGAAGGTGATGTAGACGGTAGCGTCCCTGCCGGGGACTGAGGTGCCATCGGCGTGGTAAAAGGGTAGAGCCAGGACAGCGGTCAGGGAGACGATGCCACGCATGCCGGCCCAGCCCAGGATGGCGCCTTCGCGCAGAATTTGGGGACAAGTTGCGACTAAAGAGGGATCCCGGCGCGCCCGGAAATAGGCCACGCCATGCTTAAAGTACACCCACATCATGCGGATGGCCAACAGGGCGACAGTGAAAAAGAGGCCATAAAGGCTATAGGTGATCAGTTTTTCAAACGGCAGTTTCGCCACGATGGGAGAAAGCTGCAACCCGATCATAATGAACACAAAGCAGTTTATGAGAATGATAAACATGTCCCAGGGGGTGACGGCAAGGATGCGTCTCACAGAGGCCAGGTGGCTGATGTAGATGCGCGAAAGCACCAGACCGTTGACGACGACGGCGAGTACTCCCGAAACCCCCAGAGAGTCTGCGAGAACATAGGTCGTGTAAGGAATGGTGAAGGAGAACATGACGCCCACCACAGGCGGAAGAAAAACGGCGGAAAACTTTTGAATCGCGTATCCGAATGCAAAGCCAAAGATGCCGCCTCCGGCAACGCTCTTGATGAAATTAAAGCTTCCTTCCGTCCAGGAGAAAGTGCCTGTCAGCAGGGCGACAATAGCGAGTTTATAGAAAACCAGAGCTGCGGCATCATTGACCAGGCTCTCGCCTTCCAGAATGCTCAACAGGCGCGAGCTGATATTAAAGCGCTTCAGGATCGCCGTCACGGCTGTCGCATCGGGCGGAGAGACGATAGCGCCGAAAGCGAAAGCCAGCGACCAGGGATATTCCGGAAAGAGCCATTTGAATAACAGACCGATGCCAAGTGTCGTGACACATACCAGACCGAGCGCCATGGAAAAAATGTCCCAAAGGCTGGCTTTGAACTCGCGATAGGAGGTCCAGAAGGCCCCATAGTACAGGATGGGAGGAAGGACGATCGTGAGGATTGTTTGAGGGTTATAGGGAACATCCTTGATAAAGGGGATAAATCCTATGACGGCTCCTCCCAGGACAAGAATAAGAGGATAAGGGATGCGCATCTTCTGGGCCACGCCGACCAGAATAATGGCAGCTGCCATTAAGAGGATGAGTGTCTCAATGCTGCTCATTTAAGTCGCTTTGATTTGCGAAATCATCCAGTATATTTCCTATTTTATTTTTCAAAAGATATTGAAAAAAGGGGTAGATTGCAACTTTTTTCCTAGAGAATACTTTGGAGTCCACACATGAGCCTGTCACCAAAAATTAAAGTTTTTGATAAAGAAAAAACTGGACGCGATGGTCTTGTCGGATAGTCGTGAGATCCTGATTTCAGTAAATACGAAAAAACCTGTACCTAGCCTGTTGTTTGAACTGAACAATTTAACGAAATCCGAGAATGCGATTAAATTGAGCAGAGGTAGATGCTGTCTGGACGAAGATGCATATGTGCATCTGACCGAATATTTAGAGTTTGAAACGGCAAAAGAGACTGCTAAAAATTTCTGAACAATGTGCTCAAAGCGGAGCCTGGCCAGAAAGATGGAATATCTATAAAATTTTCTTCCTCGATACAACAAAAGAGGAATCGTCAATTTTGTCAAATTATTTTGCCGTTCAGGAAAAAACAGGACATACCCAATTATACTGATTGCAATGGGTTGAAAGTTGCCATCCCGATAGAAAGAAGCTTGAGGCGACACGAATCCATTAGACTCATCTTTCACCCAGGCTTCTTCGTCCTGAATGATGCGGGAGATGATTGAGCTGATTTTAGTGCTTCTGATCCCGTCGCGTAAAAATGGAAATTGAGAACCATTTTCTCAATGCTCAAACGATGATAGCTCAATCAAAAAGAATAGAGCGAAGACCTTTTCAGCAATATTGTAGGAGTTGCATCTGTTTATCTTTTCAAACTCAAATTGACAAAGATACCTTTTTTCGTTATTTCATTTTGTATGCTAAGATTTTTTTCTCTCTGCCTATCTACCTTCTTTTTGTTTCTTCAAATGCCTTGTCAGGCTGACTCAGAGGCATATCTGAATTTGCTTAACTCAAAAACACACTATGACCTGTCTAACAATCCCATCGATGTTGTGATTCCTTGTGGAGAGAAAGATGTGGAAATCTTAAATTTATGCATTTCTGGGATAAGACAAAACTTAGAGAACATCCGAAGAGTAATCGTCGTCTCTTCTGCACCATTCACGAGCCAGGCTGAGTGGTTTGACGAAAAGAAATATCCATTCAATAAATATGATCTCGCGTATGAAATTTTTAACAATGAGGACATTGCAAAATTCTATACAGTTAATCCCTCAAGATTAGGTTGGATTTATCAGCAATTTCTAAAATTGTACGCTTCTTTTGTTATTCCTGATATTTCTTCGAATGTATTGATTATTGATGCGGATACCATATTTTTAAAACCCGTACAGTTTCTTGGATCACAAGGAGAAGGATTATATAACCCAGGTTCCGAGTATCACTTACCTTATTTTGAGCATGCTTCAAAATTAATACCTGGACTAAATCGAGTATTTCCAGAATATTCAGGTATCTCGAATCACATGCTTTTTCAAAAAGAGGTCATAGATGATCTATTTTGCATAATACAAAACCATCATAATTGTGAAGCATGGCAAGCGATATGCCGATGCATCGACCATCAACATTTTAATGGTTCGTCTTTATCTGAATATGAAATTTATTTTAACTTTGTTTTTACTAGAACGGATCAAATGCGAATTCGAACATTGAAATGGGCAAATATTTCATTAAACGATTTACCGATATATCAAAAGGACGATTATGACTTCGTTTCATGTCACTACTATATTAGATAAAGGGAATTTTTTTACAAACTTGTGGGAAATGAGATTAATTCCTTTGATTATTGCTTTTTTGATCATGTCTTATGAGAGCTTCGCCTTGCCCGATCCTGCGAATGATAACGATTTGGTTTACGACTCTTTTTATGGTCAAGGAAATTATCTTCAACATGCAAATTTTATTGATCCAGAAAAGATATCATTGATTCTTGAAATAGGTAGTCGAGACGCCATTGATGCGATTCAACTCGGTCATCACTATCGTTGTCCAGTTTATGCTTTTGAATGTAATCCAGTTGCATTGGAGATCTGCTATCAAAATACAACATGTTATCCTTATGTCACAGTAGTACCATATGCATGTTGGAATGAAACGAGAGAGATGTCATTCTATCCAGTTGTTCAATCTCATGGAGGATCTCTCCCTGTTAATATAGGCGCTTCTTCTCTGTTAATCGCTCGCCAAAATGGTTGTGACAGCCATCATGCTCAAGGAGATCCTATCATCGTGCATGCAGTGAGACTAGATGAGTGGTTAAGTGACCATTTTATCAACAAAGTTGATTTAATATGCATGGATACACAGGGTGCTACTCTCCAAGTTCTAGAGGGGATGGGCAAATACTTGAACAATGTTAAATATATTATTACCGAAGTGTACCTACATCCCTCTTTTGAAGGAGAATCGCTTTATCCTGAGATAAAAAAATTTCTCGGTGACCATTATTTTTATCCCGTTTCTGATCCGCCATCTGATCTTTCATTTTGTGATCTTCTTTTTATCAACAGCAAAATTTGAGACACTTTGTTACTACGATCCAGACTATTGATCGCGTTTTTCTTATTTCTCTCTCTTTCCAGCCAGTCAGGCTATTCCTTCATCCTGGGCGAGCTAAAAGGTCAGTTGGGAAATCAAATGTTTGAAGTTGCGGCGGCTTCAGCAATTGCTTGGGACCATGATATGATTGCATGCTTTCCACAGTTGAATCCTGCACATGACCACTATAAGCATATATTTTTTCGCTGTTGTATTGAGAAACCATGTAGCGAACCTGCGTTTTACTGGGCGGAGCCATCGTTTGCCTACCATCCGATTCCCTTTCACCCCAACATGATGCTCTCGGGCTATTTTCAATGCGAAAAGTATTTTTTGCGTCACCGTGAAAGGATATTGGAACTTTTTGCACCACGTGAAAATGACTTAACCTATATTCAGGACAAATATGGAGATCTGTTGAAACATCCTCAAACGGTAGGTGTCCAATTACGCTGGTATTGGGATGATCCAGATGGATCGCGCTATAATCAGTATGGGAGGGATTATTTTGTGCAGGCTATGGAGCTGTTTCCACAAGATGCTCTCTTTATTGTGAGCAGCAATAATGTGTGGTTTGCAAAGGAGTGCATTCCACAACGAGAGAATGTCGTGTTCCTGGAAAATGAGTCCGATTATATCGATTTGTTCATTTTGAGTTTATGCAAGCACAATATCATCAGCAACTCCACCTTTGGATGGTGGGGAGCCTGGTTGAATCGCAATCCTGACAAATGGATCGTTTGTCCAAAGGTTTGGGTGAATCCTAATTGGGATTTGCCTACACAGGATGTTTGCCCTGACGAATGGGTTAAACTTGATGCAAAATGGGGAAGATCGAGCGATCCTCGGAGCTGTGACTAGTCAAATCTTCCCCGGACAAGCATGAAAAGGATGAGTGTCTCAATACTGCTCATTTAAGATAGGCTTGAACGCCTTCTGCGATGCCCCAGGCAAGCTTTTTCAGGTAGGCTGGGTCTTTGATGCGCTCCATTTCGTCATTATTTGTCAAAAAGCCGCCTTCCACCAGAATGGCCGGGACTTCCGTCTCGCGGATGACCAGGAAGTTGCCATGCTTGACGCCGCGCGACTTGGCCCCTGTACTTTCCCCCAGCTTTTGCATGACCGCCTGCGCGAGAAGGCGGGAGGATTTGGAGCGGGTCTGATCCTCTTTGCTGCGGTAGAAATAGACTTCAATGCCCGCGGCCTCTCGGCTTGGAGCTGAGTTGAAGTGTACGCTGACAAAGAGTTCTGGCCTAAGCTGGTTGGCGATTTTGGCCCGCTTATCCAGCGGGACGAACACATCCTCTGAGCGGGTCATGATGGCGGCATAGCCCTTCTGTTCCAGATAGGTCTTGAGCAGCTTTGCAGTGGACAGGGTCAGGTTCTTTTCCTGATAGCGAGGGGTCGATAAGGAGCGGGCGCCGAAATCTTCTCCCCCGTGTCCGGCATCGATGAGTACGACTTTTCTATTGTTCAAAGGGATTGTGACGGTGGCTTTTTCCTGATAAGCAATTTCCTGAGAAGCAATGGGAGGAGGGGCTGGCGGAGTTTGGGGGAAAGTGGGTGCTGGCAAAGGCGTCACTTCGCGATAGACGGGTGCCCCGCAGGAGGTCAGCAGAAGCAGGAAAAAGAAGATCTTCACGCCTTTACCGTTGCCTCGCTTTGACAGAGCTGGGAGGCCACCTTGGCATCATCAAATTCAATCGTTTTATGAGCGAAAATTTGATAGGCTTCATGCCCTTTGCCTGCAATCAGGATCATGTCTTCGGGAGATGCCATCTCAATGGCTTTTGCGATCGCGGCGCGCCTGTCGACCTCGACGAGATGGCGCTCGGGATGACGGAAGCCTTTGACGATCTGGCGGGCGATCTCCTGAGGATCTTCAGAGCGGGGATTGTCCGATGTGACAATCGCGATATCGGAATACTCTTCGGCGACCTGGGCCATTTTGGGGCGCTTGGACAGGTCGCGGTCACCTCCACAGCCAAAGATCGTGATGATGCGCCCCTTTTTAAGCTCCTGCAGGGTCTCTAAGACATTCAGGAGGGCGTCGTCGGAGTGGGCGAAATCGACATAGATTTTCAAGCCACGCGGATTGGGCACGGGCTGGAGCCGGCCAGGAACAGATGGTGCACGGGAGAGGATATCCAGGATGGTTTCCATGGAGGCACCGCGCGTGAGCCCAACTGCGATGGCGGCCAGACTATTGTAAACATTGAATCGGCCCACCAGAGGGATCTTGCAGAGATAGGCCTGGTTTTGATAGACCACTTCGAAGCGCGTTCCGTCAGGGGTGAGCTCGATCTTTTTCGCCATGAGGTCGGCCGGCGCGGCAATGGCGTAGGTCAGGATCCTGGCGGGGCAGCCCTCCACAATCTTCGCATGCCAGGGGCTGTCGATATTGACAATTGCCCATTTTGTGCTGGCGATCGCATTTTTCTTCTGCTTGGGGTCGAGGGAACGGAAAAGGCGGTTTTTGGCCGCACAGTAATTTTCCATCGTCTGATGGTAATCCAGATGATCGAGGGTCAGGTTGGTGAAAATCGTGATATCGTAGTTGATGTTGCGGACACGGCCCTGATCCAGCGCATGGGAGGTGACCTCCATGACGGCAGAGCGGCAGCCCTGCAGGACCATCTCGCGCAGCATTTTGTGGTTGGAGGTGACATCTGGGGTGGTGCGGGTGGCCTGATAGCGATGCTGCCCGATGATGTATTCGATGGTTCCAATAAGTCCGCAAGGACCTTGAAGCTGGTCCAGAAGATGTTTGATGAGAAAAGTTGTCGTCGTCTTGCCGTTTGTGCCCGTGACGCCGACCATCAGCATCTCGTTGCTGGGAAACTGATAATAATGGGCCGCGATCAGCCCTTCGAGAGACGCCACGTCAGGATGAATGATTTGGGCGACATCTTTCAGCGAGGGATCGAGAATATCGGTCAAAATGGCGGCTGCTCCGGCAGCGATGGCTTCAGGAATATAATGAGAGCCATCTTCGACGCGCCCTTTGCGGGCAATGAACAGGTTGCCTGGAGAGACCAGTTTGGAGTTAGCGCAGATCCCCGTAATCTCGATCTCTTTCGAGCCTTTAAATTGCTTGAATGGGATCGCTTTCAGAAGCTTTTTAAGTTTCATGTTCCTCTGTTGGGCCGAGTGGTCGGCTCAAATGCAATCTCTGGCCTTAAGACCTTAGGATACTAGCGTTTTATGTTCTACTTTTCATGCATTTCTTGCAACCGCCGTGTTTCTAAAGTCATTCCCGCTGTGGCTTTTCTGCAAAAGCAGGTCCATCGAATCACAGCAAAAATTACATTTCAATCTTGAAAACATATATGCATATCTCCTATGATGAATTTTAACAGCGCGAATCGTGAACTTTAAATTCATGATTCGAGAAGGATAAATTCTCGATGGACATTGATTTAAACAGCTTGGAAGAGGCTTTAACTGTCCTTGGCCAACTATTGGCAGATCGAGGTCAATATTATGAAATTGTGGCAATCGGTGGGGGAAGTTTACTTCTATTGAAGTTGATAGAACGGACAACCAGGGACTTAGATCTTGTGGCACTTATTAAGGATGGTCAAATTATTTCTGCGGATCCACTCCCACAACCTTTAATTCACACTGCCGAAGAAGTTGGAAGGGCTCTACAATTAAGTAAGGATTGGTTAAATATAGGCCCAGCCTCCCTGTTGCAAATGGGGTTACCATCAGGTTTTGCAAGTCGCATGCATACGCGACATTTTAAAGGGCTAACCCTGCATTTAGCAGATCGATTTGACCAAATCTGTTTTAAACTATATGCGACTGTAGATCAGGGGCCCCAAAGTAAACATTTTGCAGACTTAATTGCATTAAACCCTTCTACTGATGAACTTGAGCACGCAAGAAGCTGGTGCATCACACAAGATGTATCAGAAAATTTCGAAATAGAACTTAGCAAAGCATTGGTGAGTATCAATGCTACCTCTTAGTAAAGAATTGGATATACTTCTTCTCGACCTGGCATGGAGCATGTGGACTGAACTAGGTGTAGCTGGCTTGAAAAGAAAGCATCAGAGATTTTTGATTACTTTGGAAGAGCTTATTTTATTGACAATGGCTTTAGCTGAAGTCGATCCTCGCCTCCGAGACGAGTCACTGGATTGGTGTACCGAATATCATCATTTTTGTTCTATTAGTCGCTTGAAATCAATTGCAAAAGGCTTTGAGAATCTACTGGACGAATCGTTTTCAAGATACTCGGCAACGCTGAATGCTCTGTGTAAAACAAACTGGCCAGTATTTCAAGATTCACCTCCTTTAAACATAAGTCTCAGTAGGAAATCGTGTTTACGTCCCCTTGAATCCCCGGCATTACTTAACATCAGAGTTCGCTCTATTTTCGGTACGGGGGCTCGTGCAGATCTTGTGACATTTTTTTTAACCCATAAGAAAACGGATTTTTCTGTCTCAGATGTTGCTGAAATAGGCTATACAAAAAGAAATCTTGCCGAAATACTGGAGGAATTTAGTTTAAGTGGATTGTTCGATAAATTTTTGGTTAGGAACCAACAACGATACCGTTTGATCAAGAGTGATCAGCTCATGCAAGTATTGGGGCCTATACCAGAATTTGCTCCATCGTGGCGACAAATATTTGAAGTGTTACTATCGCTACGACAATGTATCAAACGCAGCGAAAAAAGTTCTGATAGCTCGAAGGTTGTCGAAATACGCAATCTGTTAATTTCTTTACAGCAAACTCTTCAGAGACTCAATCTCCCACCACCACCATCGTGCTCTAATTTTCAGGATTATTTGAGATCCTTCAGTGAATGGTTAATCGGATTCACTCGTAAAATTGCTCAAGGGGATTTCCCTGACCCATCATTTCTAAAAATTCATTAGTGTTTCACATTCCATTTTTCATACAACTCTTGCAGCCGCCGTGTTTCCACAGCGTAATCAGCCTTTTCCGGATTGTAGCGCGGATCTCCGACTGGATATCCATGCGGATCGTCCAAGGGGATGCCCAGATACTCCAGAGAGCGTCGCGCGATCTCGCGGAAGACGGGGGCGGAGCAGGTCCCTCCCATATGATTCTTTCCCACTCCGGGAACATACCCATATTCGGGTTCATCCATGGTCACAACCAGGACAAAGGCTGGCTCTTTGACAGGCGTAAAGCCGACAAATGAGGAGCAGTAAAGGGTTTGAGAATAGACGCCGTTGATGATTTTCTGTCCGGTTCCGGTTTTGCCCGCCTCGGTATATCCCAAAACATCGCCCCGCCGCGCTGTTCCGCCTGGCTTGGTAGTGAATTTCATGGCCTGGATAACCCTGTCGATGATGTCTTTTTCCATCACAATGGGAAATGCCGCCATCCTTTCCGGCCTTGTATTGTCCAGAAGGATCTCTTCACAGCCGTTTTCGTTTCTGACGATCTTGCGGATAAGCGTCGGGTTGACCAGCTTGCCTCCATTGGCGAAGACGGCGCTGGCGCGCGCCAGCTGGAGGCTTGTCACCAGGATATTGTGTCCCATGGCGAGTGAAAAAGGGGTGGGAACGGACCATTCCAGAGCCCCATTTGGGTGCTTTTTTCCGGGGGTCGGGACAAGCCCTTTGGATTCCGAGGGCAATTCAATGTTGGTTTTTTCTCCAAAACCAAAATAGCTGTGCAGGGCGTTTTTGTACCATTCGTCGCCAAGCCGCGCTACAATCTGCTCGACAAGCCGTGCCACATAGATGTTTGAAGACTTCTGCACGGCCATGTCCATGTTCAGGAAGTAGTGCAGGTGGGTGTCCGTCAGGTTTTTTCGTCCACGGAAATGGCAGTTGGTGGTGGGGATTTTGTCTTCGGGAAGGAAGATCTCCTTTTCGCCGCGGTCCCTCAGCTCTTTGTTGGCTTTCAAGGCGATGGCCACCGTGATCGTTTTCATGACCGAACCGGGCTCAAAAGCATCCTGGATTGATTTGACGCGGGTATTGTCCATCAAAAGAGGGTCGCCGAAGTAGCGTTGATACTCAGAGGGAGAAAAATCGGGATACTGGGCCATCGCCAGAATTTCGCCTGTGTGCGGCTCCAGCATCAGGGCCCAGCCGCTCTTGGCCTTGCAATTTTTGACCCCTTTGGTGATCTCCTCTTCTGCTATGGCCTGGAGGCAGTGGTTGATCGTGAGATAGACGTCGGCCCCGTTTTTGGGGCTGGAGATCACCTCGCCGGTTTCCAGCGAATTGCGCGGCGAGCGCATCAGGCGACGTTTGCCTTGCTTGCCAGTCAGGTAGCGGTTGCAGGAGAGTTCGAGGCCGCCTGTGGGAATCGATTGTCCGGTTTTTTCATCCTTGATCTGCTGGACGGTATGCAGGGCGGCGCCAAGCATCTTGCCGAAGGGATAGGAACGCTGGTAATCGCTGACGAAGTAGAGCGCGTTGCGCGGAATGCGGTTGCGCCGCGCATAGGGCTGCCACCACTTCATGATTGCGTCGTGTGTCTCCTTGTCTAGCCACATCGCCAGGCGTCGGTTGCGGGTTTTGCGGTCGAGCTGAGCGCGCAGATGGGCTTTGTCTTCCTGAAGGAGTTCTGCCAGGGTTTTGGCGATGGAGTCTTTTAGAGTAAGAGGAATCGTTTCGGGATCGATAAAGAGATGGAATTTCTCGATGTCGACGACCAGTTTCAGAGGGATTTCGGGATGGCCGCGCTTGATGGCGGTATTGGAGTAAAATGTTCCTCTCAGGAAGGGTTCACTGACGATGAAGAAATGCTGACGTCGTGCTTCCCTGGACCATTTTTCTCCCTCGATGACCTGGAGATTGTAAAAATGGATGATCAGGATCGCAAAGAGGCTGAACAGACCGATGGCAAAAAAGACCAGTCGCAGATTATTTCGCATCAGGTTCCTTCAGAATAACGATCTCGTTCAGCTTCGGATACTTGAGGTGGCTGAATTCCGGCTTGCGCGCCAGCTCCATGAGATGGACCGGACTTTCAAATTGCTCGATCTCATATTTCAGCCGACGGTTCTCTTCCTGCAGCGCCTTGACCTCTTTGCCCAACATAGGGATAGCCAGCCGCAGCTCTGTCAGCTCGTTTTGCTTCGCAATATAGCTGTAAAGCGTCCACCAGGCCGCGAAAATACACAGGAGAATCTGAAAAGTCTTCATAATTTCTCTACGACTCTCAATTTGGCGCTGCGGCTGCGCGGGTTGGCCTTAATCTCC
>JAJFUZ010000011.1 GCA_021372155.1 Parachlamydia sp. | reverse complement strand
AATTTGACTTATATAGAGCTACGTTAGGCTGATATCATAATTTTTGTCAAAAAAATTGCGGATGAGTTAACAGATTCAGGGGACAGCCTATTGTCGCAGATGCAGAGATTCTTCAAAGTAGCGGGAAGTTCTTGAGCAAGGAGCCTCCACTTGTTTTCGTCCAGGGTGCCATGGCTCATCTGAAGGAAGGTGAGCGATCGGTTTGTTTTGAGTCTTGTGGCAAGAGCCTGCAATCCCTGTTGAGATAGGTCGACAGCCAGGAGCGCAAGGGAATTTAAATGGCCTAAGGAGTGGCTTAGAGCCTGTGCGGCATCGTCGTCGAGAGTGCCGTAGCCAATCTTCAAAATGCGCAGGGAGGAACCTTGGCGAATTAGGCTGGAGATCAGCTGCGATCCGATTTTGGCGCGAGGGACGGCCAGGGTCAGGTTAGTAATCGATTGGAAGCCTTGAGCACATACAGTATCAAAAAGGGATTGAACGGTCAGCCGCTCAATCCCGATCCGCTGGAGGCCCTCGATCTGCTCGCGATTGAGGTTGGAAAAAGTTAACAAAAGCTTGCCCTGTTCCCCAATTTCGATGTGTTTCAAAGAGGGGCGCAGATGCTGATAGAGGTCAAAAGATTGCTCCAAGGCTTGTGGAAGGGCATATTCGATGTTACCGGAGGCAATGTGATGGAGGCAGCAGAAACGAAGGGAGCCATCGCGATGCTCTTCAGCTAGCGACCAGAGGCCAAGCAGCTCGTCAAACTTCAATGCGCGGTCATACAGCAAGCGCTGGCATAACTTGCGGCGGCAGGACTCGAGGGACGCCATTTGCAGATGGTCGCTGGTTTTGTAAAAGGCCATCAGCTGTTTCAGATTCAGTCTGGGCTCTTCCAGCTTCTGAATAAAGGCGGCTGCTGGCTGCAGGAGCCCTTCATCCAAGAATCCACTGACGTAGTTACCACCCTGCGCTTCTCGCATCCCGCTTCGGCAGGCAGCAGCCAGGACAGGGGAGGCATGGGTCGCCAGAAAGCGATCGACAGCAACGCTGTCGCCTTTGGAATCAGCCAAATTCAGCAAAGGAAAGAGCGAACTTTTGGGATAGTTGAGACGCAGGGAGCGATAGGCTTCCATGACTTTTGGAACGAGGGTTTGGCTCAAAAGGTCTGCAACCTTCGTTTGAAACTTGCTCCACTGTCTTTCGATGTCGCTGTCTGAAAGCAGAGCGACCTCCTCTTCAAGTATTTTCCAGCCATCCAGAAACCCAGCAAACGCTTTTACAGTTGAACGTAAAGAGGCTGGATCGGGCTTTAAAGATTTCACAGCAGGTTCAAGAGGTTCCATCGCTTTTGCTGTTGGCCAGGCAGTCATTTGAGGGAGTTGCACCTGAGGAAGTATCAGAGGTAAGGGCACGGCGGCAGGCCTTGCCGGAACAAGGATAAAATCAATTTTTGGCTGAGGTGCAGGACGTTTTACGACTTTATCTACAGCTGGCGCCGCCATTTTCTTCTTGTCGGAATGAAGCTGAAATTGCCGCCTGTTCAGATCGCGCCGTTTGATGATCAGCATGAAAAGAGGAAAGGCAAGTGTGCAGATGAGAGCCAGTTTCAAGACAGTGGCCAGCAGAGAAAAACGACAGGGAGACGGTAGAAGATAGGACTTAAGCCCTTCTGTGCGCAAGACGCGATAGCGTCGATTGCCCAGGCGGTTGGAAATGCCATCTATAAAGAGGCTGCGGTTGCAGAGGTTGGCCATCCAACCTTGCCCAGTGACGCAATCAAAGAGACTGACAGGATTCATAGATACTCCATGTTTTTGATGATTAAGAATGATTCCGATTAAAAAGAGCTACAGTAGCTGTCAGCTGCTGGATAGATAGAACGATCTGATCCATACGCCCGCCTAGAGCATCTATCTCCCTTTCAAGACGGATCACCATGGCTGTCACCTCTTCGCGGCTGGCAAATAGGGTTTGGATTTGTAAGGCCATCTCCTGGCTATTCATCGCCATGTCGGTGAAGCGATTAGCCGAGCTTTCTCTCGCTTGCTGCAAACTCCCGATCTGCCGCTGCGCCTCCAGGATCTGCTGAGAATGCTGATCAACGACAGCGACAGTTTGAGCCGTGCTCTGCCTGTCCCTTTCCCGAATCTCTTCAAGATGTCTCACTCTTTCGCCCAGGCCGTGGGTTTCCAGACAGAGGGCATCGATCCTGCCGGTGTGTCCGTCAACCACTCTTGCTGTTTGATTGGCTGCCTCAACGTCGCCATTGCGAATGGCTTCCAAGGCGTTGATTCGATTGGCATGCCTATCGACTTCTGCCACTGTCAGGTTGTGGGCTTCTAAAATCTGGTCTTTTGTGCGAGAATGTTCAACAAAAGCGTTTTCAGTTGCATTTGCAACCTGTTGCAGACATTTGAAAGTGGCATTGACATCATCATGGATCAAACGCCTCAGAAAGCCGGTGGGTAGATGATGATTTTTGACCTGAGGGATATGTCCCGGGGCGACACTTGTAAGAGCTCCCATATCATTCTCCTGCTGGGTTCATGTTTATATTTCATCATTTTTTTATTTCCCTTCCAAAAGGTGCCCAGAAGGCGTTTTTGGGGATCAAAAAAATGATGGCAGGGGAATTTACGATAATGGGAACGATTTTGTCAAACAAAAAAATAAAGTAAGCGCAATGTCACATCGATATCTGTCATCGCGTGCAATTTACAGTTCAGCTTTTTTCTAGAGAGGCGAGACGTTCTTCGAGCGCTCGGATGCGCTCGACATACTTCTCCAGATTGCGCTGAAGGACGCTCAGGCGATTATGTTCTTCGATGGGCATGGCGGGAACGCCCCCATATTTGCCTGGCTTCGTGATTGACTTAGAGGCGCCTGAACGGGCTGAAAGGATCACGCCGTCTGCGATTTTGATGTGGCCATTGATGCCGCACTGGCCTGCCAGAACAACGTGTCGGCCCGTTTCAGAGGAACCCGCGACGCCTGTCAGGGCGACGATGAGGTTGTCTGGGCCAATGACTGCCCCATGGCCGATCTGGACGAGGTTGTCGATTTTCGTGCCGCGACCGATGCGCGTCGTTTTGAAGCGGCTGCGGTCGATGGTGGTGTTGGCGCCGATCTCGACATCGTCTTCGATGATGACTGTACCCACCTGGTTAAGCTTGATATGTTTTCCTTGACGGTCTGTGGTGTATCCAAAGCCGCACGACCCAATGACGACGCCGGGCTGCAGGATGACGCGATTGCCGATCGTGCATTGCTCCCGGACTGTGACATGGGGATGGAGTCTGCAGTCGCTTCCAATGCTAGTTTCAGGCCCGATGTAGCATCCAGCGCCGATGTGGGTGCGTTCGCCAATGGCCGATTTCTCGTCGACAATAGCGTGGGGGCCTACCGTGACATCCTTACTCAGCTTAGCAGTGGGATGGACGACAGCAGTCGGATGGATGCCTGAAAAGCCTGTCAGGAAGGGCTCTTTTCCCTTGATGGCCTCGAGGGTAATCTGAAAGGCCCTTGAGGGATCTTCATGCAGAAGATAGTTTTTCCCTTGAATGAGAGGAATTTCCGGATGGATAAAAATGACCCCTGCGGCCGTTTGCTCCAGCGCTTTTTCATAGCGAGAAACCTGGCCGTAGGGGATTTTGCTGAAGAAAGAAGCATCTTCACCTGTGGCGGACTCGAGGTCAGCCACATTTTGGATCCTGTAGTCGGGATCCCCGATCAGGCGGGCAATTGTCAGATCCGCCAGCTCTTTAAGGGTGAAGGTGCGCTTCGTCATATCTGCTATTTGATCTCTTGGGGTGGTGTCGGGATCTTGGGGGACTTTTCGAATTCCTCATCAAGGATAGCGATCACCTTTTTGGTCACATCGAGATCAGTGGAGCAGTAGAAGCAGGCCTCTTCATTGAGAATCAGATCAAGCTTTTCATTTTTCGCAACTGTAGCAGCGGCTTTGGTGACCATTTCAGTCAGGCTCTGGATCACCTTCATGTTGGTCTGTTGAAGAGTCTGAAGGTACTGCTGCTGCTGCTGTGAGACTTCCTGGTTGAGATTGCGGAATTTACGTTTCAGCTCAGTTTCCGCTTCAGGAGAGAGGCTATCCAGGTAATCGGCATCATTGAATTTTGTAGCCATATCATTGATCGTCTTTTCTTTTTCAGCGAGCACCGATTCCATCTGCTTTTTGAGCGCTTCAAAGTTGGATTGTTCCGATTTCCCGATTTTCGACTGCTCGACGCAGTTTTTGAAGTTGACCAGGCCGATTTTCAGGTTGGCTTGCTGGGCTCCAGCTGTCGATAGACAACAGAGGGCTAAAAACAGGCTGAAAGTTGCGATCAGTTTTTTCATGGATTCTCCTTTTTAGAAAGTACCGCCAAGTTGGAAAAAGAACTTTTTCACTTGGCTGCGATGTTTGGGGTTGATTGGGAAGCCCATCCCGAGCGTGACAGGCGGAACGCCCGGCAGGGTTTTCAGGCGTACGCCAAAGCCTGCAGAGTAGTAGAGGCGGCCGAAGTGGAAGGGGCGCGTTGAGAGTTGGCCTGCATCGAAGAAGCAGAAGACATCGGACCATTTGGCCAGGTAGTAATTGTACTCTATCGAATAGTATTGCAGCGAAAGACCGCCTTCGGGGTCGCCTTTGTCAAATTCTTTGCCCAGCTTCCAGGGACGGTAGCCGCGCACCATGGTGTCGCCGCCGAGGAAGAGGCGTTCGTCGATCGGGATCGTCTGAAAATGGGTCTTGCCGTAGGGGACAAGGAAGCGAATGTCCCCGCGCAGTTTAATGACTCCACAGTCATGCAGGGGATAATACTGGGCATTCAGATAACTTAAGCCCATGAAAGAGTGGTAACCGCCCACACCGGCCACCTCGGCAGCCAGGCGCGATTTAAGACCCTCTGTAGGCATTGTAGGAGAGTCGGTGGAATCATAGGTAAGCGTGGTGCCGACTGCAGAAACAAGGCCTGCATGCTTGGCCTGGTGGCGCAAAGCATTGATCCCCTCCATCTGTTGCTTGAAGGATTTTCTGATCTGTTGGCGCTCTTTAGGGGTTTCGGCCTTACGCAGGTGTTCTCTCAGCTTCTCATGTTCATGGTGTTTGTCAATATCGCTGCTGAGCTGAATGTGCGTATCGCGCAGGCGATAATGCCAGCCTGTTCTCAAGAATGGGTTGACCTGGTAGCCAGTATGAAGGGTGAGGCCTGTTGCGTTGATGGTATAGTGGCGCGACAGGTAGCTTGTGCGCGAATTCTCAATGTCAAATCCGACGATCCAGGGAGTATCCATGAAGTAGGGCTTTGCCCAGGAGAGTTCATACTTGCGGCTCTTGGTTCCAAATGTGGCGCCCAGATGCAGATATTCGCCCCCTCCTCGGATCAAGCGAAAGCCATCTTCCCAGAGATACGCCAGGCCTTGATAATTAAAGTTTCGTTCCGTGATGCCGACGCTGCCAAAGAGAGCTTCCGAAGTGCTGAAGCCAAATGAGGTGTTGAAACTGCCTGTGTTGGTCTCTTCTACCTCGACATGCACATCGCGGTAGCTGCCTCCAAGGAGCGAGGTCCCTTCCGTTTTGACGGCATAGACGTTGACATTTTTGAAAAAGCCGATGTTTTTGAGGCGTTGTTCCGTTTTCTGCAGCTTGTCGATATTGAACACCTCTCCAGGGATCAGAAGGGTTTCATGCAGGATAATGCGCGTCTGCGTGCAGGTGTTGCCATAAACCTTGATCATCCCGACGCGGAACTGAGCGCCCTCTTCGATCTTTAAATCGACGTCGTAGATGCCGTTTTCGCAGTCCAGCTTGGGTTCGAAATCGATGATGGCATCGATATAACCGCAACGGCCGTAATATTCAGTGATATAGCGACGGGTCTCCTGAAGTTCTTCAGGGGAATAGGGTTCGCCTGTGCAGATGGTGACCTGATTCCAGATCTCCTCATCGGAGAAGAGAGTGTTGCCTTGAATCGTGATTTTGCCAAAGTAATAGGGTTCACCCCGCTCTGCGATGATGGTGACGATGATGCGGTCGCGCTGTTTCGCCTCGCTGACCTCGATGCGGACCTTGGCGTCGGCATGTCCCTTATTGTGCAGATAATTGATGATGACGAACTGGTCATGCTGGATCGCCTCTTCATTATAGAGACCCTCATTGTTGAGCCAGCTGAGAACTAACTTGTAGGTCTTGGTGGCGATCAAATCGAGGATCTCGCTCTGCTCGCATGGAGAAAAGCCCTGGAAGACGATTTGCTTGATCTTCCCAGCGCGTCCTTCCTGGATCGTGATTGTGATGTCCACCTCATTGGCAAGAGAATCGAGCGAGACATGATAGTTGATCTCCGCTTCAAAGAAACCCTGTTTGACGTAGTAGGCCTTCAGCTTGTGGAAAGCCTTGTTGAAGGCTTGGCGGTCGAACACGGTTCCAGGGGAAATCCCCAACTCTTTCAGCAGATATTTCGTCTTGATCCTTTCGTTGCCATTCCAATTGATGGTGCGAATCATGGGCTTTGGCCAGATGCGCAGAGTGATGTAGAGCTTGCCGTTAATCGACTCCAGCTTGGGGACCACGCGGTCAAATTCTTTTGCAAGCGTCTTGAGGTCGCTGTCGAATGTGGCATGGGAAAATACATCTCCCGCACGCGTCTTGATGCGTGCCTGGACCCCCGCGCGATCAAAGTCGGCGCCAGTGGGCAGCTGCTCGACGACAACATCGAGCTTTTCAATGACCTGGTTCTCATAATGCATTGTCTGGGCCTGCAGACTGGCCTGGCACAGTGCGAAAAGAAAAAGGAACGAAACGATATATTTTATCATAATGTTATCTCCGGCGGAGCGAGTTGGCTATCTTAGAGGATCGTCTGGGTCAAAGGCAAGGGAAATCAGAATTTAGCACGTCCGGAAAAGGCGCGCGCGAGCGTACCACCGTCGACATAATCAAGAGAGCTTCCGATAGGAAGGCCAAAGGCAAGGCGGGAGATCGGCATTCCCAATGGTTCCAGCTCGCGCTTCAGATACAGCGAGGAGGCGTCGCCTTCGATGGTAGAATCGAGGGCCAGGACAACCTCTCTGATCTTGAGCGCCTGGATGCGGTGCTTCAATTGGGGAATGGCCAGCTTTTCAGGACCCCACCCCTCCATGGGATTCAGCAGACCGCCCAAAACATGATACAGGCCCTTGTATTCGCGCGTCTGCTCGATCGAAAAGGCATCGCGCGGCGTGGCGATCACGCACATGAATCCCGACTGACGCCGCTCATCGCTGCAAAAAGGGCAGGCATCGTCGCCAATCAGGCAGCCGCACTCTGCACAGCTTTTCAGCTTATGGGGAATCGCATCGATCAGGCCAGACAGCTCCTGAAGATGCCCCTGTTTCCACTGGAGCATGTCAAAGGCAAACCTTTCGGCGCTTCTGTTACCTACGCCAGGAAGGCGTTTCAAGGCGTCAATGAGTTTCAAAAGATGTCGGGGATAATGCATAGCGGTAAGCATAGCAAAATGGCAATAAAATGAAAAACGATCTTACATCCCCTTCTGGTTCTTTGGAGATTACCTTCTATGGAGGTGCGCTTCTATATGGATATGATGCCGTGGGTTCGGGAAATGCTTAGAATACACTTGGTAAGTCTTATAGACAGCACCAGCTGTTAGAAAAACTCCAAGACAAGCTGCTGCGAAAACATAACCAGACGCAAGTCCATCACAAAAAACATGATTTTGGTCAACAGAGTGACACCACTTTTTTGCGACAGCCTGTACCATAATCTGCGTAGCTATGTCACTTGCATATCCTGCAGCGATTCCAGCTAGTAGACCCGGACCATTTATTTTAAAATGTATTTCCATTATCTATCCAAATATTTAATTTTATGAATTATAATAAGCTAACTGTAATTCGTCAATGTTAATTTATTAATTATAAAGAGGGGGTTGCATTCACAGTGGTTGAAATTGGGCTAAGCGTTGCGCTTGGCTCCAACTACGGTTTGGCAAATCATGAGGCTGCTTGTGCTCGAAACATTTTCGAACAAAATTGGTAAGTCTTAACGACAGCACCAGCCGTTAGAACAATTCCAAGAAAAGTTGTCGCGACAAAAGGAGCATACGCACTTGCATAACAGCCTGATGAGTTGCTAGCAAATTTGCACCCTATTTCCCCAATTATAGCATTCACTGCGGTTGCCTGGATCAGACTCCACGAAACTGCGCCAACTGCAGTTCCTGCTACACCTGCGGCTAAGGCACTCTCAACGTTTATGTTTATTTTTAGGTCCATATTAATTACCTCCAATAAAATAGGTTTAAAACTAAACAATAATTATAAAGCTAATACGTTAATTTTAGTTAAAGATAGTTAAAATATAATATAAATTAATATCGTGGTTTTCTCGGCTATGTGCATCCACTCTTTTTTCTTTATCCATACCTCGATGTATGTTAGAATATTCCCTTTGAATTTAGAGAAGGAAACGTTGTGCTCAAAGCCCGCATCATTGGATTAGGCTCCTACCTCCCGAAGCGCGTGTTATCTAACAGCGATCTCGAGCAGATGGTCGAGACTAGCGATGAATGGATCCTGTCAAGGACGGGCATCCGCGAAAGGCGCATTGCTGCTCCGGATGAGGCTCCCTCCGATATGGGGGTTGAAGCTGCGAAGCGCGCCATTCAAGATGCCGATATCGGCTGCGAGGAGATCGATTTGATTCTCGTTGCGACCATGACCCCCGATTACATCTGTCCCGGCACAGCGGCTCTGATCCAGCATAGATTGGGGGCGACGCGGGCGGCGGCCTTCGATATCCAGGCGGCCTGCACGGGATTTCTTTGCGCCCTTTCAATGGCCAAAGCCTATATTGAAGCGGGATTTTACAAGACAATTCTGGTTGTGGCAACTGAGAAGATGAGCGCCTTTATCGATTACAAGGACCGCAATACCTGCGTGCTCTTTGGCGATGGAGCGGGGGCGGCCGTGGTGGGCAATGAATGGGAAGGGCTGGCGATCGACAGCATCTGCCTCGGAGCCGACGGTTCGCTTGCTGAGCTGATCATCGTTCCGGGTGGGGGAGCGCGCCATCCTGCGACTGCGGATACGGTCGCTCAAAACATGCACACCTTGAAGCTGATGGGTAAAGAGGTATTCAAGCATGCCGTCAGGCGCATGAACGGTGCTGTCAAGGAGTGTCTTGCCAAGGCAGGTTTGAGCGAACAGCAGATTGGCTGGCTGATTCCTCATCAGGCGAACGACAGGATCATGGAGGCGCTGAGCAAAAGCTTTGAAATTCCCGAAGAGCGGGTCTACAAGACAGTGCACAAATATGGCAACACTTCGGCATCCAGCGTGGTCATTGCTTTGGATGAACTTGTGCGCGAAAAGAAGCTGCATGGAGGAGAACATCTCCTCCTCGTCGCCTTTGGAGGCGGTTTGACCTGGGGAGCGGCCCTTTTAACCAAAATGTAGGATAATGAAAGAAAAAAAAATCGCATTTCTGTTTCCCGGCCAAGGCGCCCAATATCCCGGCATGGCGAAGGACTTTGTCGAAAATTTTGCGATCGCCCGCGAATTGCTGGAAGAGGCTGACGATCGACTGGGACGCAATCTCTCAGACATTGTTCTGAAGGGTCCTCAAGAAGAACTGACCGAGACGCGCAACAGCCAGACGGGGATTTTTGTTGCCTGCATGGCGATCTTTAAAGTGCTGCAGCATGAATTTCCTCATTTGAAACCCGCCATTTGCGCGGGCCTGAGCCTCGGAGAATACACAGCCCTCTCAGCATCTAGTCGACTTTCATTTGCAGATTGCCTGGAGCTTGTTCAATATCGCGGCCAGTTCATGAATGATGCCTGCGAGACAACGAAGGGCTCCATGGCAGTCATCCTGGGGCTCGAGGCTACGATTGTGGAGCAGATGGTCAAAGAGGTTGGCCTCCCAAATGATCTGTGGGTGGCCAATTTCAATTGTCCTGGACAGGTCGTCATTTCTGGAACGGCAAGGGGAATTGAAGCGGGCAGCAGTGCTGCTAAAGCCAAAGGGGCCAAGCGCATACTGCCTCTGCAGGTGCATGGCGCCTTTCACAGCGGCCTGATGCGTTCAGCCGAAGAGCGCCTGGCTGAGCCTGTCATGCATGCCCCCATCCAGGAATCGCCTGTAGCCCTTGCGATGAATGTGCCAGGCGATTTTGTCGAAACGGTGGCCGAGATCCGACAGAATTTGATCCGGCAGGTGACCCATTCTGTCCGCTGGGAACAGAGCGTGCGCAAGATGGCGGAAAAGGGCGTAGACCTCTTTGTGGAGGTAGGCTGCGGCAAGACGCTCTCCGGCTTCAATAAGCGCATCGGACTGCAGGCTCCAACGATCAGTGTCGAATCAGTCAGCGAATTAGAAAATTTCTCGAAGGAGATAGGATGAAAGGTTTATTGCAGAATCAGACTGCCATTGTTACAGGTGGGACAGCAGGCATCGGCAAGGCGATCGCTTTGAAATTTGCTGAGGTTGGCGCCAAAGTGGCCATCTTGGGCACCAATGCGGAGCGCGGTGCCAAAGTCGTCGAAGAGATCAGGGCTCTCACCGGTGGCGACAACGCCCTTTTCTTTCCGGTTGACATCGGCAATACCGCTCAAGTCGATGAAGTGATCAAAAAGGTCCTGGAAAAGTTCCAACAGGTCGATATCCTGGTCAACAACGCAGGCATCACCTGTGATCAGTTGATTATGAAGATGAGCGAAGAAGAGTGGGACAGGATCATGACGGTAAATGTCAAATCCTGTTACAATACCACCCATGCACTGGTTCGGCCCATGATGCGGGCAAGAAAAGGCAAAATCATCAATGTGAGCTCAGTTGTCGGCCTCACAGGAAATGCTGGCCAGGTCAATTATGCCGCTTCGAAAGCAGCCATCATTGGATTCACTAAAGCGCTAGCCCTGGAGCTCGCTTCGCGCAGCATCTGCGTCAACTGCATCGCTCCCGGCTTTATCGAAACCAACATGACCGAAGTGATGACCGATGCTCAGAAGGAAGCCACCCTGGCCAAAATCCCGCTTGGCAAAATGGGAAAACCAGAAGATATCGCCAACACCGCCTTCTTTTTGGCCAGCAATTTATCCGATTATATCACCGGCCAAGTCTTTACAGTTGACGGCGGAATGGTGATGAGGTAAAAAAGATAGCTTAAGAAAAACAAAAGGAAAAATTATGTCTACAGAACAAGAAGTCATCGACATCGTTGTCGAGCAGCTCGGCGTCGACAAGGAGGAAGTCTCCCTCGAGAAGTCGTTCGTGGAAGATCTCAACGCGGATTCGCTGGATCTCACCGAGCTCATCATGACCTTTGAGGAGCGCTTCGGCTGCGAAATCTCGGAAGAAGAGGCCGAAAAGCTCAAGACGGTTGGTTCGGTTGTCGACTACATCGAAAAGCATAAAGCCGGATAAATAAAAGCCCTCCACATGGAGGGCTTCTTCATTATGCACACATCCCGAGCCGTCCTCTATGACAAATATGGTCGCATCGATGTTCTTCACGTCGGCGAAATCCAGCTGCCTTCGCCCTCGTCTGGCGAAGTGCTTGTCAAGGTGCATGCTTCGGCTCTGAATCCCAAAGATGCTCTCGTCAGGAAAGGCAGATTTGCCTGGCTCACGGGGTCGCGATTTCCCAAAATTGTGGGACTCGATTTTTCCGGCACTGTCGCAGAGGTGGGGAAGGGTGTGGAGCTCGCGGTGGGTACTCCTGTCTATGGAAGCCTCAACGAACTTACCAGCCGGCGAGGGACCCTTGCCGATTATGTCCTCATCAAACAGCATGAATGTGCACCCATGCCCAATGCGCTCTCGTTTGAGCAGGCTGCGGCCCTGCCGCTTGCCGCCCAGACCTCATTGCAGGCCTTGCGCAATCTTATCCACTTGGAAAAAGGCCAGCGCATCTTGATTTTGGGTGCATCGGGAGGAGTTGGCGTCTATGCCATCCAGATCGCAAAAGCCATCGGAGCTCATGTGACGACGACATCCAGTGCGAAAAATCAGAATTTCTGCCGAGAGCTTGGAGCTGATGTTGTCCTCGACTATGCTGCAGATAACCCTTTTAATGAGCAGTATGATGGCATTTTCGACGCCTTTGGCAATCAAACCTTTGACATGGCGCGTCCCGCTCTTAAATCGAAAGGGACCTATGTGAACACCGTGCCCTCCAAGCGCCTCTTTCTTGATGCCTTCCTGACTCTTTTTTCCTCTCAGCGCGCCCGATTCGTCCTGATCCGATCCAACACGCCGGATCTCAAGGAAATCGCTCAAATGGTCGAACAGGGTCTAGTCAAACCCGTCATCGACCAGGTCTTCGATTTTGAGCAGTTTTCACCGGCGTTTGCCCACCTGGAAACGCGCCATGCGCGTGGCAAGATTGTTTTATCTATTAAATAAAACAGTTGACAAATTAAAATAGTAGCGTTACTATAATATTTATGTATTCATTCTGTTATTAATTATCTCCATTCACATTCCAGTGTGATTCCCGAAGGGGGAGGTTATATTATGGAGACTAAAGAATTTACCTATCCAGTCACCATCAAAGAGCATTACCTCGACAGCTTGGGGCATATGCACAATACCTGCTATCAGACCCTGTTTGAAGAGGCTCTCTGGCAGATGATTCATGAGAATGGCTACGGCCTGAAGGAATTGATGAAAATGGGACTTGCGCCCGTTCTGCTGGAATCGACAATCAAGTATACCAAAGAGCTTTGCCTGCGCGATGAAATTGTGATCGTGACGATCCCCACCGCCCATGAGAACAAAATTGTGAAGTTGGGCCAGCAGATGGTGCGCAATGGGGAGGCCTGCTGCATCGCGGAATTTAAGCTGGGTTTGATGGATTTACAGAATCGCAGGCTGGTCGTGCCCCCGCAGGAATGGCTCTCCGCACTTGGATTGACATTATAAGGTGAAAATGTTAATATTCCTTGTATAACAAGGATATTTATGATTGATGCCTTAGATTCTAAAATCATCAGCCGTTTGGTGCATCAGGGAAGAATCACCTGGTCGGAACTGGCTGGCCTGCTGCAACTATCAGCGCCATCCACAGCCGAGAGGGTGAAACGACTTGAGGAAAAGGGGATCATCAAAGGGTACAGTGCTCGCCTCGATTATGCTGCGCTGGGGTATGGCCTCACAGCATTTGTTGCAGTGACGCTAGGACATCCGAAGCATCGCACGGGCTTTCTGAAGCGTGTTGAAGCGACCTCTAATATCGAAGAGTGCCACCACATTGCTGGAGACGATGACTATCTGCTCAAGGTACGGTGCCGCACCACACAACATCTGGATGCCTTTTTAAATGAATCTCTTAAGATCATTCCAGGCGTGTTGCGCACCCGAACAACAATCGTGCTCGCCTCTCCAAAAGAGACGGTTGCAGATGTTTGAGCTGTTTGTCAAAGGATGCCTGATCGGCTTTTCGATTGCGATGCCTGTCGGGCCGATCGGTCTCTTGTGCATCCGCCATTCTCTGATCTCGGGAGCCTTCGCAGGAGTCATTGTGGGGCTTGGGGCTGCGAGCGCAGACGCCCTATATGGCGCTTTGGCAGGCTTTGGCATCACTGCGGTCGCCCATTTTTTCGCGGCTTATGGCCAGTATGTTCAGTGGCTGGGAGCCGCTTTTCTCTGTTATCTTGGAATAGCCACCTTTTTTGCTGGAAGGAGAGAAGCGCGAGAGGACTCAGGAGATATCAAAGGATATCGGCTCTATCTCACCACCTTTGTTCTGACCCTGACGAATCCCATGACCATTCTCAGTTTCGTTGCAATCTATGCGGGACTTGGCCTTAGAGGGGAGAGCAATGGCCTCGTGCTTGCCCTGGCCACAACGGTGGGTGTCTTTGCTGGCTCGACCATCTGGTGGCTTCTATTGAGCAGCGCTGCCGCGCTTTTCAGACATAAAATCAGTGTTCACACAGCTATCTGGCTCAACAGAATATCGGGAATGGCAATTTTGGGGTTCGGCCTCACGCTTATGAGAACAGTTGCAATTTAATATGGACTAGACTAGACTTAGGTTAACGAGAGTTTTCTATGTATACAGTACAAGATATAGTAAACATGCACGAGGCTAAAACGCACTTTTCTCAATTGGTCAATGCAGCAGCAGAAGGCAGGGAGATTCTGATAGCCAAAGCCGGGAAACCGGTTGCAAAACTTGTGCCCATTCAAGAAAAGAAAACAAGGGTTCGATTTGGAATCTTAAAAGGCAAAATTCATCTCTCAGAAGATTTTGATGCTCCTCTGTCCGATGATATCCTGGATTTATTTGAAGGAAAGTAATGCGTCTTCTACTTGATACCAATATTTTTCTTTGGTGTGTCCTGGATGATGTCAAACTCACTAAGAAAGTTCGCGAGATGATCGTGAACGCAGATGAAAGATTTGTAAGCAGTGCATCAGTCTGGGAAATTGCAATAAAAAAGAGTCTTGGGAAGTTTGATTCGGCAAATGATATAAGCGATCTGGCCGAATCTATTGTGAAAAGCGGTTTTGTCGAATTATCAGTTACAGCCAAGCACGCTGCTGCCGTATGCAACCTCGAACACATTCATCGGGATCCTTTTGATCGACTCCTGATTGCTCAGGCGGTTTGTGAGCCACTCATCTTTTTAACGGCTGATGAGCTATTACAAAAATATTCACCTCTTGTAAAACTTGTTTAGAAAGTTGTCTTGGATGCAATCTAAAGGCGCATTTCATCTTTCCCCTGATTTTTGTTTGACAAGTTGATCTCGATTAATTTATAATCCTGTCTACAGTATACTAACATACTGCATTAAAAAGGAGTGTTGCCATGTTATCAAGCCCTGTCCCTATAGAAGAATCTTCACACCGATTCATTGTTGCTTCTGTTGCTTCTATTCTGTCCTCCTCCCTTCTTTTGAAACGTCGCGTCAAGCGTTAATCTTATTTTTTTCACATACAGTTTTTTGAATTTGATTTGACTGTGTTCAGCATAGTTCTGCCATCGATGGCTCTTTTGTAGGCGCTATTTTTTAGCTGTACTCGAAGCAGATCTTCCTGAAGCACGCTCAAATTCTTTTAGTTAAATATTTATATATAGAGGTTTTTATGTTGCCTACGACAACTGAAAGGAAGCCTATGCTTTCCTATTTTGTGCCTGAAAATTTAAAACTAAGCAGCGAAAAGAATGAAATGGGATTATGCCAGTTGATCACGGCATGTGCTCTCGAGGCCATCCATTTGTTGGAACAGGGGGACCTGATCCAGCTGGATGCGCATGCTGGAAATTATGGCTGCGAAGCCCATTCGTTCCGACTGCTGCATCTAGCTCGCTTGAGGGAGCTGAGAGTCGAATGCGCCGCATTGCGGCCCTTGTGTGAAGCGAATTTGGATGCGCTGAGGAATCGGGATGCGCAGCCGCATGCTCAAAAAATGCATTACAAGGCATTTTTGAAAACGATGGTCTCCCATTTGGATGCGACCCCTGAGATGGGCTATCTCGTTTTATCGCGGCTGTTGACGATCACCAAAAAAATGTGTGCCGATGCGGCCGGGTATGAAACGGAGAAGACCGATCATTCCCAGCTTTTGAGGCTTGCCAGCCGAGTGGAAGACCAGTATCGAGCCGAGGTTGTGGCATTCGCACAGGCTTTCCTGTCGAAGTATTCGATTCAATTTCTGGGCTCACAAGTGCCCCGATACTCGATTGTAGATGGGGAAGAAAAGCAGCTTATCGGCAGGATGTTCGAGAAATCAAACCTTCTCGAATATTCAGGAATAAAAGCCGAAAAAAAGCAGCCGCGTCTGAAGACCTTTTCCTGCGCTTATTACACTGTCAAGGCAGTTCTTCTGCATCTGAGAGAGTCAAACACGCCTATTGTCGTGAAACCTCTTCACAAGATCGGTGAGGAGCCAAGTCCGGGATTGATTTTCAGGGCAGTGGAGCCAGGCGGGCATTTTGTGCGGTTTGGAGAAGCTGAGAAGCTTGAGACAACAGAGCCTGTGATTGTTTGTGAAGGCATCACCGCTTTGAAGCTGAGCGAATTGGCGGAAATAATCAATCAGTATGGACTTGAAAAAATCCTGCTGGCAAATGCTGCACTTGGAGAGCAGTATGTTCCGCACCATCCTGAATTCCAGGTCAAAGACCAGAAAGCACAGGAAGAGATTGGTTACTGGAGACAAGGTGCAGACGATCTGCAGAAGCTGTTTAACTTTGTCCATATGTACTGTAACACGCGGGGTAAGGAAGCGGTTTCATCTGCTTCAGGAGGTCAAAGCAGATGAAACAGCAACCTAAAGCTCTAATGCTTTTAGTGTCAGTCCAGATGTGGGAGTGCTTCAGCTTTTATGGTATGCGCGTCCTGCTGGTCCTGTACATGATCCACAATTTGAAGTTTACGGATACTCAGGCGTTTGGAGTCTTTGCGCTCTATACGGCCCTAGTGGAGTTCGGCGGCATCCTGGGAGGGATTGCCGCCGACCGATGTCTTGGGCTGCGCAAGGCCATTTCTTTGGGAGGATGGCTGATTCTCTCTGGACACGTGATCCTGGCTTTTGGTTCCGAGACTCTCTTTTTCTTCCCGGCTCTGGCACTGATCATCATTGGCTCCGGACTGTTCTCGAGCAACCTCTCAGCAATGTTGGGACTTTTCTACGAAGAACAGGATGGCAGACGAGAAGCAGGCTATACGCTCTTTTATGCGGGGATCAATTTAGGATCTCTGCTGGCCAGTCTGCTTTGCGGCTATGTGGGAGACCAGTTCGGCTGGCACTATGGATTTGGCCTCGCTGCGATCGGCATGCTGATCGGCAACAGCCTGTTCCATTACTTTGGAGCGGTTCTGGAAGATAAGGGCAAGGCAAGCCCCAAACAGGTGTCAAAAAGGGGAGCCACATTAGTTCCGTTTCTGTTGATTCTTGCCGTGTTGCTGATCTCGCAAGGATTGCAGAATGAGGAAATGGTCTTTCCCTTAGTCCCCTGGGTCTTCCTCGCCACAATTGCGTATGTGGCCTATCGCCTTGTGCAAGAGGATTCTGCCGGAGTGCAGAAAATTGCCAAAGCGATGCTGTACATCCTGGCCATCGCTCTCTTTTTTGCAGCTGAAGAGCAGATGGGAACATCAATCACACTGTTCAGCGACAGGCATGCCACGAAAAGCCTGTGGAGCATACCGATCCCTCCCTCGGTGCTCTTAAGCATTAATCCTGCCGTCATCATTATCTTCGGGACTTTGATGAACAGACTGAGCGGGAAGATCTCGGGAGCTTTGCGCATGATCCTGCCATTTTCCATAGCAGCGTGCGCCTTCGTGGTGCTCGCGTGGGCCAGTCCTGATGGTCGGCCTGTTCCCGTGCTCTTTGTGATCGGCATGACAGCCGCTGTTGCTTTCGCGGAGCTGATGGTTGGCCCTACCGCCTACAGCTTTTGCGCTGAGATCGCCACCAAGAAGCATCAAGGGATGGTCATGGGGCTTGTTCCCATCGGCTTTTCTCTTGCCAGCGTGATTGGAGGCCATCTGGCCAAGTGGATGGCCATCGATGAGGCTGATCTGGTTCCTTCGTTTGAGGTCTATCGAGAGGGATTTCTGTCGATCGGAGTCATTTTGTTCAGCGCGGCAGCCATTCTTGGAATCGGCTTGATACTAGTATCAAAGATGAAACCTGTCAGCGAGGCGTTTCCGCAGTGACTGGCTGCTTGGCGTTCGTGAGGGAGGACACGAGGCTGATGCTGAGCAGGCTGAGGAAAAATCCGGGAATCATCGCTGGGATCGCGTAGCTGGTGAGATGGGGGTTTGCCAGATGCCAGCCGGCTGCAATGGTGCCGCCGACCACGATGCCTGCGATCGCCCCGTAGCGGTTCGTGCTGTTGGAATAGAGCGACATCAGGACAAGGGGGCCGAAAGCGCAGCCGAGGCCCATCCAGGCATAATGGACGGTGCTCAGGATGGTGCTGTTGCCTCTGAGGGCGACCACGAGAGAAAGGATGGAGACGACGACAACACCCATGCGCGAGATAAAAAGAAGGCGCACAGGCGTGGCTTTCTTGTTAATGAGGTTTTTGTAGACATCCTCGCTCAAAACCGAGGCGCAGACCAGGATCTGGGAATCCATTGTCGAGATGCTGGCGGCAAGGAGGCCACAGAGGATAAAGCCTGCGGAGAGAGGGTTGAAGAGTGACTTGACCATCTCGACGAAGAAGAGCTCCGGATTGTCAAGGCCGTTTGGAAAGTAGGCGATTCCTACAAGGCCAACAAAAATCGCTGCAGAGAGGGCCACAAGCATCCAGGTCATTCCGACATATTTGGACTTATGCATCTGAGATGCGTCTTTAATGCCCATAAATTTGGTGACGATATGCGGCTGGCCGAAATAGCCGAGGCCCCAGCTCAGCACCAAAAAGATGATGGTCAGAAGGCTGTCGGTAGAAAAATTCTCAAAAATGCCAAGGTCGATCTCTTTGGCCTGGGCAGTGGCAATAATTGTCCCAAAGCCGCCATCGATATGGGAGAGGGCGACGAAGGGGACGACGAGAATGACCCCAAGAAGAAAGAGGGCTTGGAAGAGGTCGGTCCAGGCGACTGTGACAAAGCCGCCGATAAAGGTGTAGATCAGAACCACGGCAGTTGCCACGGTGAGGCCGAAGGTGTAGTCGATCTTGAAGACCGATTCCAAGACCATGCCGATGCTCATCAAGCCAGAGGAGAGGTACCAGGATAAGAAGAAAATCGTCATCATGGCCGTGAGGATGCGGATGATGCCGGAGGTATCTTTGAAGCGCCTTTCGAAAAAGGTGGAGAGAGTATAACTTTCCAGCTTTTCCGTCGCGATGCGCAGTTTCTTGGCAATCAGCTGCCAGTTCAGGAACATTCCGAAAAGAAGTCCAATGGCGATCCAGGATTGGGGAAGGCCGCGCAGCATGATGGCGGTCGGAAAACCCATGAAAAGCCACGAACTCATGTCGCTCGCATGGGCGGAAAGGGCGATGACCCAGAAGTTCAGAGAGCGGTTTCCAACGATGAAATCGGAATCAGTGCGCTGCTTGCGGTAGGAAAGAATGCCTATGGTCAACAAGACGAGAAAGTAGGCTAAAAAGGCTGTCAGTATCTGTGGATCCATGTCTTTTTTCTCTAGGCATATTGAATCAGAGTACCATGGAACTAGGTATAAAGTCAACGAATAGCTCTTGATGCAAGTCCACAAAGTGTGTAAGATGTTTTCCTTACAAGAGGCATAATATGAAAAAAACGAAGCTTGTCATCATTGGCTCAGGTCCTGCAGGTTTTACAGCTGCGATCTATGCTGCGAGAGCCAACATTGCTCCTTTTTTGTATGAAGGTTTTTTTTCAGGGCCTGCAGGCGGCCAGCTTATGACAACGACTGACGTGGAAAATTATCCGGGCTTTCCCGATGGCGTCAGTGGTCCGGTCCTGATGGATAGTTTTCGCAAACAGGCCCTGCGCTTTGGGACGACAATCTTCTCCGAAGATGTGGAGAGCGTGGATTTCACCCGCCATCCTTTTAAGATCCATGGGAAACAGACAGCAGTGGAAGCGGATTGCGTCATCATCGCCACCGGAGCAACTGCCAAGAGGCTGGAGATCCCAGGAACTGGTGAAGGCGAATTCTGGCAGAAAGGTGTCACCGCCTGTGCCGTCTGCGACGGAGCTATGCCCATTTTCCGCAATCAGCCGCTCTTTGTGGTCGGCGGAGGTGATTCGGCTGTTGAAGAGGCGCTCTTCCTTACAAAGTTTGGAAGCCGAGTCTATATCGTCCATCGCAGGGATAAGCTGCGCGCCTCGAAAATCATGCAGCAGCGGGCTATGAATCATCCCAAGCTCGAAATTCTCTGGGATAGCGTCGTGGAGCGCGTCGACGGAGATAGGATTGTGCGCAGCGTCACGATCCGCAATTTGAAAAGCGATCAGTTGACGCAGCGCGATGCTGCTGGACTCTTCTTCGCTGTAGGTCATACTCCGAATACAGATTTTTTGAGGGGACAGATCGACCTGCACGACAATGGTTATATCAAAGTTGAACCTGGCACATCGCGGACGAGCAGAGAGCTGATTTTTGCGGCAGGGGATGCCCAGGACCACGTCTACCGTCAGGCAATCACCGCTGCTGGATCGGGTTGCATGGCTGCTTTAGAGGCAGAGCGCGAACTTTCAGCCCGAGGATATATCGAATAATGAAGCATATGCTTTTTCTTTTTGTCTTGTTTGCGCCTTTCCTGGAGGCAACAGAAAGGATGCCCTGGTATCCACGTAACTTGGAACTGCAGCCACGGGCCACCTGGCTGTACCAGGATTACCAGAAGGTAGATACGGCGAAGGGATCTCGGCATCACAGCTCGCATGACAACTTTCTCTTCCTCTCCATTGGCGGTGCCTACGACCGATGGGCAGTCGAGCTGGAAACATCAGCGGCAGCGACGCGCCATCGCGATTTCAGCCTCTCCGATATCTCTTTGACCGGGCGCTACCAGTGGCTGGACGATATTATCGGCGATGCGGTCACTCTGACGACTAGCCTGACCGTGTCTCAAGTGTTCAAGCTGGCCCTTCACGATATTAGCTGTTTCTACCATGGCGGCATCCAGCTTGAGGGGGATCTGGCTGTTGGCAAAGAGATTTGCCTGTGCGAGCAGTTCTGGATCTCTCGGGCCTGGGGAGTCTTGGGGCTTGGGATCGCCGACCATGGATCTCCTTGGGTGCGCGCCGATGCCGCCTGGGAGCATAATGTGTGGGACTGCCATCGCTTCCGCATTTTTGCGGAGAGCCTTTGGGGACTTGGGCGCAACAATCTTTCGCTCAAGCACCATTTCCACGGCTACGGCCCCATCCACCATCAATCGATCGATCTTGGTTTCGCCTATTCGCATCATTTTGAAGCAGGGGCTATTGTCGATCTGGGATGCTCCTACAGAGTCCATGCCCATGATTGTCCCGAACGGGTCAATAAGATCTTTATCAGCCTTCTCTATCCTTTCGGATTATGATATAAGTGCGACAGCCATGGCGTAGTCACGGCAGTGGCTGATGGTCAGCTCTATCTTGGGTTGGGAAAAGTGTGCGTTTGCCTGAACAGATAGCTGAACGCGGGGTTTGCCGCGTCCATCGTTGATGATTTCGATGTCCAGCCAGCCAATCTCTTGAGAAATTCCTGTTCCGAGAGCTTTGACGATGGCCTCTTTGGCGGCGAACCTTCCCGCAAAGTGGCGCGAGGAGTCGCGATGCTTCAGACAGTAAGTTTGCTCGTCGGGCGTAAACAGACGATCGAGAAAACGCTTGCCATAGCGTGCGATAATCGCTTCGACGCGCTTTACCTCAATGAGGTCAGTGCCCAGCATTTAGAGGGCAAAGTAGTTTTTGTGCGAATTTTCAGCATCGGCAGCAGGGTGTGCGGTCTCTTGCAGCTCCATGGACTCGTCCATAGCATTGCAAAAGATCATGCGGCCAGACGAGGTGTGTTTGACAGAGAGGACCTGAGTTTTGATCGTCTCGCCAATAAATTCGGCGCCGCCGTTGACGACCACCATGGTGCCATCTTCCAGATAGCCGACGCCCTGGCGGGGCTCCTTGCCATAGCGCTGGATTTTGATATGGAGAAATTCGCCAGCCTGTGTGATAGGCTTCAGGGCATTTGCCAGCATGTGAAGGTTGATGATGCGGATGCCGTCGATCATGGCTTGCTGGACGCGGTTGATATCAGCCGTCATGAGGTTGGCGTCCTGGAGTCGGGCGAGGCGGATCAGTTTGGCCATCGGGTCTTTCAGTTCAGGGAAGTCATTATCGACAAAGCGCAGATCTAGCGAGGGGATATTTTCGAGTTTCTTGATGGCATCAAGACAGCGGCGCGCCTTAGCTTTAAGTGTCTCGTCGCTTGTTTCTAACGAGCTGTTCAATTCTTTCAACATAAAGCGCGGCAGGATCAACTGATTGTCGAGGAGGCCTGAAGAGGCCAAATCGATGATGCGAGGATCCATCAGAGCGGACTGGTCGAGCAGGATATCTTTTTTCTTATGGCTGGTTGGCTTGAAGCGGATGAAGGGGATGCTGACATAGAGTTCGTCTGCCGCTCGCGCCGTAAGGATCATACCCAGGTAAGTTGTGAATAAGAAAATGGCGATCCTGATCAAGGCAAGCGTGGATGGCGCCAGGGCAAGTGTTGAGGCGTCGACTGCTGTTTTGAATACGAGAAGAATGGCTTCTCCCAGAAGATAGCCGCACAGGAGGCCAATCATAGCGATATTGAGGGAGCGCAGGTTAAAATTCTTGAACAGCAGCTCAGTGCCGATCAGCAGGAGCCCGAAAAGTGAGCCAAGCACAACGCCGATAATTGCGTTGGTTGCGTTCAGACTATCGGGGGTGAAGGTTGTCAAGTAGGTGGTGACAAAAAGGATGGAAAGCAGAATGAAGAAGCTGCGAATAAAAGTGAGCGAAATGTGCATAACTTGTTGTTCCCGTTACTTGTTTCTTTCAAAGACATGTCATCATAGCTAAATTTAAAATCTAAATCAAGTTATTTTGTCAGAAAGACTGCCCTTGCATAATATTGATACATAAGCTTATACTTTATTCCCGACAGGGGTACTTAATCATGATGGAGGCAGTGACGCCAGAGGAATACAAGAGGGGAGAAACTGCTCCTATCCCAACTTTTCCTTCGGAATTGAGCCACATCGACGATGTCAGCGAAAAGCTCTCCGAGGCTTTCCTGAAACAGACCTCTCAGCTCCTCGTTCACGCTATCGCCAAAATTGCAGGGGAACACGATCCGATCGACCTGGCCTACGCCGTGACCCGCCTGCCCGCCACTGCGCGCATCATCGTTTACGAAAATCTACCCGATCTGACTTCGAAAGCCACCTTCATGATCAATACCAACAGCACGACGCGCGCGGCTGTCTTCGATCAGTTGAGCGACGACGATATCCG
>JAJFUZ010000114.1 GCA_021372155.1 Parachlamydia sp. | reverse complement strand
GCTCGCAAACTCAAAGACAAAGCCAAGCAAGCTGTAAAATAAGCAGATGAAGCTCAAGAGGGCGCGGGGACACGCCTCAGGACGTGTCCCCGACGGCCTCTTTGGCACAGAGTCGAGTGTTGTTATTTAAATTATGCCCAATGCCCCTGCATCCAGACCCAGCCGTGGTGGCGGACTGTCCATTGTCCGGGTATCCAGATAGCTTGTGGGTAGGGGCGAACGGACCAGTGCCCTTTTTCCCAGTACCAGGCACCTTTCCAGGTCCAATGCCCAGGTACCCAAAGATAGGAAGCTCCAGGACTTGTCGGGATAACCTCTGCCACAGCAGCGGGTGGAGGCTGTGTGGGAATGCCGACGCTCGAGGCGGTTTCATCCATGCCGCCAAAAAGAGGAAGGGCCCCGCAGGCCAATGCAAGCACTACACTTAAAATTCCTTTTTTCATACATTACTCCTTTTTAATTTCATCTTGCATAAGTGTAATCACCGCCGCGCCGGAAAAGCGCCCTGCACGTAAGTCTGCAAGGGCTTCATTGACGCGTTCAAGTGGATAGGTTACCACATGTGTTTCCAGAGGCAGAAGATGGGCCAGCATGAGAAATTCCCGGCCATCTTCGCGCGTCAGATTGGCCACAGAGCGTACACAGCGCTCCTCCCATAAAATGTCGTAGGGAAAAGAGGGAATGTCGCTCATGTGGATTCCGGCACAGACCACCGTCCCGCCCTTTCCGATAGCCCGAAGCGCTGCGGGAACAAGCTCTCCAACCGGTGCGAAGATAATCGCAGCATCGAGCACGACAGGTGGCTTTTCATCAGAATCGCCGGCCCAGACTGCCCCCAGATCGCGTGCGAGCTGCTGCGCTTTCGTGTCGCCTGGACGCGTGAAAGCGTAGACACTTCCTCCTTGATGGCGCACCACTTGCGCGAGGAGATGCGCAGAGGCGCCGAATCCGTAAAAGCCAATGTTGCGGGCCTCGCCAGCCAGTTTCAGACTGCGGTAACCGATAAGGCCTGCGCAAAGCAGGGGAGCGGCCTGGATGTCGGAATAGTGGGGAGGGAGGGAGAAGGCAAATTTCGCATTGGCGACGCAATATTCAGCAAAGCCTCCATCGACTTGATAGCCGGTGTAAATGGCATTGTCGCACAGATTTTCTCGCTCTGTTTGACAGTAGTTGCACTTCCCGCAAGAACCTTGCAGCCAGGGAACCCCGATCCGATCGCCGACTTGAAATTCCTGAACAGTGTTTCCGATTTTTTGCACCTGGCCGACGATCTGGTGTCCGGGCACAAGAGGGAGCTTAGGGTTGGGAAGATCTCCATCCACAATGTGAAGGTCAGTGCGGCAGACTCCGCAGGCATGGATACGGATGAGGAGCTGCTCCGGTCCAGGGGCCGGGATAGGGATTTCGGCAGCACGCAGTGGCTGACCTTGCTGTTCCAGTATCATGGCTCTCATTGGAACTGTTTTTCCTCAGTTGAACCTTTGAGGGAATGTGTCGAGGCTTTGCCTTCTGATATTGCTTCCAGGACTTCGTCAAAATACCCTGCTCCCACAAAGCTCTGGTGCTTGATGGCTTGATAATGCGCTTTGGCTTCCAGCTCGAATTCATGCTCCTGAAATCTGGCATAGGCGGACATGCCTTCCTTGTTATAGGAGTGGGCCAGCTCGAACATGGAGGCGTTGAGGGTATGGAAACCGGCCAGGGTGACAAACTGAAATTTGTAGCCCATATCTCCAAGCTGCTCCTGAAAAGATGCGATCTCTGTTTCGCTTAATTTGCGGCGCCAGTTGAAAGAGGGAGAACAGTTGTAGGCCAGCCACTTGCCAGGATATTTGGCATGCACGCCACGGGCAAAGGCGCGCGCTTCATCAAGGTCGGGTGTGGATGTTTCGCACCAGACCAGGTCGCAGTAAGGGGCAAAGGCGACTGCGCGCGCAACGGCGTATTCGATCCCGCTTTTCAAGGTAAAGTAGCCTTCGTTGGAGCGTTCGCCTGTCAGAAAAGGTTTGTCGCGTGGATCGGCATCAGAACGGATATAGGTTGCTGATTCCGCATCTGTTCTGCCGATGATGAGTGTGGGGATATCGAGAACATCGCTCGCCAGCCTGGCTGTGGTCAGCTTTTCGATAAATGTAGCTGCCGGCACGAGCACCTTGCCGCCCATGTGTCCGCATTTTTTTAATGAGGAGAGCTGATCTTCGAGGTGGATGGCGGCCGCCCCGGCTTCGATCATCGCCTTGACTAGTTCGAAGGCATTGAGAGGGCCGCCAAAGCCGGCTTCCGCGTCGGCGACGAGAGGCGCAAAATAGTCGAGATTCTCTTTGTTCTGCATGTGCTGAATCTGATCGGCTCTTCGTAGCGCATTGGCCAGGCGACGGATGAGATGAGGCACGCTGAGGAAAGGGTAGAGGCTCAAATCAGGATAGGTCTGGTCGGCATCATTGGCATCCGCGGCTACCTGCCATCCGCTGATGTAGATCGCTTTCAAACCCGCCTGGACCTGCTGGACAGCCTGATTGCCGGTCATGGCACCCAGAGCGCGCACAAAGGGTTCATCGGAAAGCAGACTCCACAACTTTTCTGCTCCATGCCTTGCCAGCGGGTAATCAAAGAGGAGCGATCCCCTCAGCTTGATGACGTTTTCCGCGGTATAAGTCCGTACAATATTCTTCCAGCGCGGTTCTGTTTTCCATCGCAATTCGAGATCATTAATCTCTTTTTGAGTATACATGGCGCCCTTTAAAGTTGATGGTAAGCTTTTAAGGTCAGAAATTCGGCAAATGTTTCCGATAACACCAGCTCATCGAGCAGCTTCCGCGCATCATTGAGGCGCTCCTTATAGAGGCCCTCTTTTTTGAGATGCTCATATTCTACTTCTGAAATTTGCTGGTAGAGCTCATCTGTGATTGGCTGCCCACTTTCAAATCTCGTTCCAGGGGTATGCAGCCATTGCCATAGCTGTGCCCGCGAGATCTCAGCTGTGGCGGCATCCTCCATTAAATTGAAGAGGGCAACAGCTCCCAAGCCGTTCAGCCAGGCGCTGAGATACTGCATCGCCACATTGACATTCTGGCGAAAGCCCTTTTCCGTGATTGTGCTCCCTGGAATGGCAAAGTTCAGCAGGTCCTTTGCCGTCACCTGGACATCGTCTCTAAGTCGGCTCAACTGGTTGGAAGACGTATTCAGGACCTCGGTAAAGATCTCTTTTGCGACCGGAACCAGATCGGGATGGGCGACCCAGGTCCCATCGAAACCATCCTTAGATTCGCGCCTTTTGTCTTCGCGGACTTTTTCCATGGCAACGGCGTTTACTTCGGGATCTTTGCGGCTTGGAACAAAGGCAGCCATTCCTCCCATCGCAAAAGCTCCGCGCGAATGGCAGGTTTTGACAAGCAATTCCGTATAGGCCCGCATGAAAGGTACTGTCATAGTGACCTGGCTGCGATCTGGCAGCAGGGCATCAGGCCGCCGATGAAATTTTTTTATAATGCTGAAGATATAGTCCCAGCGGCCTGCGTTCAAACCTGCGGAATGGTCGCGCAATTCATAGAGGATCTCCTCCATCTCAAAAGCAGCAGGAATCGTTTCAATGAGAACAGTAGCCCGCACAGATCCTTTTGGAATCCCTGTCGCATCCTGCGCAAAATTAAAGACGTCATTCCAGAGCCTTGCTTCCAGATGACTTTCCATTTTGGGCAGATAGAAATAAGGCCCAGATTCCTTGTCGATCAACTTTTTGACATTATGGAAGAAATAGAGCCCAAAATCGAAAAGCGAGGCCGAGATGGGATTGCTGCCGACAAGCAGATGCTTCTCAGGCAAATGCCAGCCCCTAGGACGCACCATCAGGGTTGCGACAGGAGGTTTCAGGGTATATTGCTTGCCTTCTGGCGATGTGAACGAAAGGGTTCCACCGACAGCTTCGATGAGATTAAACTGCCCCTCGATGACATTGTGCCATGTGGGCGACAGAGCATCCTCGAAATCGGCCATAAAAACGCTGGCTCCCGAGTTGAAGGCATTGATCATCATCTTGCGCTCGACCGGCCCCGTGATCTCCACTTTTCTCTCTAAAAGATCTTTTGGAGCTGCTGCTACCCGCCAGCGCGCATCTTGCCGCACACCTGCCGTTTCGGGCAGAAAATCGGGCAGCTGTCCTTTGTCAAAGAGGATCTGCCGCTCCTGACGTCTCGCGAGAAGGGCAAGGCGCCGCTCGTTGAACTGGCGATGGAGCCTGGCGACAAAGTCCAGGGCCTCAGGTGTTAGAATCTGCTCCTGATGAGGCGTGGGAGAACCCTTCAGGGTAATATCATGGATAACTTGCTTTGCCATAAATTCACACATAGCAAGTGAAACTGGCAGATGCAACTAAAAAAGCCGTGCTTGAAAAGGAAATTCTGGACATTGCAAGACACGCGTCGTTCTACCGTATGGAATTTTCTATACTTATGGAAGATCTAATATAATGAGCAATATTATGAACAAGTATGTAAGTTTACGGTTACAATATTGTTCATTATGGGACGAAAAATAAGTTATGCGCTTCCGTCATTGAAACGCCTTCTGACAAAAGTTGGTGAAAATATTCGAAGGGAGCTGATTTCCAAATTCCACGAGCTGGAAAATATGGGTTTGCTATAATCTCGATGATAGAACTAGGGGTGTTATGTTTATTTCTCAAATTAAAAATATAAAAATAAATTACAATGTTGATCGGAAAGAGGTGCAATCGATTCATCTTATCTCTAAAACGACGGTAGAAAAGGCGGGAAAAGCCGTCCGCACCTTTTTCACAACTTTATGGGATTTGAAATATGGGATTGGAGTTGGAGCTCTTGCTGGGATCTCGGTCTCCCTGGTATTGGCTGCTCCACTGAGTGTAGGAGGCATTGTAGGAGCTGCAGTTGGCGCGATGGCATGGTTGGTCATAAAGGCCATCGGAGCCAGGTCGCCGTCTCTTTCCAATTATCAAACACCGCCCCGCCGGATCTCTTTGTTGAAGCTGAAGGAAGCCATGAGAGTGAACCAGATCATGCTAAAGCTTCTGGAGACATCCTGGGGAAAGCAGTGGCAGGCCGTAAAAAAATGGAAGCTTGATGAGGCTTTTAAGGACAATTACACAGAGCTTTTTCAGGGAACCTGCCTGGGGCAGACCCATGCGCTCCTCAAGATGATGTCCTCATCGCACATGAAGCCAAGCAAAGAGCTGATGGCTGAGATGAATCAGGATGATATTATCCGCTCGCAACTCACCCATAACATGCGTGTCACATTGTGCAACTGGAAAAATCGCGATTTTTATGAAATCGGGGTAGGTTGCAAGGAAGAAGATCTGCTCAGGCATCACAGGAATGCCAACCAGGTGCATCAGGCGCAATTGGATGCATTTAAGGAAGAATATGCCCTCCCCAAAGCTGAGCGAAAAGAAAATCTGATGCTTAGCAACACAATCTCTAAAGAGGGCGCGTTTCGGACGAAACTGAAAAATAGCCTTCAGGCTTTGGAAAGGCAAAATCCGGGCAAGGTCATTGCCGGATGTATGGCGATGAAGCTGAAGAGCAGCGGTCACATCTTTTTTGTGCAGTGCAATGGTGGCCATTTCCGTTTCTACGATATCCAGCATGGCATGTACAGTTTCCGCGATCAAGACAGCCTTGTGGCCGGTATTTTCAAGCATCTAAAGTGGTATGAGCTAAAAGGGATGAAGAAGGCAGTGCTGGAAACATATGCGATTACAACGGCTTAAGTCTTTTCTCTAAAATCCGGGTGATCTATATACAAATAAAAGAGAGTTTATGCAGCCTCCTTACGAAATGCGCGAAAACGTCATCCTGGAAAATAACGGTCAGAAAATATTCGGGGTTTTTCACCGACCGGTTAATCAGACAAATTTTCCAGCGATTCTAATCTGCCATGGACTTGGAGGGCATAAAGTTGGGCGATACCGCATCTACGTGACTCTTTCAAGCCGCCTGGCTCAGCTCGGTATTGGTTCTCTGCGAATCGATTTTCGAGGTTCCGGAGACAGCGAGGGCGACTTTTCGGAAATGACCATCGAAGGCGAGGTGAGCGATGCTCTAGTGGCGCTCGATTTCCTCAGACAGCAACCAGGAGTGGATCTCCATCGCATAGGCATCTTTGGAAGGTCTTTGGGTGGACTTGTCGCGGTGTTGACAGCGAGCAGCGATCGAAAAATCAAAACGATGGGGCTGTGGGCGCCGATCTTCAACAGCAAACAGTGGGTTGAAAAATGGAATCAGCTGCACAGCACCCCACTGGATCTCTCAAGCAAGCAGGAATTTATGACCGTGGATGGGCAGATTCCGGGCTATGAATTCTATCAGCAGTTTTTTGCTCTCAAGACAGAAGAGTCTGTGGCCAGCCTCAATGGACTGCCACTGCTTCTGATTCATGGAACCATGGACAACGTAGTGACCCTTGACCATACTGAGCAGTATCTACAGGTACGTTTGAAGGGAAAGGGAGAGACCAAGTTTATCGAGCTTCCGCATTGCGATCATGATTTTACCCATATGGAAGAGCGTCGGGTGGCCCTTGATGAAACCTGCCGCTGGTTCCAGCAAAGCCTTTAATGAGGAAAACACGATGAGCCCATTGCAAAAGCACCGTTCGCAGGATCAGCCAAAACTCCCTGCCGTTTTAGCAAACTTGGCCAGCCTCAGCCCATCTCCCAAAGCTGGAAAGATGCAAGCGTCTGAAGAGGTGTTGCGGCTTTTCCCTAAAACGAGCGCACAGCATCCCTTGCAATTTGTGTCATCGGAAAAAAAAGAACATCAAACTCTTGTGGTCGGCGTTGTATTTTCGGGTGGACAGGCCTCAGGGGGACATAACGTCATTGCGGGTCTTAGCGAAGCTTTAAAGAAGCTCAATCCAGACAGCCGCCTGATTGGCTTTCTCAATGGCCCTGACGGCATCATTCGAAACAAAACGATGGAATTGACGCCTGAACTGATCGCTTCCTATCGCAACCAGGGTGGGTTTGATCTGATCGGCTCTGGCCGCACCAAGATTGAGACGGAGGAGCAGTTCCAGGCTGCTGAAAAGAGCGCGCGGGAGCACAATCTCGATGGATTGGTCATAATCGGCGGAGACGATTCCAACACTAATGCGGCCTTGCTCGCTGAGTACTTCACTGAGAGGAGCTGCAAAACAGCCGTCGTCGGAGTACCCAAAACCATTGATGGCGATCTGAAGAATGCGTATATCGAATCTTCATTTGGATTTGACACCGCCTGCAAAACCTATTCTGAGATTATCGGCAACATCCTGCGCGATTCCCTCTCCGCCAAGAAGTATACATTCTTTATCAAGCTGATGGGGCGTTCGGCTTCGCATGTGGCATTGGAATGTGCCCTTCAGACACACTGCAACCTGACATTGATAGGGGAAGAGATCGAGGCGAAGCGCATGACGCTCGCAGATATCACCGATGCCATCGCAGACCTGATCGCAGTTCGCTCGGCAAAGGGCAAAGATTACGGCGTCATCTTGATCCCTGAGGGCATTGTGGAGTTTATCCCCGAAGTTCGGGCATTGATCCAGGAGCTCAACACGCTGCTTGCCAAAGGACCTTTGACGGAAGAGTTAAAGAAACAGCTGACACCAGAATCACAAAGGTGTTTTACCTCAATCCCTGCCATCGTGCAGGCCCAGCTTCTTATGGAGCGCGATCCCCACGGCAATGTGCAGGTGACTAAGATTGAAACAGAGCGCCTCCTGGTCGAAATGGTCCAGCAGGAGCTTAATCGGCGCGCAAAAGCCGGAACATTCACTGGCAAATTCAGCCCCGTGCCCCTTTTTTGCGGCTATGAAGGGCGCTCTGCATTTCCCTCCCTTTTCGACGCCCATTACTGCTATGCGCTCGGCCATGTTGCAGCGCTGCTTGTTTCATCGAAGGCCACAGGCTATATGAGCGTCGTCAGCCAGCTCAAACGCCCCGTGTCCGAATGGCAGATCGGCGGCATCCCCCTGGTGCAAATGATGCACCAGGAAATGCGCAAAGGCAAAATGAAGCCAGTCATCCGTAAAGCCCTCGTAGATCTGGATGGAAAGCCATTCAGCAATTTCAAGGAACTGCGCGAGGCCTGGATGCTTGCAGATGATTATCGATATCCAGGACCTATCCAACTCTATGGGCCGGAAGAGTTGACCAACACCATTACCTTGACGCTAGCCTTAGAGCAGTAGTAAAGAGTCTTCGTTAAGTTATTTTTCTCCAAGAGGTGCAAATAGTCAACGAATTTTTAAATGACAACGGCATTGTCTCTTTTCAGATAGCTGGACAAGAGGGGCAGGTGTCGTCTTGCAAATCTCCAGAGCATGGGGACAGCGCGTCTGAAAGGGACAGCCAGGAGGTGGGTGGAGAGGACTGGGAGGGTCTCCTGAGAGCAAAAGAGGTTTTTTTATGCGTTCAGAACGGGGATCTGGCTGAAGTGTTGCTGACAGAAGTGCTTGCGTGTAGGGATGGGCGGGCGACTGAAACAGGGTTATAGTATCAGAGAGTTCCATGAGCTGCCCCAAGTACATCACCGCAACCCGGTCGGCAATCTCTTGGACGGCATTCAAATCATGGGTGATGAAAAGATAGGTCAGCCCCTTTTCTTTATGTAATTTTTTCAAAAGCTCCATGACTTGTCGCTGGGAGACGGCGTCGAGGGACGAAAGCGGTTCGTCGCAGATGATGAATTCAGGATCCACAGCCAGGATGCGTGCCAGGGCAATGCGCTGGCGCTGTCCGCCACTGAGCTGGTGGGGATAGCGCTTGAGGAGTTCGTGAGCAAGGCCCACCTCGTCAAGCATGTCAGAAGGCTCTTTGCGATGCAGGTCCCTGTGGATGGCAAAGGGTTCTGTCAGGATCTTCTCGACGGTCATGCGCGGATTGAGGGAGCCGTATGGGTTTTGGAAGAGGATCTGGATGCGACGGGGTAGCTTGTGCCTTCTTAAATCTATTCCTTGATAATAGAGCGTGCCTTCGGTTGGATCGATGAGGCCTGCAACCAGCTTTCCCAGGGTCGATTTGCCGCAGCCGCTCTCTCCGACGAGACCTAAGGTTTCTCCTTGATAAATGGTAAGATCTAACGGAGAAACGGCTGTGAGCTTGTTTTTGCCTATGTGATACTGTTTCGAGAGTTGGCTGGCAACGAAGCAGGGCTTCTGGTTTGATGCTGGGGTGCGAGGAGTTTCAGATTTGGAGGCATTCTTGAGCAACTGCTGCGTGTAGGGATGTCTGGCGGAATAAAAGATCTCATCGCAGGAGCCGCTTTCGACGATTCTGCCTTCATGCATGACCAGGATGCGGTCACTAATGCCTGCAACGATACCAAGGTCGTGGGTGATGAAGAGAAGAGCGAGCCCTTTGGCCTGCTGGATCGATTTCAGTAGAGAAAGGATCTGCGCCTGGACGGTAAGATCGAGCGCGGTGGTTGGTTCATCGGCAATGAGAAGCAGGGGATCGCAGGAGATTGCCATGGCGATCATGGCGCGCTGGCGCATGCCTCCGCTAAGTTCAAAGGAGTATTGGTTCGCGCGCAGTGCTGGATCAGCAATCCCAACGCTTTTCAGAAGCTCAAGTGCGCGGTTCTTGGCTTCGCGACGAGAGACTGGCAGATGGCAGCGCTGAGCTTCTATCAGCTGCTCCCCTATTGTGAGGGTGGGATTGAGCGAGGAGGCGGGATCCTGGAAAATGATGCCGATCTTGTTTCCTCGGATGGAGCGCATCTCTTTCTGAGACTTTTTAAGAAGGTCTTCACCTTGAAAAAGGATCGACCCGGATGTGGTAGCTCCAGTGGGGAGGAGGATGCTCTGGGCTGTTGTGCTTTTGCCGCTGCCAGATGCTCCCACCAGGGCGACAGTCTCGCCGGAATGGATGGCGAAGGAGACGTTTTTGACTGTTTCTCGGTGATCAAAAGAGAGGCAAAGATCCTGGATATCCAAAAGCATTTTAAGGATGCTCCCGGATGTCAAAGACATCCCTGAGGCCTTCCCCGATCAGGTTGAAAGAGAGCAGTGTGATGCTTAAGGCAAGACCGGGAAAGAAAAGCCTCCAGGGGTAATACTGGAGAGCCGGAAGCCCTTCGCTGACCAGGGTTCCGAGGCTTGACAGGGGAGCGGCGACGCCGAGCCCAAGGAAGCTCAGGAAGGCTTCTGTAAAGATGGCTCCGGGAATGGTGAAGGTAAGTGTCACGATGATGGGGCCTGCAGCATTAGGGAGAATGTGGACGGCAAGTGTTCTGCCAAATCCAGCTCCTAGGGCCCGGGCGGCAAATACGAACTCCTGTGTTTTTAGCTGAAGGGTTTGCCCGCGTACGATGCGCGCCATTGTGATCCAGCCGATAGCTGTCATCGCTGCGAGAAGCGAAGGGATTCCAGGGCCCATCAGGACGAGCAAAAGAATGGCAACAAGCAGGTAAGGAAGGGAATAGAGAGTGTCGGCAATGCGCATCATCAGGGTGTCGACAAAACCTCCAGAAAGGCCTGCAATACCACCCCAAAGGACGCCGATCGCCAAATCGAGAAGGGCGGCGGCAAGGCCAATTGAAAGAGAGATGCGTGTTCCAATCCAGACCCTTGTGAAAAGGTCGCGGCCTAGATCGTCAGTGCCAAACCAGAATTGGCTGCTGGGGGGAAGGTTTTTGAGTTCCAGCTGGATGTCATAATAAGTATGCCCTGAAAGCCAGGGGCCAATGATAGCAAGGCAGGTCATGAGAGTTACAAAGAAGAGGCCCAGCATGGCCAGGCTATTCTGTCGAAAGCGTTTCATACCTTAATCCTGGGATCGAGCCAGCCGTAGGCGAGGTCGACAAGAAAGAGGGCGGCAAGAAGAATCAGGCTGTAAAAGCAGGTTGTCCCCATGATGACGGTATAGTCGCGATTGAGCACACTGTTGACAAAGGCGTGTCCGAGGCCTGGAATGGCGAAGATCTTTTCGACGACAAAGCTGCCCACCAGAATGTTGGCAATGAGAGGGCCCAGGTAGCTGAGAACAGGCAGCATCGCATTTCCGAGACCATGCCTCGCAACGACCTGCCATTCCGCGACCCCTTTGGCGCGAGCGGTTTTGATATAATCCTGCTGCAACACTTCGATCAGATTGGAGCGGACCATCCGGGCGATAAACGCCGAAGGAAGTGCAGCCAATGAAAGAGCTGGCAGGATGAGGTGGGAGAATCCGCCCCAACGGGCAATGGGCAGCCAGCCCAGCTTGAGGCCAATCACATACTGAAGCATTGTCGCCAGAATAAAGCTTGGCATGGAGACCCCCAGAGTGACAATGAGAAGAGCGGCATTGTCCTGCCATCGGCGATAATGAAGAGCAGCAATTGTTCCAAGGACAAGTCCGGTACAGAGGGCGATGGCGAGGGCAGAGAGGCCCAGTGTTGCGGAAACCGGAAAACCCTTTGCTATGATCTGGTTGACTGTAACATCTTTATAGCGAAAGGAGGGGCCGAAATCCCATGTTGCCACAGAGATCAGATAGCGCCCATACTGGATATGCCACGGCAGGTCGAGGCCATAGTGTGAAAGGAGAGCAGCGTGGATTTCTTCAGGCAGCGCCTGCTCTTCATTAAAAGGATCACCTGGAAGGGCCTTCATCAGAAGAAAGGTCAGGGTGACAATTGCCAGGAAGGCTGCCAGACGAGAGAAAAAATTATTCTTCATAGAAAGCGTAGGTAAAATCGAGAGTGCCGAGATCTGAGAAGTAGACGCCGATCAATCGCTCGCTTTTCACATAGTTGAAAGCGCCAAAATAGAGAGGGGCAATGGGCATCTCGCGCATCAGCAACGCTTCGGCAGAGTTAAGGATTTCCAGGCGCTTTTTGGGATCGGTTTCATTGGTTGATTGTGTCAGCATTTCGGCGTACTGTGGGTTTTCCCACTGGGTGAGATTGGTGGCATTCGACTTCGATTTGAAGATGTCGAGAAAGTTGATAGGGTCGCGGATATCCGCATACCATCCTCCCAGGGCGATCTGATAATCTCC
>JAJFUZ010000043.1 GCA_021372155.1 Parachlamydia sp. | reverse complement strand
TGAGCAAGCTTACGGTGGCGACGCAGGCGGTCTAGCAGCACGTGATTTAGGAATCGCGCCATGGTAGAAGATAGTATTAGGGTGGCGCAGGTATAAAAATTAATGCTGGCTTAATAATTTAAAAATATATATAGATTATTATGTTAATTAACTAATATTTTGGTGCTATGAACAACATTGCAATGATTCCCTATCCCTATCTTTGGCAGAATAATCCAATTAAACATGATTCTTTTGAAGAATGGATCGGCCGCAAGCACACCATCATGTGCGATCCTGATAAGACGCACACAGTGATCGAAAAGACGCATCGAATCTTCAAGAAAATTGTTGCTCTCTACGAAGCTTTGGAGGCCATGGAGAAGAAGTGGGCCATTTGGACGAAACCGATTCGCTACCTCCTGCAGCTTTTTTCTTCTGTGCAGACGCTGAAAGCGGCCAAATGCTGGGCGAAAGTCACGGAGGCATTTGAAAAAAGCGATTGGGAAACGGCGTTGGAGCAGCTGCACAGGCTAAATCACCGCAAAGAAAAGGAAACGATCATTCGATTTCCATTTGACTCGTGGGAGGATTTTCAAGCCAGGAGTGAGATCAGGCCGAGAGAAAATCTATTTGTTTTTTCCGCTGCGGTTGTCAAGGCAAGCTGGATAAAAAAAGAGTACCAGGGCGATGGAGATTTCGCTCTCTATCTATCCCTTATGTCGACAGCCTACTTCAACCGGGCTCTCAAAAGGCAGTTGGAAATCGGAGTGCAGAATCTTGAGGTAAAGCGCGATCTTTGGAGGGCGAAAGTGTATGCGCAAGTCTGCGGCAGGGGTCTCCAGAATTATACCTGGGCTGCGATCAAGGCTCTCGAAAACGGGATGCAAATTGCGAAAGCTTAGAGCATGATCTGATTCTATCCTAGCGGGCAGGTCCGGTATTTGTGGACCTCTTCCTGCATAAGAGGGGATGCGAGCCGCTTTGCCACTTTCGACGGAAGGAGCAAAACGGCGAGCAGTCCCTGATTGTCAAATCCTTCCGCGATGCAACAGACCCAAGGAATCAAGGCTCTTCCGACAGGGAGGAAGAGATGCGGCTTGGCCAGGCCAAAATCAATCGAATAGACATCGAAATTGGACCAGTTGGTGATAATCAGGTTGCGATGGTGCGGCAAATAGTCGGTCGGCAGGATGCGCTGGATCTGCCAGAGTCCGCCAAATTTTTCGATGAGGTTGAGGGAGGGATGGCGTTTGACTGTTTCCGGACCGTAATTGTGCACGGCTGCATGGATGGCGTGGGCGAGAACGCTGACTTCTTGGGGCTGGGGGATTTGCAGCGGAACGGCATCGACATAATTTCCCAAGGCATTTTGAGGCATGCCGATGCGCTTGCGGAAGTTGAGAACGATCGAGGCGTTGTGTATTGGTTTCTGATCGGTGCGGCAACAGGCCAGCAGATTCAGAAGATGTGCAGAGAGGACATCATTGCGGGTTAATGTGCTTCCCAGATTCTGTCGAAGAGCTTCAAGTTCCTGCTGTGTAAAATAGAGATAGACCGACTTTTTCGGGGAGTAGATCTGTTTCAGGAAGCGCAGGATGTCAAGCGGGCTGAGTCGCTTCAGCCGGCAGTGCTTCTCAGCGGCCTCTTGAGAGAGCCAAGGCTGCAACCAAGGCTCAAGATAGCTTTCCCGGTCTTTCACAAGGCAGGGTGTTTGATAGCTCTTGCCTGTGGCAAAAGCAGACAGGGCTTTGAGGAATTCCATAAACGAGGACATATCTCCGACGCTGTGGTGCCAGCAGCAGCCTAGTGCCATGCCATCGGAAAAGTAGCTCAGCTTCATCGTCAGTACAGGCCCTTGCCAGGGATCGACCAGATCGACAAAGTCCTCGAGTTTTTCAAATTGGGCCAGCTGTTGAAAAAGCGAGCCCTCGACATGCAATGTGCGCAATTGCACGCCCTGGTTGCCGCAATCGATGCAGATCTGGTCTTGGCGCTTCACGATCCTGCCCGCAAACAGCGGAAAATCGCTCAAGACATGCCCTAGAGAGTCTATGATTTTTTCAACAGGAATCGGTTCGCGGTAGAAAAAGGCGACGGGAACCGGTGTGCGCAAAACAAGATGGTCTGTCAGCCAACATTTAATGAGGAGAGGATGGTGCTGGAGGGCTTTAATTAGGTACTCAGTCATGGCAGTTTTTTCTGTTTTGGCTAGCGTGAAAGCTCCCGCGGTAAAACGATCGTAAATGGGTCAATATTAAGTCAATATGGACCCATTTACGATCGTTTTACCCCGGGGCTTTGACGCAGCCAAAATAGAAAAAACTTTCATAACTGAGTACTAGAATCGGATCCATAAACTACATGGCTTTGATCTTATCCTGAAGGTTATTGATGGCGACAGCGCTTTTTTCTATCATCGGAACGAATGCTGCATTCTGAGTGCGGTTGTAACTGTCGATCAGCTTGGCCTGCACTTTTCTTAAATCGATATATTCACGTAGAAGAGCTATCTTTTTTTTGGCATTTTCTGAAACATCCATTTGTTCCATTTCGAGAAGCAGGTCTTTGGCCTTTTCCCATGCCGGATAAGAGACATTTTTTAACAATTCGGAGAATTCTTTCGGGGAGAGATTGTCATTGGCCAGGTCGGCGACGGCTTTTTGATCATATTCTGAAATGGCCTGAAACTGCTCGTTGAATTTCTTGAAATCGGGATAGCGCGAATTTTCGAGTGTCGCCAAGACCGCGTCTCGCATCTTCTGGCTTTCCAGGTGAGTCTTCAAAAAAAGAAAGGCAGCCGCAGCAGTGACCGCCACAATTCCGGGTTGGATCCATTTGCGAAGGACCTGAAGCTTCTCAACCAGAAGTGGAAGCACTAAAGCATACCCGATCACCATGCCACTGAGCAAGCCGCCGATATGCGCCGCGTTATCGACACCGTCTTTGATGCCGTAAAACAGATTATAGCCGATAAAAATCGCGGTGTTTGCCATCAGGCTGTTTCTGGTAACTTCAGGGATCAGTCGTGTCGTCAAAAGAGCAAAAAACAGGCCATAGAGGCCAAAGATAGCGCCTGATGCGCCGGCGCTGTTGACAGGGGGAACATGCCACCACAGGCTGGCGAGGCTGGCGAAAACGCCGGCGCAGAAATAGGCAGTCAGATATTTCACTTTGCCCAGCATGGGCTCCAGGAAGATCCCGATGGAATAGAGGGCATACATATTCATGGCAAGATGGATGGGGCCGAAATGAATGAAGATATTGGAGATCAGTCTCCACCAGTCGCCGGTGAGCGTCAGAGGAGCGAAGTTGCTGCCCCAGCGCATATGGACATGACCATCGATATCAAAAAAGCCGGCGCCATCGGCAAGCATCAACATAAAAATCAGGATGTTGACGACTATGAGGGAGTAGGTCGCACAGAGATTTGGTTCATTGGTTTTGTCCATCTGTTGCTCCTTGCAGGGCAATAATTATGCATACAACCTTCATATAATCAAGGATTAGGATTGTCGTTTATAGACGCTTGAATTATCTGCAAGATTAAGATGAACCAACCAGAACCCTTCTATATCCGCAACTGCTCGCTTTCGGCGATAGCCACAGGAGAGCGCGCTCGTTCCTTGCTGGAATTGCGCGAAAAGCTGACAACTATCGACGATGGATGCCTCTACTATCACTTCTGGGGGCAGCGCTTGAATCCTTACTTCGTCCACCCGCAGCATCATAATGACTTTGCCTACTGGGTTTATCATCGACTGCATGACCATGTGCTGGCGGAGCAGCTCAATATCATCGATCCGACAGAATTTGATACCTTAGAGCAGTTAAGGCAGGAGCTGGTCGAAAGGATCGACCATCGGCTCGAGGATTATGAAATTATTGCGGGAACCAAAAGGGAGGATCACTTTCACTTCATCACTCCTCTAATTATCGTCTTTGAAAGTTCTCATATAGTATCAAAGCCGGAAGATCTGCTCAAAGTCATCCCGGCGCTTCCGCCCAGCAGCATCTTTTACCATTTCATTGATGCCAGAGCACGCACAGAAGATAAGCGCGATGACTTTACCATCTGGCTGAGGACCTTTAATGGAAAATATGGTCCTCTGATCGAGAGCATCCAGGCCATTGACCTCTATTTCTTATCGCTCACGCAGCTGAAGCAGGAATTGACCTATGCCATTCAAAATTTTTTCGGCGAGGCTTAGATGAGCGACGGTCTTGAACGCTATCAGGAGATTGTGGGGCCCGAGATCATCTCGGAAATCAAGCAGATGGCCCGCGTTTTAAAAGGGGTCAAAATTGTGCATGTGAATTCGACCAAAGAAGGCGGGGGAGTGGCGGAAATCCTGATGACGATGACACATCTGACCTCTTCGCTTGGCATCGAAACTCATTGGGAAGTCATGCAGGGCACGCCCGATTTCTTTGAGTGCACCAAGAACTTCCACAATGCCATCCAGGGTCTTAAGCAGGCTGCGCCCCAGCCCCATCTCCTCAAAGTCTATGAGCAGGTCAACGCAGAAAATGCGGAATCCCTGCGACCGATCCTGGAGAGTGCCGATGTGGTGTTTATCCACGATCCCCAGCCAGCTGCCCTGATCAACGCCTTTCCCAACAGGAAAAACAAGTGGGTCTGGCGCTGCCATATTGATGCCAGCAATCCTCAGAGGGCCGTCTGGAAGTTTCTGCGCGGATTTGTGTCTAAATATGACGCCAGCATCTTTTCGCTGGTTGATTTTGTCCAGCCTCTTCCCCATCCCATCTATCTGATTCCTCCCAGCATCGACCCGCTTTCGGAAAAAAATATCGACCTGCCGCCTGAAGAAATCCAGGCCGTCTACAGCCGATTCCACATCGATCCTGACAGGCCCATGGTGCTGCAGGTCTCGCGCTTTGATTATTTCAAAGACCCCCTTGGCGTGATCGAGGCCTATCGCATGGCCAAAAAGTTTAAGCATGGCCTGCAGCTGGTGCTTGCGGGCAGCGAGGCGGCCGACGATCCCGAAGGAGAGGTCGTTCTGCGCCAGGTCCAGGCAGCAGCGGAAAACGATCCTGACATCCATGTCCTGTTTCTTTCGCCCGATTCTCACCGTACCATCAACGCCTTGCAGCGCGCATCTACCTTTGTCATTCAGAAATCCTTAAAGGAGGGCTTCGGTCTCGTCGTGACAGAGGCGCTCTGGAAAAAGAAACCCGTGATTGGAGGCAACACCGGCGGCATTCGCCTGCAGGTGGTTAACCACCAAACCGGTTACCTGATCAATACTCCAGAAGGAGCTGCAGAGAGAATGCGCTATCTCTTGCAGATGCCTCATGTTGTCAGTGAGCAGGGCGAAAAGGGGCATGCCTACGTGCGCGACAATTTTTTGACCATCCGCGATCTGCGCGATTATCTGACCTTGATGATTTCTCTGCTCAAGCCTGTTAATAAACGTATTGAAATCCATAAAATTTCTTAACAAACAATATCAAATCATTAAAAACTAAACTACATATTAAACCTAATTATTATTTATAATAATAATTAGAAATTTGTAGGGTTTTTATGAATCCATTCAAAGAATTTGATGCTGGTATTCAAGGCACATCAAATTATACTAATTATCAAGAATCGAAAGAAGGAACACTGCCGCACACTTTGCATAAAATCGCGCTTTTAGAACAAGATGCGTTTGAAGTCCAACTCCCAGGAATCATCCATTCGCTGAATTCTCTTTTTGCCGAATTTAAACAAGATAGAGCTCAATTCAATGATCAGGACTTGCGCGACATCGCCACGATCGAGGGTAAGCTCAAACAAGCGCAAGGAACAGACGATCAGCTCCTCATGAAAATGGCAACTGTTCGAGAAAAGTTTTCAAAGGGACAACAACCTCAAACTGCCGCAAAGCCTGATCTGAGCCAAACATCCGATGACACGCTTTATTTGCCGTCCATGAGACAGGAACCCGAGGATTTCTGGAAGCACCTTGCTGCAGTTCTGGAAAAAAATATCTCTACAAAAATTGTGGAAATAGCAGATTGTGGCAGGTTCGATCGCGAAACTCTGCAAGCTGTCATCAATTGGGGTATTCCTATCTCCCCTGAAAAGCTATTCAGATTTGTCGAAAGGCTTAAAAAATTCAAAGTTCCTTTTGAAACTTATAAAAAAGATGATTTTACTCCCTTGCACCGTTATGTCATTGCTGGCCGGGAAGATAAGATTGCCTTATTACTTTCAGAAGCATTGAATGCTAGCGATGATAGGGGCTATACATCTTTAGAATGGGCCTTAAGTTTGGGACATACCAGCATCGCCAGGCAGTTGCTGCAAGCCGGGGCGAAACTTGATGCTGGAAATAATTCTGCTTGTTGCCAGGCAGTTGTTGGCGGAGTAGAAGTGTTGAGATTGGTGCTCGATGCTGGAGCAAGCGTCAATCAGAAAACAAAAGATGGATTAATCCCTCTGTTTTACGCAGCTCAATGTGGAGAACTGGAAGCTGTCAAAGAGCTTATTCAGCGCGGTGCCGACATCAATCAAGTGGACGACCAGGGGCAGACCCCTCTAGATTGGGCGGCATACTATGGAAAAACAGAGGCGGTTAAAGAGCTTCTCTCTCTCGGCGCAGACGTAAACGATCCAGTCAATACAGATTGGACGCCTCTCTATTGGGCAGCAAAAAATGGGCAGATAGGGGCCATCCAGGAGCTCCTTTTACATGGTGCCAGCGTCAATCAGAAAACAAAAGATGGATTGAACCCTCTGCTTAGCGCAGCTCAAAATGGAGAACTTGAAGCCATTAAAGAGCTCATTCAACGCGGTGCTGACATTAATCAAGAAGACTACCAAGGCATGACCCCTCTGCATTGGGCTGCATACAATGGGAAAGCAGAGGCGGTTAAAGAGCTAATTCAATGCGGTGCTGACATTGATCAAGAAAACAACGAAGGGGTGACCCCTCTGCAATGTGCTGCATGCGAAGGGAAAACAGAGGTGGTAAGAGAGCTTCTCTCACTCGGGGCCGACGTAAATAAAGTAGCCAATCAAGGTTGGACGTCTCTCTATTGGGCAGCCAAAAATGGGCATTTGGAGGCCGTCCAGGAGCTTCTTCTACAGGGTGCCAATATGGAACAGAAAGATCCCCGTGGCTGGACGCCTCTCTTCTATGCAGCATTTCACAACATCCAGGCTTTTAGATTTCTTTTAGAAGCCGGAGCTGAGCATAATTTTATGGACAGTTCGGGATGCACACTTCTTCAGCTGATGAAAGAGCAGCGTCCCAAACACTGGAAGTTGGTACGGCAGCTGATCAAAATTCGCTCGACTGACACGATTGTCAGTTATACAAAATCCTATCTCAAGACAACACTGCTATCCCATGTCTTTGCCTTTAAAGGCAGCTCTAATCTTCAGGGTAGGATATTAGAGTGGCAGGGAGAGCATCCCCAGATTGCAGCTCACCAGATGGCAAAATCTATGCCCCTGTTTGGTCAGCAATCCCCAGACCTGCTGGATTACAGAACGATAAGACTTTTAACTCAAAGTCTGCATTTTGCTGCCGACCCGCACAATTCTAAACAAATATTAGAACGTATCAGAAAAGGACTACCCACTCCCATCCTCACAGGCTTCTATGAACATGCGGTAAACGTTCTTATTTGGAAAGACCTGTTTGTGATTTGCGACAGAGGCGGTTTTCTTGGTACCCCCTTAAAAATCCAGCGTTTCGATCCAAACAAGCTCGATCAGAATGCCATCCAGATGCTCATTGATATTGGCAGCCAGCCAGAAGAAAAATACATGGAAGCGATGACAACGACACTTCCTAAACAGTTGAGCTTCACCCAATCAGAAAACGAACAGTTATTGCAAGAATTAATCGACATTCCTTTACAAATTGTTGGCAACTGCGGATGGGCTTCAACGGAAGGAATGGTCAAAGCTTTTCTATTGTTACAAAGGTTGAAAGACAACAATTTTTCACTTGCAGTCAGACAGCCTGAAGAACTTAAACAATCTAACGAAATAACCTTTGCCAACTGGCTATTTTTTCAACAGATGCTGCTGCTGGATAAATACATCGCTCCTGAGCGCGATCATCACTTAATCATGAAAAGTTTTCAGTCTCTATGGAGCGCTCAAAAGTGCAAACCTCAAGCATTCGAAAATTTGACACCCTTTCTTGAACAATTGGAAACAAAGTACATGGACATTGCCACTGGCAATGAGTCGATCATTTTTCGCGCGGAAAAAGCCAAAACTGTCGCTTTGCCTAAATCCAGCGACAATACGTGGAGAGCACTCGGAACACTCTCATTCCTCTTCAGCATTTTCCAATCAAAACAGCCCATTTCTGAAAACACTTTCGGTCAGGCTGCATAACAATTTATTTATTAATGCAATTTTATTGAGATTTAATCAAATGCATAGAATACTGTTTATCTTTAAATGCAGCAATTCACATGGATACGGATAAAGAACAGGAAATCGATGCTTCAACCTTGAAATCGATCTGCTATTGGTGCGTTGCGATGCTCTGCATCATTTTCAGTTTATTTGGCATTGTCCATTCGGGAACGGAAACGAGTTCACCTGACGAAGAGCAAGAGCAAAACAGTGAGAATTCAAGAGACTCCAAAAACAAGCAGATCAAGCGCGGCGGCTTTGGCAATGCGGCCAGAAGACGATCGGGTTGGGGGAACTGCTGATGCGCCGAATTGTAGCAGAGAAGAGAAATAACTGGCAGCAGCGCTTGCTGGAACAGGGACTGACCGTATCCACTGCGGAGGATCACTACTGGGATGAATCGGCCTTCTATGAATTTTCAGGGCCGGAAATGGAGAAGCTGTCTACAGCGGTAGAAGAAGTTCATGGCCTCTACATGAAAGCCATCGAGGTTGTCATCAAGGAGGATCTCTTTGCCCTCATGGGTGTTCAGGAGAACGCAAAAGAGCTGATCCTCGCATCCTGGAAAAGAGGGGATTTTCAGCTCTACGGACGTTTTGACTTTATCTACTCCGGCCAAGGCGATGCCAAGCTTCTTGAGTACAATGCCGATACGCCCATCACATTGCTGGAAGCGGCATCCGTCCAGAAACTCTGGCAGCAAGAGACGCACAGCCATCTGTGGCAGTTCAATTTTCTGGAAGAGTCTTTAGTAGAGCGCTGGAGGCAGTTTTCTGTTCCAACCTGCCATTTCGCCTGTCTTTCTAATAGCTCCGAATGTCTGATGACGACCGAATACCTCTATAAGACAGCGGAAATGGCCGGAATCAAATCAACGCTGATCGCCATGGAAGAGATTGGCTACGATGGGCGTCACTTTGTTGGGTTAACGGGGGAGCGCATTCAGGGGCTCTTTAAGCTATATCCCTGGGAGTGGCTGTTGGAAGATTCCTTCGGCACATATCTCGTTGAGGATACGATCCGTCTCGTGGAGCCTGCCTGGAAGATGCTGTTGAACAATAAAGCTACGCTGGCATTGTTGTGGAAACTCTTTCCAGACCATCCGAATCTTCTGCCGACCTATTTTACCCTCGATTCTTCTCTGGGGGAATCCTGGGTGCGCAAACCCTTCTTCTCGCGGGAAGGCTGCAACATTTTCATCCATCATCAGGGAGAATCGATTGAGACTGAAGGGGCCTATGGAAGCGAGGGGTATATTTACCAGCAGTTCATTGACCTGCCGCCGTTTGAGGGCCATCGGCCCAATCTTGGCCTCTGGATGGTCGGGGATCTCTGCTGCGGACTAGGCCTCCGCGAAGATACCGCGCGCATCATTCAAAACAACAGCCGTTTTCTGCCTCATTTAGTTGTTTGACAGCAGCTCCCGCTGGAAAAATTCTCTCGAGAAAAGCCCATCTCCGTGATCTTTTTTTGCCACCCTGCTTCGACAACCCCTTCGGGGTTGCCTGCATCGATCGTCGAAAAAAATCTCTACGGATCTGGACCTTTCCAAGAGAATTTTTCCAGCGGGAGCTGCTGTTGTTTGAAGGGGAGCACGACGCTCCCCTTTAGATCTAATTACATCAACTCCACTTTGTTAACGGTTTCATCCAGATTGTAATAGATCCTAAGAGTAAAGTATTCTCTGGTGTCGCAAGCTTCAATCGGAGTTCCGACCGCTTCCCATATTCCAAAAGTGCTGACATCCAAAAGACCATGCATAAGAGCGCGGGCTGCAGAGCCGCGTTCTTTTTGAAACTGATACACTTCAACGAGTTCCCCAGTTGGCATACGATCGCTGCTGATCACAGTCGCGCCGCAGGCAAGAATTTGTCCGCGCGTCCTTGCGGTTTGTACTTTATCGATACTGACGCCTTCTTTTCTGGCGGCCATTGCCACAGAACATGAAGTGCCGAATAAGGTCAATCCAAGAAGCGCAAGTGTAGCTGCTTTATGCATGTTGTTACATCCTTGTAAAAGTTAATGTTGTACAGTTTAACAAAATTTTTTGTGGTTATTTATAGCGTGAAAGCTCCCGCGGTTAAATGATCGTAAGTGGGTCAATATTAAATCAATATGGACCCACTTACGATCGTTTAACCCCGGGGCTTTGACGCAAAAATAACAGCAAAAACGTTTATTAAACTGTACCTCCAAAGATTGTCTTACTGTTTTTGAATTAAATCAATCGTAAGTATTTTGTTGATAACCTATTTTCTTTAATGAAAATTAATTATTTTCTAATAGTTAATTATCGGTAAGTTGTTATGCTTTGAGG
>JAJFUZ010000354.1 GCA_021372155.1 Parachlamydia sp. | reverse complement strand
GCTGGAACTTGTGCAGCTACAACGGGAGCTTGTACGGCTACAACGGGAGCTTGTGCGGCTACAACGGGAGCTTGTGCGACTACGGCTGGAACTTGTGCAGCTACAACGGGAGCTTGTACGGCTACAACGGGAGCTTGTGCGACTAAGGCTGGAACTTGTGCAGCTACAACGGGAGCTTGTACGGCTATGGCTGGAACTTGTGCAGCTACAACGGGAGCTTGTACGGCTATGGCGACTTGTGCTGCGGCAGCTGGTTGCGCGGCTTGACCCTGTGCGGCTACAACGGGAGCTTGTGCGGCTGCGGCTGGAGGAACAACGACTACTGGAGCAGGAACTTGAACAACTACAGCGGGTGCTGGTTGCTGCTGCTGGTTATTATTGCCAGCCTGCTGTTGATTCTGCTGGGGAGAACCACCTTGCTGCCCATTCCTGTTTTCATCTTTGTTTTGTTTTGGAGCTGCTGGCTGTTGGATAACGGCGTCAGGTTTGTGTGGGACTTGAGCTGGAACGATGGGTAGCTTTTTGTAAACTTCTTGGTTGGCCTGGTAATTGGCGTTCCATTTTGCGGCTTTATTGGAGACGAGGCTGCCAACGGCTGCGATGAGGGAAGTGAGTTCGGCGCCGGTGAGGATTGCCACTTTCTTCGCTGTTGTCTTCATGGAGCAGGCTGTGGGAAGCTCATCCATTGTCTTTTGAGCGAAGTTGCTCCATGTGACGATTCGGACGATGCCGATGCCACCTTTGAGAATCATGCCGAGCGGCTGGACGAAGCAGAGTTTGCCGAGCTGCCAGAGGGCGTCGGCTGTACCTGTACCGATGGCGGCGAGGTTGGTTCCTGCGAGCTTGAGTCTGGAAGAAAATTTGGAAGGACCTGGGGTATTGGCAAGTTTGTTCACGTCATTCATGACGTTGGCGTGCAGTCTTTCTGGGCTAAGGTTTCTAAGTTGCATAGATGCTCCTTTTCAATTTAATCTTAATGGTTGAAAAAAGTTTTAAGCCGACTGTAACTCAATAGAATCATTATCTGCAACTCAAAAGATTTTGAAATAATTTTGGTATGTTGTAAGATGAGCTTCTTCTTAATCGGGGTGTAGCGCAGTTTGGCTAGCGCGCTTGGTTCGGGACCAAGAGGTCGTGGGTTCAAATCCCGCCATCCCGATTTCTTCTTTTATTTGTTTTATTCCAATTTAAATTTATAATATAATTAAATTTGTAATAAAGGTTGTTTTTATGGATGGTTCTTCTGAATTATCTGGATTCCGTTTGTCTGAAGATTTTGAGATGGTAGCAAAAGAGATTCGCTTTGAAGGATTGAAAAACAGTCTAGAGCAATCCATTGGAATTCTAAAGACAATCGAGGGATTGCCAAGAGATGTCAAGGTTTACCGCGATGTTCAGGGCGGGGTCGCCCCTTCGGCCGGATCGGTTGTGGGTTTAATTGAACGATTGAAACCTCAGGAATCGACGTTTGTCGGGAGGATGCTGAAGGCAGTATCCAAAAGCGCGCAGGCGGTCAGCCGCAGCTACTATAAAGAAGATTATCAATCGACCAGGCGTGCGATTCGAAGCATTGAAGATGAGATCCTTGCTTCGCTTTTGATGACCAGAGAAGCTATCGAGATGCCTGAGTCTCACTTAAGCCACATTGATCTTTTGAAACTCAAAACACAGATCGAGAAGCTACGTCAGCAATTTGTTGCTTCGAAGGCGGGATTGCAGAATTTAGTGATGACATATGAAGAAAGAGGGACAGAAGAGCCCACCAAGCAAGAGACAATCAAACAGGCCGCGGAGCATATGGATCTCACTCTGGAAGAGGAGATGCATGGGTGTCTTGCACAGATAGACATAAGGCTTGCTCAGATAGGCATTAAAATTGTGCCTCCTGAGAAGACAACAGAGACGAGATCTTCCAGTCCTGAAACTGCAGTAACGACAACCTCGAGTCCTGTGATTACAGCGGCAAGAACTCCCAGTCCTGAAACGGAAGTAACGAGAACACCGAGTCCCGTGATTACGGCGGCAAGAACTCCCAGTCCTGAAAGAAAAGCAGTCATTAATGAAGACTTCAGTCAGCAGGTGGATATCAGCCGGGAATTGGAAGGCGTCAAAGCAAAGCCTGAAACAGATCTGAATGCTGCTGCTGCGCAGGCGGCAAGAGCTTTCGAGACGCTAGAATTGGGGGGGACCGGGATGAAAGAGGTATTAAATGGATTGAGCAAGCAGGGAGTCTATAGCCTGCGCTGTTATGTGGTGAGCTATTGGAAACATCGCTGCTTTAAGGATGAGCCGCTTATGTCTGACGATGATCCCAGGTCAAAAAGGCTGGCGCAGGTGCGCTTCAATGGCCTGACGCTGAAGGAGGCTCTGGATCGGCTGACTGTGCCAGAACTTGTTCTTTTGAAAGACCGCTTGGTCAGATACTGGTTCACTTTTGGGAAATAAAAATATTGCCAAACATTCCCTTGATCACTAGTTTGTGGATTATAGACATTCAACAGGGAGAATGATCGTGGGCAACGGAGCAATTAATCTGGCGGGGATCCTCTTCAGCCTGATGGCCTTGGTGCATCTCGCGCGCCTATTTTGTCCTTTTCCAGTGACGATTGGCACATTTATGATTCCTGAGTGGTTCAGCTACGTGGGTTTCTTTTTCTTTGGTGCGCTGGCCTTTTACCTCTTCAGGTCGCGCCATCGCGTAGAAATAGTGGAGAGAAAGTAACTAAATATCCCGCGTATTGACGAATTCCGTTCCCAGAGAGCGCATCTTTTCGACAGCTTTTGCCGCGTCACCTTCCTGGAGATTGACTCCGCGGCAGGCATCCAGGATAACAACTGTTTTAAAACCGTGTTTAGCAGCATCGTGGACGGAATAGTTGACGCAGTATTCTGTGGTCAAGCCCGCGATATAGATTTCATCTATTCCCAGATCTTTCAAGTATTTTCCAAGTCCCGTGTCCCTGAGATGGCCATTGTCAAAAAAAGCGCTGTAGCTGTCGATCTCACGGTCAACGCCCTTGAAGAAGACTTTTTGCACTTTGCCTGTATCCCATCCTGGGGCAAATTCGGCTCCTTTTGTATCCTGAACACAGTGGTCGGGCCATAGGATTTGCTGCATGCCTCCGGGTAGCTCGATGACCTCTCCTGGTTTTGTGTGGTGGCGGCTGGCGAAGCTGACATGATCCCTGGGATGCCAGTCTTTGGAGGCGACGATCGCGTCGAACTTTTTTTTAAGCAGATCATTAATTAAAGGGATGATCTGGTCGCCCTCTTTTACTCCCAGAGCTCCTCCGGGCATAAAATCATTCTGGATATCGACTAACAGCAAGGCTCTCATGGCACTCCTTTATTCTTCCGGCATGACGATAGCGGCGCGGTTGCGGATGTTTTTGATCAGCTCCACTTTCAGATCATACAGACCCTTTTCCATTCCAACAATATACTGATGCGGATTGAGGAAACGCTTGATTCCGGCTTGAAAATGGGCCAATTCCTTCACGACTTTGGCGCGGATGTCAGGCAGGGATGGATTGGAATAGATGAGTTGTCCACCTCGGAAAATGGGTTCCAGAAGGTCGCGGTAGGCAACCCCCTTTTTCAGAATTTTCTGCCGAGTGGGATCTAGGGGATCGACCAGGGTGCAGTCGCCATGGATGGGAAGAGTGGTGCTGTAGATAGCGTCAGCGATATTTTCATCTCTGTTGTAAAAGCGCCTGACCTGCATGATGCCCGGATTGGAAGTTTTGATCATCTGTTCTGAAAGTTTGATTCGGTTTTTCCATTCGCCGCCCGGATCGCGCAGGGCCGAGAGCTTGTAGACCCCATCCAGAGCAGGATGGTCTTTAGCCGTCACCAGGTTTGTACCCACCCCCCATACTGTGATCTGGGCCCCTTGACGCTTCAGCTCGCTGATGACGGTTTCATCGAGTTCGTTGCTGGCAAGAATGATAGCGTCGGAAAATCCTGCCTCGTCGAGAAGCTGGCGCGATTTGATGCTGAGATAGGCGAGGTCGCCGGAGTCGAGGCGGATCCCGATCAGTCTTTTTCCTCTTTCGCGGAGCCACTTGCCCACTTCGATGGCCTTTTTGACACCCTCCAAGGTATCGTAGGTATCCACGAGAAAGACGCAGTTATCCGGCAGGCACTTCGCATAGGTCTGAAAGGCTTCGATCTCTTCATCGAAAACCATCGTCCAGCTGTGGGAGTGCGTGCCTTTGACTGGAATGCCAAGGAGCTTGCCTGCCAGGATGCTCGACGTGGAGTCGCAGCCGCCAATATAGGCGGCCCGGCTAGCTGTAAGTGAACCATCTATACCTTGGGCGCGCCTTAAGCCGAATTCGATCACGGCATCCCCTTTGGCTGCCATGCAGATGCGCGCAGCTTTGGTGGTGATGAGCGAAGAGAAGTTGATGAGGTTCAGAAGTGGGCTTTCGAGGATCTGGCACTGGATGAGAGGGCCTTGCACGCGGACCATGGGTTCATAAGGAAAAACGACAGTGCCTTCAGGGACAGCGTCGATGTCGCAGGAGAAGCGCATCTTGAGCAGATAGTCGAGAAAAGCTGATTCGAAAAGGGCACCGCCGCTTGCATTCTTCAATGTCGCCAGATAGCCGATATCGCTGGAGTCGAATTTGAAATGCTCCAGATACTGGATGGCCCACTCCAATCCCGCCGCGATGGTAAAGCCTCCGTGAAAAGGATGGCGGCGAAAAAAGAGATGGAAAACCGCCTCTTTTTTATCGAGGCCCGTTTTCCAATAGCCGTAAGACATGGTGAGCTGGTAGAGGTCTGTGAGCAGAGCTAGCGACTGGCTGTAGAGGCTGGGAAGTTTCATGGTTTTTGCTGCAAAAGCTCCACTTTTTTGGCCTGAAGTTCTGCCATGCGCTTCATGATCTGGTCTTGTTCCCTCTCCTCTTTTTCAGCCTCAGTGAGTTTATTGGCAAAAGCGGCCCAGTCATCGCGCATAAACTCCTGGCTCTCCATTTCGTCGTTAAATTCCTCTTTGCGCAGTGCCTGCAGCCTCACATCCAAAGACTGAAGTTCGTTGTCGATCTCTTTGATTGCAGGCTCTTCCGAACGAGCAGAGAGGTTAAACAACATCATTGCAAGAAAAATTGCACGTGTCATCGATTTCCATCCATTTTTCCGCAGCATAAGGGTGACAGGGATATTAGAAAAAGAAATTTTACTCTGTGTCATATACTATCTAAATTAATACGCAGCGGAGCGCTTCTTCTGTTGCTCTGGCGATTATATCGAGGCTAGCCTGTGAATGAGAGAAGGGGGTAAATGACAGCGGGATGATGGCGTCGATGCCCCATTTGTGCACCTCTTCATACCCCTCTCCCAGGCTTCCCACGATGGCAAGAACAGGGACATGGGCTCTCTTGGCCGCTTTGGCGACTCCTAAAGGAGCCTTGTTAAAGCTTGTTTGGCGATCCATACGCCCTTCACCAGTGATGACCAGACTGGCTTTTATTATTGCTTCCTCGAAGTGGATCAATTTGAGGATCATGTCGATACCAGGTTCCAGATTTGCTCCTAAAACCGCCAGTCCCGCGGCCAATCCTCCGGCAGCGCCGCTTCCTTCTAGAGAGGCGATATCTTTTCCCAAATCCTGTTTGACGATTCGGGCAAATTGTTCCATGGCTAGTTCCAGCTCCTGCACGAGGGCTGGCGAGGCGCCCTTTTGAGGAGCATAAGTCAAGGCTGCTCCGGTTGATCCGGTGAGGGGATTGAGGCAATCGCAAAGAGCGGTAAAAGTGGAATCTTTCAGCCTGGGATCGAGCATTTCCAGGTCA
>JAJFUZ010000402.1 GCA_021372155.1 Parachlamydia sp. | reverse complement strand
CCTTTGTGTATCATTTTTCTTTACTTTAAAGTCGCCGCTCGGCAAATTTCCATAGGGAAACTACATGGGGCGTTTCAAATTAGCAGCGATACAAAAATCTACCAGGCATATCTTGAGGAACTGCAGCAGCTTGAAAAGTTCCGTGATTCACATGCAGCTCTGTATGGCGATACTCCGCTTGAAACTGAGGATCCCTACACAAAGCGTCTGATCGAATCACTGGCTTTTTTCAGCGCCAGAACACGCCTGCAAGGGACGCGCACCATCGTCAAAATCCATCAATGCCTTTTCCGTCAATATTTCCCTTTTCTGGTAAATCCTCTCCCGGCGTTTGCCATGCTGCAGCTCAAGCCCTCTATCCGCTATCTGGAAAAAGTATCCTTTCCAGCAGGAACTGAAATGGTTTTTAAAACCATCAACGATCTGAAAGCAACGTTCCAGACGCTCGATCCCATCACCGTTTTTCCCCTCTTCATGAAGAGGTTTGATTTTGAACGCCGCGCCGATTCAGGTTGGCGCTGCCTTCTGGAATTTTCCTCGCCCCATATTTGCACAGATGAAATGGGCTCGCTGCGGCTGTACATTAACCACCTGAACAGCTTTGTTTCTTCTCTTTGCGTCTCTTTTGCCATGCAGTATTCTCTGGAAAGGGTGCGAGTGTTTTACGATATCCCCGAAACCAGAGAAGAGGAGGGAGAAGATTGCGCCATCTCTTTTGGCAATCTGGCGGAGGACAGAAAGGTCTTCAATCATGTTGTGGAACAGATCCGATCCCTTCTTCATTTTCCGCAGCAGGAGCTGTTTGTCAATCTGGAGATTCCTCCTGCAGGCAGGCGCTGGCAGAACGTCACTTTTTGCTTTGACTTCAGCAACAAATGGCCAGAGTCCCTCAGATTGACTCGTGAATCCTTTTTGCCTTTCGTCACACCGATCGTCAACTTAAAGCAGGCAGATGCGGACCCCATCGTCCATGATGGGACCAAAGACAGCCATCCCGTGCTTTATCCAGAGCCTACACACAAATATGAACTTCACACAATCTCCAATGTTTTAGAGATCCTGTCGCAGGGTACCCGTCCGCTGTTACCGGGAATCCTGGCGATCGGTGGAGGCACCTACGATGTGGACTATTTTGATAAACGTCTTTCTATCCTGATCCCAGATGCGTTCAAGGATCCCAAAATCATCAGCGTATCGGCCCTCTGGACGCAGCCCTGGTTCTCCAACTATGTCAACGATGAGCTTCAGCTTCAGTTTACCGAAGCGGAAACTTTCGGACTATCCGTTCGCCTGTTGGGAGCGATCCATCGCTACGAGAATACTCTGGAAGACGATCCCAACTTTCTGATCCGGGTTCTGTCGCTCAAAAATCAGAATAACTTGAGCCTGAATGAGATCTTTTTCATGATGAATGCGATGAAAACTCTCGATCGAAGTTATTTTGATGTTATTCCAGACTGCGTCAAGGAATTGAAGATCAACAAAAAAAGCAACCACAAGCATGTCAGCACGCTTTTGGAATACGAATTTTTCCTCAATGAGCTTGTAGGAGTGAAGTCAGAGCTGGTCGTGCTGTTTTTTAAATACCTGCATGAGCTTCTCAACTGCTGGCTGGCAAATTTTGAAGTTGAAACCAAAGTCCATTTTCCACAACACAAAAAGCCTTTAATTTTTAAACGAGGGTCAAGAAATGAATTATCAATACTGGCAAGAGATTTCTTTTTATCTTGATGAACTGGACAAAGAGAGGGCTAATTTTGAGCAAAACCCAGATAGCCCTGAGGTCATAGACGCCACAAGAAAAACCATGGTCGGCCTTCTGGAGAACATGCGGGCAGGGTTAGAAAAGCAGCTGGATAAACACCATACCTCCCTCATTATGTTTGCTATTGTGGCTGCTGTCGATGAGAAAATGCAAAGCTACCACTACAATGCCTCCAAAGTGCGCTGGGTGCCTCTTCAGAAGGATTTTTATGCCGCCTACACAGCTGGCGAAGTATTTTTCAAAAGCATCGACGAAATCCTTGATGACCCGAACACTCCCAACATTGTCTATCAGGTCTATTATGCGATGCTGAAAAGAGGCTTCCAGGGAAAGTATGTCGATTCCAAAACACAGATCAACAAGTATCTGGAGATGCTGAAAGACAAAATCCCCGTCGCCTCTATGGCTCCGAAGGTCGAAGGAATCAGC
>JAJFUZ010000300.1 GCA_021372155.1 Parachlamydia sp. | reverse complement strand
GCGGAAATGCGTTATCCATTGCGGGTTATCTATTGCACAAAGTGCCAAACCGCGCAGCTTGATTTTACCGTCGCCAAAGAGGTGATGTTTTCCAATCATACATATCTGTCGGGCATTACCCGATCGCTGTGCCAGCATTTTCAGCGCACAGCTGAAGAGGTTGATCGGCGTTTTTTTGCCGACCGAACGCATAAGCGTGTGTTAGATATAGGATCAAACGATGGCTCTCAGCTCTTATATTATCAGAAGATGGGCTATGAAGTGCTCGGCGTGGAATCGTCAACGTGTACGGCGAAGATCGCCAACGAGCGCAATATTCCTACGTTGAATGTCTTTTTTAATCTCTCCACCGCAGAGACCATTCAAACACCTTTTGACGTGATTAACGCTTCTGGCGTGTTTTTTCACCTCGAGGAATTGCATTCTGTTGCCGCTGCGATTAAAAAACTTCTCGTAGTAGACGGCGTGTTTGTCGTGCAGTTTCTCTATATGAAGAAGATCATGGAAAATGTCGCGTTCGACCAGATCTATCACGAGCATTTGCTTTACTACACTCTGCAGACGCTTGAAACATTATTGCAGCGCCATGGCTTGAGTTTATTTGACGCGTATCTGTCGCCCATTCACGGTGGTTCTATTATCGGGTATGCCACTCATGCGCAAACAAAAGCGCCAACGGATCGGTTGCAAGGCTTGCGTAAACAAGAAAGAGAATCTCGCTGTAATGAACTCGCGGCGTATCGTCGATTGTCCGACCAAGTTCAAGAGCTCAAGAAACAAAACCTCGCCTATCTTCACACGGTTAAAAAACAGGGTAAAAAAATTTACGGCATGGGGGCCCCCGTCAAGGGTAATACGCTTCTTAATACATTTGGAATCAATAGGGAACTGCTCGATTGCCTTGTTGAAAAGAACCCGTTGCGAAAAGGGCTTTACAGTCCCGGCAGCCATATTGAAATTGTCATGGAAGATGAGTTGTTAGCGCCTCCTGATCTTTACTATGTTTTAGCTTGGAATTTTAGAGACGAGATCCTCAGAAATAATCAGGCTTTGATTGAGAAAGGAATAGAGTTTTATTTTCCGATTAATCCAAAGTAAGTGACTATTTGATTTGATGAAAAAAACACATTTTTTCTCTTTGGCGCCCGATTTGCTCAGCGAAGCGGGACATTATGCCATTTATCAATCCTGTATAGAGCGATCAGTGACTTCGCACGTCGAATCGTTTCAGGTTTTTATGCATGCCAATGCTAAGTTGGACAATTGCCCATCTCATTGGATTCCTGTTTTTGGGAAAAAGCATAGATGGCACGGAACACAATATCGCAAGCTCCTGTTAAAATATAAGCGTGAAGCTGAGCGTAGGATATTTTTTTGCGATACGTTTTCTTTGTTAGATCTAGTTCATCTGTGGATTGCTTTTTTGTTTATGAGACAACCGTCTGATGAACTGTGGTTAATTTCGCGCTATGGATTTGATTTTTTGACTTTTAAAGGGAAAGGCCATCGACTGGTTTTTTTTCTGTTGCGTATTCTTCTAAAGCATCGCTTGAGGCTTTTTACCGATAGTGAACTGCTTAAGAAATCATTTGAAGCGAGACTACGCACATCAGTTGTTTTGCTTCCCCTTCCTCATACGAAAATTCCCGCTATAAATCCCAGTGTGCGCGCCCCGAATTCCTTGCGCTGTTATTGGCCTGGGCCTCCGCGGCCTCCAAAAGGATGGGACTTTATCCGCAGAGTGTTAACGCTCGCTGTACCTCAATCAACAACGATTGAAATGGTCGCATCTCAATCGGCTGCTTTAACTTCGTCGACGATTGCGATCGTTTCACTGTCTCCTGTTTTAAGCCATGAATGCTATTGGCGGGAGTTGCTGAGCTGCGATATCGTATTGCTGCCATATGATCCCATCGTATATCGATATTCGACATCGGGTGTTTTTGTGGAGGGAATTATCGCGGGTAAGCTGCCGGTCGTTCGCGAGGGTTCTTGGCTGGCATATGAATTAAGGCGGTATGATCTACAGGATTTAATTGTGGATTGGGAAGATCCTCAATTTTGGCAAAATCTCATTATGCTCGCGCGAAATCCAAATATTGCTAAAAAACTGTTTTGCATGCGAGGGGAATATCGATCGTTTCATTCAGAAGAGCTGTTTGCAGAGCGTTTAAAAGAGCAGATTAAATAATATGATGCGCATACTTACGTTTCATTATAATAAGCCAGAGTTTATAGAAATGCAGTGCAAGACGTTAAAAGCATTCTTGGTGGAAGACTTTGAACTAATCGTATTCAATGATGCCAGAAATTGCGAACATGAAAAAGCCATTCAAAGAATGTGTGAGAAGTACAATATTAAATGCATTCGATTTGAACCTCATTGGCATTTGACTGACCCATTAAATGTTTATGTAAAATATCTTTTGGATGTGAGTGAGATTTCTTCTATTCCTGTCGCTAAAGGTTCTTCAATCAAAGAAATTAGTGAAGCTCCTAGCATCCGGCATTGCCATGTAATTCAGTATGCTTTAGATAATTATGGCTATAATCACGACGATATCGTGGTTGTGATGGATGGCGATGCTTTTTTTATACGTCCATTGAGTATACGAAAATTACTCCATAACCGAGACATTGTAGGAATTCAGAAATCTAGAATAGAACATTATCTATGGGTGGTGTTCACAGCTTTTGATCCAAAAAAGCTCCCGAATCCGCGCGAGCTGAAATTTCACACGGACATTATTAATGGGACATTACATGATTCTGGATCACATACGTATCATTATATCAAAAACAACCCGAAGCGGAAGATTAAAAAATATTTAGGTCATTCTAATACGAGTCGTTTGTATCTCCTAACGGCATACTATGGCTTTACTCGGGATGAAAAATGGTTGATTAACAATCTTTCTAAACAGCATTTTGAGTTTCATCTAGAGAAGCGTCTTTTGCATTTTGCAGGAAGTTCTTTTGACCGCGAAGGAGCTATGTTGAAATCAACATGTGTAACTCAGTTCATAGATAAAATATTATCCAAGAAGCTGTGAAGAAAAAAAGCGTTTGGATTTTGGCGCGCTCTGGATTCACCAAGCTTTCCGCTTTGCGGGTGCATTATTTCGATCCATGTCGAACTGAGAGATTATTTCTTTAGCAATTCCCTCTGTTTTTTATTCTTTTACTTTTTGGTAAAACAGTATAATGGCCTGAGCCCGCAGCAAGTCTGTGGGTCTAAATTTACACGTTCCCCCGAGCTGCTGCAAATCGATCGGCCGTGTGCATATGAGATAGTCGCTGTATTTCCATTGAGCAAGATTTTGCCGCAGCATCGGAAGAAATTTGTCGTTAGCTATTTCTCCTTGCATTCTGATCCGCTGTTGCATGCAAGAGACATTAGAACTCCATAAAAAAGGACATAGTTTATGGACCTTCTCGCTCAATAAATCCATGAAAGAAAATATCCCTTGCTCATGCAGAACTTGATCTGCTTGCTTTTTAAAATAAAAGCAATCGCAGAGGCTCTCTTCTCGCGTATTGGGATTCATCGCTTTTTCTTTTGAGGCCATTTCATATCCCGCATATCCCCCACAAGTTAGTTGCCCTGCTATAAATGCGTTGATTTTGCTTGAGTCAGGCTCATAATAGCGAGTTCCATCAGGTTCCGTATGATATTCATTGACAGGAGGCTGAAAAATCCTCCTCATCTCGAGAAGATCATAACGGGTCAAATGCGAACTCCTGTTATTGAGTTCTCGGGCTCGTTGATCTGCGACTTGCGATTGTTCCCAGAGAGCTTGCGCTTCTTCCGACTGTCCCTCCTGGCGCAATTTCGAAACGCGACCCTCTGCTGCGAGTACATCATCCGTGGCTCTCTCCGACGCCTGTGCAAGACTATTTTGCACGTTGGAACCGATAAGAGCTCTCGATTGCTCAGGCAGAGGCTCAACGCATTGATCCAGCCGCCCAATAGCATACGCAATAATCGGGGTCATCGCTAGGAGACCTATCATAACCGCGGGAGAAGAGGGCAGTAACCCCAGTTCCATACATGCACTGACGGCCAAGATACTAGCCAAAGCTACGTAATAAGTTTTTGACAAAGTATTTGAAGAAATGCCTAAACAGTTGAAGCGATCAGATTGACCGTCTCTAGCACGATAAACAACCTGTGTACTTTCAGATGAAATCATATAAATCCTATCAAAGAATGACGCAATAGTTGTTTTTAACCGCCACCGCGTTTTCGGCAATTTTGTTGCCGACTGCTACAGCACCATCGGCGATTTTGTTTCCGACTACCACCACATTTTCTCTACCCTTTGCCACACATGCGGTGGTGGGAGAGTTTTGCAAGTCGACATTAAATCTTCTATATCCCCGGTGTCGCTCTAATAAAAACGCAACAACAACATTTTGATTAGAATGAAAAGTTTCTTCCAAAGCTTTGATATCTTCCTCATCCTCAGATCCCAAAATCGCACTGACAACCTGATTTCCAGAGGACGTATCGCCTTTTGCCCAGACAACCGTTCGCAATACATTTACGAACCACTCCCATGCTATCGGCGTTAAAACAATTATTCGCGACGGCCGCTCTTCGCTAAGCCCTATAAATTGATATTCCGTAGTATATACGGTGATTGAGGAAAACGTATTGCGGGGCATTATAGCTGCGAGTCTCGCCGACACCTGTTTATCGGAAACATTTTCATCAAAAATCCCTATCTGTTCGGCGCTATGTTCATCTACGCTTGGAAGCCTACCCGCGTACATGCCACCTAAAAGACACGTCTGTAAATAGAGCTTATAGCTACCATCGCTTAGGCAAACGACTCGAACATGCATTCCTTTTAAGGCTGACAGCACGGTAGAAACGGGAAGCGCTTTATATGGGAAGTCAGCTATCACTTCTTGAATTTTCAGCACTGTATTTCCACAAACAATTAAACTGAACTTTGTCCATTTGTCGGGGCCGTTTTCTCGTCTGCTCGCCTCCAGGTGTAGTGAATTTCTTTTAGGTGGCATTTCAAGCCAACCTTAAAGAAATTCACTACACCTGGAGGCGAGCATCTCGAGAAACCAGTTCCCTCAAATGGACAAAGTTCAGTTAAAAAGAAATTTTCTTCATTTTCTCGATTTAATATAAGTTTATTTCCACTCGAATCATTTACCAAACAACTCATCATACATTCTCTTGCGGTTTTAATTTTTCATAAAACAATATAATGGCATGAACTCTTTGCAAATCTTCGGGTCTAAATTTAAACGTTCCACCAAGCCGCTTCAAGTCAACCGATCGTGCGCACATAAGATATCCACTGTATTTCCATCGCGAAAAATTTTTCTCTAGCATCGGAAGGAATTCATTATTGACAATGTCTTCTTGTAATTTGATCCGCTCCCGGATTTTAGAGGCATCGGATCTCCATAAAGGGAACTTACCGTGAATCCAATCACTAAGTACATCAACGA
>JAJFUZ010000296.1 GCA_021372155.1 Parachlamydia sp. | reverse complement strand
AGCGAGCGAGCCTCTCCTCTGCATGCGGCAAATTGATGACAATGATGGTCTCAAAGAATTCTTGCAGTTTCCAATCCTTGTCTAGATCGTCAGGACCCATTGCTTGAAGATGCGAATCCGCAACGGCGCATAAGGGGATATGCCAGGTAGAGTCCTGCTTTGCCTCTACAACAGATTCATTAACTATGTCTGGCACTGCTGTGAGGCTGTTTTCTACAAGTAAAAAAAAGTCAAACATGGAAACTCAACTTAGGAATACTCATTAAGGCTGTTTCTCCCATAAGATCCATTTTATTTCCTTTTACATTGCTTTTTATTGCGCACGGTATGTTTTAGAATTTCGCTACTTTGCAATCCAATGTCTACCTCGCGGTTCTTTTCTTTGACAGGCATTTTGGGAGGTTGAGCCCCTAAAAGGCTTCCTGGGGCAAATGCTAAAGCCTAACATATGTTATGGAATTAGATCGAAGCTTGTCGGTCTCCTTAAACATAGGTGTTCGTCTGTCCTGCCTAGTTCTAACAATTGATCCAATAATTTTTCAATAATATATATTTGGTTAGATGAGAATCCCTCATCATGATCCTGAAGTAAGTTTGAGTTCCTAACCTAGTTATAATCGGCTTATCTAACCTCTCCACATTCTCCAATGCTTCCGAAACATTTCCTGTGTGCTTTGAGAATCAATTTTTATCGATGACTTCAGAACGAACCCTTCCGATAGACCGACCATCAGCTCACACGCCAGCTTGAAGAGGCAGTCAATTAATGTCCGACCCATCATCTTTGGCCTCTTTTGCCCTAGGACGCAACGAAGCCAAATAACCAACGTGCAAGAAGTTAGTTAATTTGCGTTCCTTGCGAAAGCAGCCTATTTATTGACAGTCACGGCGATAAGCGTCGTCGACCTGAATCAATTTGACCTCAATGCGAAGGCGATCAAAAGGGCTGGCGGCAAAACGACGGCAAAGGCGATAGACGTTTCGGCAGACAAGGAAAGTCACTCGGTGATCTTTACGTAAAATCTACGCATGATTTTAATTCCATCATATCCGATTATCTTAATAAGAACCCAGGCACAATTGATGATTCCACAAAGAACAGCCTCATTATCCTCTGTATTTAGACACTATGGGATGCCCGAAGATCTTTCCCATCCAGTTAGAATCCATTCAACCTCTTATTTAAATACTGTGGGTGTGAGTCCTCAATTTCCACCGACGTCTTCCCCCTATTGGACCGCAGAGAAAGTTCTTCAGATTGTCAAAGAACTGCCTGCGGCTGAGCGCGATCGGTTAATTGCTTCCTTGGCTCTGCTGGTTATCCCTCAAAAAGCAGTCAGTCAGCCCGTCCCTAAGATCCTGTCACGCGAAGAGTTAGAGAGGGATGTAGATAATGTCACTGCACGAAGAGAATGGATGCGTAAGATGTTCGCTGATTCTGCCAGCGACAAATCGGCCACCCCATTATTTCAGGATGCCTTGTCCAATATGCAGCAAAATGCCTGCTTTGTCTTTGATTTTTTAAAAAGTCTCTATAAGAATTCGGTAGTCGATTGGACCTATACCTATGGCAAATTGAAAAAATTTGAATCGAAGGCTTGTGAATATCGTAAATTATATTGCTGGTGCGATCCTCCATCGACTGAAAAGATATGGATAACTTTCCTGTTTTTTTACATGATTACCCGTCAGTTAGAAGAAGGTGGCGAATGTGCAGAGGGAATCAGAGCCTGGTTGAAAGGTGCCAATTTGCTTTGTCTCTCCTTCTTTGCCTTAGGGATCAAAATGAAAACCCCGCACTATCAAAAGGTATTCCTTCCCATCATCCTTGAAAAACAAAAAATACGGGGGATCCCACCCACGTCTGACAACCCCTGGATCAATTGTCAACAGATCATCGACAAAATAAGCGCCTGTTAGAATTTATAGTTGTCCATGTGGGTGCCAGGACCATGATCGCCTGCCCTCTGAAGGACTTCACGGGCCGCCTGATCGACTTCCCAGCCCATCAGGGGCCTCTTTTCCTTCATGCGTTCCTTCACCAGCTGCGCCGCCGCCTGCTGGGCTTCCCTTACGATTGAAAAAATCTCGGTCTCATCAGCCACTTATGCCCTTTTCAGCCGCATCATTTTCCTTGTCATCATCGCCTTATAATTAACACTGTATATACATAATTGTATCTTTTTAAAAATTAATGATATAATTCTAAATAGAGGTAATTTATGTCTGGCATAACAAATTCTCCAGAAAATTCCAGTTCAATTTCTTCTTCATTTACTCCACAAACTTTAACTAAAGGAAAGCCCCAAGAATCTTCTGCTGAAGGCAAAAAGGAAGAGGAAAAAGTTGATCAGGTCGCGCAAGAAAAACTGCCCAAGACAGAAGAAGTGGTTAGTCCTAAAACTTTCAACGCGCAAATGCCCCCCCTTACATTTGGCGATCAATTTTGGATACAAAATTTGGGTCAACTTTTCGAAAAAATCATGGTTCATCACCATATGCCTTCCTTTACAGAACGATCCTACTTTGTCGAAAGGGTAAAGCTATTTGGCTTCTCTGAAGTTGACTTAAAAAAACTATGGAACATGCTCCCAAAAACAGATGAAAACCGACAGAGGACTAATCACCTCATGATGGGGATCGCAGCCGCATTTGCGCATGAATGGGGGTTGGATGGCCATATTACGATAGGGGATCAACATTGTAAGCTTGAAGGCAACATGCCCGAATTGATGCATGCCAATCTGGCGGCGAGCGTTGCGACCTATTTTGCCTTAAAAAAGCCCAAAGCATTGAGTCCAGAGGATCAAAGGGCGATCGTGTCGTCTCTGGAAAAGAGCGTAGACTACTCAGGAGTAGCCAACCCTGCCGCAGACGCTCTCCGCGACTATCAAGCAGGGGAGCTGGTCACTTTTAATTCGGGATGGCCAAGGCATGTTGTGGAGGTGACGCTCTACAAAAATGGGGCTGGCGAAAACTTCTTGGCTTATACAAACAGGGGAAATTCCCAAGTCGGGATGAACGTCTATCGCATCAAAGGTGAGGTCACGCAGGAGATACTGGCAAAAATGATGGATACCTATATCGATTCCCTAGAGAATAAGCAAAACCTGGCCGCCAAACTGAATAAACCTAACGACCAGATCACCAAGGAAGAGATCATTAATGAAAGGACACAGTTTTTGGAAGGAAACGAGACAGATAGCCTGAAAAATGTGCTGGATCTTGAGCTGATTGGCAATGTCGAGAAAAGCGAACTGAAGGTGGGTAACTGTTCCTGGGCGAATTGCAAAGGGGGATTTCATGCCGGCGAGCTGTTTAAAATGATGGAGCGCGCCGAAAAAGATGGGATGACTGCTCAGGAAGCATTTGAGCATCTTTTAGAACCTGCTAACGCGCTTTTTAAAGATTGGGAGATCGATCGTCGCCAACAGCAGCTGGAATTTTTTCTTTCTTTAGAACCAGCATTGCGCAGTGGACAGGTAGACATGAGCTTGGAGGATTATTACTCCATGATTCTTGCGATTAGCGTTAAATTGGGATTAAAAACAACGGCGCAACAATATCGTGACGCAGCGGCATTTCCAGAGACGGTCATCCCTCAGAAGATTGGACAGATGGCCCAGTTTGTCCAGGATTTCCTCCGGCAGCATCCTATTCCGCTGAGCAAAATCCCGTTATTACCAACAAAGTTCGCGAAAAACTACTTAGAAATGGGGTTTCCAGGCTCCTACATGATTGATGAGCAAAAAAATAGTGATCAGACGATCTCTCGGACAGTCCTATTCTTAGATGGCAATGGGGAGCTGCAGCATCGCGATATTCCGGAAAATTGCCTCACGACACAGGATCTACACCGCCTGTTCCCTAACCTGACACTTCCCTTGCCGAAACAATTAAGGTTCAGAGGAGACTATAAGAAAAGCGATCCAGAAGTGTTCTCTGACTTGAAGCAGAAGGGCCAAGCTTTCGATACGGCACAATTAGCTCTGCAACATCTTCAGTCACATCCGGCAGGAACTTACGCTATCTTTCCCTCAGAGAGACGGCCAGGGAAGTATTGTGTGCGCTTCAAACTACCTAATGGAGAGCTTACCAGGCCGCGGCTCTTACAGACTTCTAAGAAGCAAATGGGGTTTCCTTTGGAGGTTTTTATCCTAGAACCCTATAAGATGTATTATGAAGCCTCTGGCCAAATCATGGCGGATGATCTTGAATCAGCACAAAAACTAGCTGATAAACCGCCTGGCAGTTTCTGCGTGACCGATTATAAAGCTTTTTATAAACGAGACGATGGGACTATCGGAGTATTAGCCGCAAGATCCGCCATACATTCCCCTGAGCATATTGAAAAGCTGATCCTGCAGGAAATGCAAACGCGGAAAGAAATTAAGTAGTTTTTTGACGATCTGGCGAACAGAGATAAATACAAGTTCTAAAAGTGGGTTTAGCTTCTGCCGCAGTATCTTCGCATCCGAGTTAAATAAGTAATTACTCTTCTTTGACCCTGTCCCAGGCATGCGTGTAGAGGGATTGTGCTGGTCCAAAATATTGGATCTGTTCTGCCTTCTGGCGCACCAGTTCAGGTGGAAACAGGGTTTCATTGCTTTGCAGATCCTGAGATACATTCCGGGATGCTCTTGATCCCAAGTCATAAGAAAGAGCCTGTCGACAAAGGTTTCTGAAGTCATGGCCGAGTAGAGTTTTATTTGACCTGTGTACCCTGGCTTCTTTTGTGCGCAAGAAAGCTCTTTATCACGTTCCCTTCAGCCATTTCCGCAACTAACATCCGCTTTTGGGATATCGTTGCAAACTGGCTCAGGTTGGTCTGGGTAGGAAATGGGCCGATCTGCCTGGCAAAAGGCAATTAGAATTAAAACTGGCCTTGTTGGAACAAGGCCAGGATTTATACCGAACGTGGCTCGAAATGCCAATTTTTCCCAATGCGATTTTGCCGAAAAGTTTCTCGAGCTTCTCATTCTTCAGTTTAAACTGTAAATATTGCTCCACTCAAGCACTGATAGAATCCTGGCTAGAGGATCATGTAGAAGGCGAGCCTGAAATAATGGTATTTTTGTTTTGTCGAGGGTTTACCGGTTTCATTGAGGTTGGAAGAAAATGGGCTTCCAGGTTAGGTAAGAGATTTAGAAAACAGAAGGCGGCGATGAGATTTATCTATTCATTAATCCCGATTTTAATTGGGATTTACCTGTTATTCACAGACGGCATTTTCAAAGAAAATCGGCGAGAAATAGATCCCAGAGAAGCAGAAAAACTCATTCAATGGGCGCGAGAGCACCTTCCCCAAACCGGAATCCTGAAAGAACAACCAGGGGGATTTGTCTATTTAAAAGTGGATGATGGCTACATCAATCAGCTCTCTGCAAAATTGTCTGAGGTGGGGTATTTGAAACCCCCGTATTTCCGAAGTTCGGCTTCTCCAGGAGCGCATATCAGCATTTTTTATAAAGATGAGCGTCATCAGACGGGTAGAATTGCTGAAATCGGAAAGACGTTTTCATTTAAAATCACCCATCTGGCGTTTGTCCCGCCCACGAATCGCCGCTATCTCGTCCTGCAGGTCGACTCTCCAGAACTCATGCGTTTAAGAGAAAAATATGGTCTCTCGCCCAAGCTTAAGGGTCATGATTTTCACATCACCATCGCTGAGAAAAAATCGAAAAAGCACCGTTACTAGCAGAGCGTGTAAAAAACGCTCGATTTATGATTCAGCCTGATCCTTCGAATGCGTGCAGCTGGCCGAAAATTGGCCAGTAAAGACTGTTAAATCAACAGCTGAGTCTCTTTAAAATTAGGGTGCTTCTTCAAAGTTTCCAGCATTCCTTCACTGAACTCGGTTAAACCCTCGGCTAGCTAGCTTGTAAATATCCGAAAGTTGACATGAAGCTGTCTAGACTTCACATTGACAAAATTAAGGTTTATTGATATATTATTCGCATGTCAAATAACACCATTACTTACGATTCGAAAGGGAAGCAAACGCGCTACTTAAAAATTGCTTGCATTTGCCTTAAACCTCTTAGGTTATTCGTCTAAGAATATTTTAAATTTAACGGTAAACTTATATATGCTTTTAATCACTCAGCAGCCTCCTCATGTCAATGTGGAAATCCCGCGTGCCCTTAAATCGCTACCCTTGTCGCTAATAGACGTTATCGACATCAATCGCGAAAAGATGAATGTAGCGATTTATAGTCGCTGTGCGGCCAAATATTATAAAAAGGAATTTTTACCCCATCAAAAAATAAATTTTGAAGCTTATGCAGAAGAGATTTTACATAAGTTGGAGATGGAACCGCGCAAGTGGAGGATTCTAACAACAGATAATTCGAGGCAAGTTGCTGCGAATCTATCTCATATTCAAACTATTGTTCAGCGTATGGATCCCAATGATCACAAACTCATGTTTAAGGGAATTTCGTGGTTTACTTTTGATAAGAAAAATTTTAATCCGGCACAAATTGCCGAATTTTATGAAATTCTTTCCAATGATCTAATAGGTATCGATGAAAATAAGACAGGTTTGCTTAACATTTACCAGCCTAATCAAAATATGACTGTATGCTGTCGTTTCTGCTGTGCCATTGAAGTCGACCAACGTCGCCGGACGATCATTTTGCGCACTCATTCGTTCCCTGACGGACATCTTATCCTGCAATTCGTCCCAGAGACGCCCCTCGATGTTTTCTTAAGTACTGTTCAACAAATGATGGCTAACTCTTCCATTTGGAAGCTTTCAGATAAAACAGATCTCCAAAACCCAAACAGCGTTTTGCACTATATAAATACCACTCTTAAAACTACCGAAGTTTTTCAGAATTTGGTAAAACCGATCGCTGTGAAATCAAGCAGAGCCGCATAACATCATGATCCTTACCCCCCTTTACCTGAGATTCGAACGGGAATCAAAAGCGCAGCCACAAGCTGATGCATGCGAAAAAATCGCCTCCTTTTGCTTGAAACCCCTTAGGTTCGGCCGTGAGATCATTCTCATAAAAAAAGATGGAAAATACGCGATCCCGGAAAAGCGGACGACAAAAATTGCCAGGGCGATTGCCCTTTTGCTAGCGGCTTTCCTTTTTCCGCTGACAGCCGTTGGGCTTTTGGCTCTCAGGTTCTCCAAGACGCATCGATTTCACGTCCAACAACTCAAAAGTTACTTGACTGAAGATCCCGTATTCCAACTCTTAAAAAGCCGGAATCTGTTCATTAAAGTCATCGGAAATGGCACTTGCCAGGGAGGAAAGAATCGCAGGGAACTTTTGGGCGATTTTGAGTGGGATTTTTTGATCCAACAAATGAAAGATCCGCATGGAACGCGTCTTGCGCGACGAGCCAAAAAAGCCGCCCAAAATCAAATCAAATATGTCTACGACTCTAACACCCGATCGATGGTCCCGCACCGCCGCGAAAATTTCTATCGCGGGACCAACAAAACGTCGCTGACTTTGCTGCCCTCTAATGCCAAGACAGCTTTAGCATGGATGGAGTCACAGGTAGGGCTGCTTTTTGACGCACGCAAGTGCCAAGTCAAGGACAAGTATGTGTTTGGAAACGATGGCGTCACCCTTGGCAAATGGTGGCGTGCGCTCTTTAACAGCAGTCAGGTAAACTCTCACGACTTTCCCAAGCTCTTGGAAGAGAAGCTGAAAAGTGCGCAGGCGTGCATCAAAGCGGTAAACCCGGCGCTGGGGTCCATTGCCAAGCTGCAACAAAAGCTCGCAGAGCAAGAGAAACGCGGTTTTATTCGACACTACAATGAGGTCCTGGCATCTGTCTCCAAAGAAGCAGTGGTGGGTCTTTTCTGCAATATTGATCTTAACTTTAATGATCCAGACTATGAACTCCGGTGCCTATCAAGAAAAGTTGCTGCTATTTCGCGGCGAGCTTATCTGAAGGAAGAGCTAGGCCTTAAGAAAAACATCTATGTGATGGATTCGGAAGGTCTTCGGCTCTATCCTTTAGAGGAACAGAGACGAGATCTCAATAAAGTCATTTCCAGCCCTGGATTGCTTGAAGGATATGCCCGACTGCTTTCAGCAAAGGGGACGACGTCAGTCTCTGCCAAGGAGTTGCGAATTCAGCTTCACGAACTGATTGCGACATAAGGCATTGCATTTGACCAAAGTGAAACTGAAGATAAAATCACTCTATTTTACCATGGTTGTGTCGGTTTAAATACAATACAGGGAATTTTACAACAACTGAACGAATATCTGGGCCTAGAGTTCCCGTTCAGAGATAATACTCGAGAAGAACTTGCCGAAACGATCGACAACATCAACTGGATGTTTACCAAATCGATTGGAATCGAGGGCTGGATGTCTCGACTCATCGATCCAAATCCAACTCCGGATGGTGAATCTTTTGAATGCCCATTGTTCAGACTGCTTTGGGAACGCAATACCTATAAAACAGTCGACACAGCCTATGATGGGATGTTCTCACCTGAAGTCATGGCAAGCAGGTCTTACCGGATTCACTTAAACCATGGGCATGATGGCAAAGGCGCTCGTGTGCAAGGAACGGAAAAATATGTGGAAAACTTAGACAATATGATGGGTGCCCTGCAGACTCACATAAGACCTGATGCCGCTCGGGGACTCCTTAAGACCACGGAAGCTGTTCGTAAGAAAAAACCTACGTAGACTTTGAAGCAGTACTTAACTCACTCACATTCAATTTGCTCGGAGTCGGACTCGAACCGACACGGGATTGCTCCCAAGGGATTTTAAGTCTTCTCCGATCTCACACACAACCACAAAGCACAAAACATAGCAACTTGATGATTAAAAGTTTACGTGAATTTATTTCTTGTCGTTCGTTGCCATTTTCGGCCATTTCTTGCAGCCGACTGGGGAAAATTTGGGGAAAGCTAGCATTAGCTCTTGTCACTAAAATCTATTCCCCTGTCGTCGGAAAACGCTATCTCCTCTTGCAAACTATAGTTCATAGTGTTATATTTAAGTTAAATGCGAGGATAGCTTGCGAGTTTTCAAAACGAAGTGGTTTACGCGCTTTGCGAGGCGGGAAAAGATTAGCGACGCAAGCCTGAACAAGGCTATTGAGAGAGCCGAGAAAGGCCTTGTTGATGCCGATTTAGGTGGCAATGTAGTCAAGCAAAGAATTGCGAGAGAAGGAGGGGGACGCTCTGGCGGATATCGTACTCTAGTAGCATTCAAAAGCCAAAAACGAGCGGTTTTTATTTACGGATTTGCTAAAAATGAGCTAGACAACATTGACGACAACGAATTGAGAACCTTGAAGGAAATCGCCGCAGGCTGGCTTAAGGCGACCGACAAAGAGCTTAAACGCTCACTTGATGACGGTCTATTACAAGAGGTAAAGTATGCCAAAAAAAACTAGACAACTGACAAAAGCTCTTCTAGAGACTGCTAAAGACATGTTTGATGGCGGGATTCTTGATGAAACAGCTTATGAAAAAATTACCATGAGACATCTTGGAAAAGAAAAGTTACCTAAAATTGAACCCATGTCGAGTAAAGAAATTCGCGCTTTGAGAGAACGAGAACACCTAAGCCAAGCAGTATTTGCTGGATATCTAAATTTAACTGTTGGGTATGTCTCACAACTGGAAAGAGGTTTAAAAAGACCAAAGGGTGCTGCACTCGCTCTGCTAAATGTTGTTCGACGCAAAGGTGTCAAGGCTATTCTATCCTGAACTTCTTTTCGTTTTTTATAGCGTATCTCAAGCGATATGAGCAATGTCTCGATCAGAGCACCAGGGCAGAAATATCAGTAAGAGGTGAATTTAGTTTTAAATCAAAGAAAACGCAGAGCTTGGAAAGGTGCCTGATACTGCCTTATGAAACAGACCAGGCACAAAAGCGTTTATAAGCCTTTTGTCATCCACCAAAACGGAACCTATACCATTGTGAATAGTTATACCCCAAATCCGGATTGATATAAGGAAAGTTTACTCCTTTTTTTATCAGTAATCTAGCAACTTTAAATTCACCAAGGTTGATTGCTAAATGTATTGGATCAGCCGCTCGATCTCGATTTTTAATATCTGCCCCGCTTTCTATTAAAAGACATGCAACTTCTGTACAGTGTCCTAATATGGCTAATTGAAGAGGTCGATGCCCATTTCGTGAATTATCGTTCACATCTGCCCCTGCAGCTATAGCATCCTTTACCTGTTCTACCAAAGCTGTCATTGATAATCCCAGCCTTTTCCGGTCGGCAATAAGCGGCCCCAGCAGAACTTTAGGTTTATTCTGTTCTGCTGGTGTAATCTCTCCCTCTGGATCTGAAGCCTCCTCATCTATTGGATCGGATAACTCTTCACGATCATCTACCAGCTAATTAGTTTTAACGGGAATTAGAAGTATGGCGTGTTTTTCTCCATAAATAGTCTTTCCCTGAGCAATGGCTTCCCCTTTATCGTTAACACTAGTAATTTCAATGCAATCCATCCAAATTGAATTCATGCTTTCGGCCATTTTGTTTGAAATATTACCTGGAGAATACATACTTCGCTGCACTACATCAAATACCCCATGGTTTTTGTAACAAATATACTTGCTTGTCATTTTATTACAGTGAGCTCCATAACCAATATTAATCAAGCTGCCATCTTGACTGAGTATCATTCCTTCTATTAAAACTTCACGGCTATCAGTTATGGCTGTTGCTAAGGTTTCAAACCTTTTTGTCATTTTATCGTGAAGATCAATTGCTTGTCCATCAATCCACATTGTTGCATGTATTTGCTTATAAATATTATTTTTATAGCTAAGATATACAACGCTTTGCCCTATCACATCGCCATTGTTGTTCATGTCAAAGCCGTAGGATTCTTCACCTTCAATACCCAGATCACCGCTTAAACCTTTCAATTTAGTAATTCGTCCGTTTTGCCAAATTGCTGGGCGAATTTTTGTCTTTCCGTTTTCATCGTCTACAATAGACTTAATCAATACTTGACCAGCATTATTGATTGCAACTATTTCTTTTCCAGGAAGATTTCCCAGTTTAACCATTCCATTGTGCTTATCCCACATATAAAGTATTGGCGAACTAGGATTAAAAGAAATCGTACCGTATACATGACCATCATCTGTTAAATATTTCCAATTAATTCTAACAGTCTTTTTCTCATTAGGAATATTTTCATATATTTTCGATTCATCTTCATAGATTTCATGAAAGCTACCGTCGTGATCTCTCACAAAAAAGTGTTGCCCTTTTTTAGTTCCATCAATGTTATACCATCCCAGTATTTGCCCTTGATTATTTAAAGCAATTGCTTCACTAGAATGTGTTTGCAAAGTTCCAATATCCTGAAAATCATAATCGATAGCAGAAGCCACGCCACCTGAAAGGGCAACAAGCATAAGAATTGTTGTGGAACATATTTTTTTAAACATTAAAAACATCTCCTTTATTTTTGAAATCAGCATTTTATTGTAAATGTTAATCTATTTAATCTCAATTGCATAGATTTTTTAAATTGGTTAACGGAGAGTCTAGTATCGTATTCTCGTCCCAAAAAGTCCTTGAACATTTCTACACACATTCTTTAAGGCAGTTTGTTACTATTCAACCTAAGGTTTTCCAAGGCAAGACTCAAATAGATCAAAGACGGCGTGCGGTTGTGTTCGCGTGGCGATCGTGGCCGCTTATCCCATCCTGAAAGATGCGCAAATAGATCTTTTCACCTAAGCGACATGCTCTCGACGATCTGGAGCCGTCTAGAGACACCAGCATCTAATAGTCTCTTGATGCTACTTTCATATACATTTGGATTCTCTTTGATCCACTTTACCGCTAGCTGTTCCAGAAATAAAAAAAGCCCCTGCTAAGAAATAGAGGGGCGTAAAGACTAACGGCCGTAACGGATATTGTTGTTATGGCGCTCAAGCTGGCGAAGGGCTTCATTCTGAATGCGAAGCTGTTCTTGCCGATAAACATTATTTTGGATTCGATCCATCTTATCATTAAATTCTCTTTCTTGCTCCTTGAGATAGTTCTGCATTGGATAAGATTCGTAAGCCTGAACCGAAGCTGCAAAAAGAAGCGCCAATGTTAAAAGTGTTTTCATGAAATTATTTCTCCTTATTTAATGTTTTGATTTTTCCGTAACTCTTCAACCGTCTTTCTAAGTTCTTCAATTTCTTTTTGCATGTATTCTTGGTCGACAATAAGGCGTGCTTCATTCCTACCTTTCTTTTGACCCATATAATAACATGCTCCAAGGGCAGCAGCACCTAGAAATTCCTCAAACAAATTGTTAAACATTTCAATCCTAATTTGTTGTCGTTGTTCTTGTTAACGTTGGATATTTTCGTGGAATTTATGGATTAAATCAATCCGAAGTGTTTTTTATATATCTTGATTATTTGTGCTGTGTGTATGGAGGAGGACACGTGCGCGCATTAACCTCGCCGAAACTTGGGGTTTTCATTCCTCATCTCCCCATTCTTTTTCCATTTCCAGAAACCTTGCATAATCTTCAGCTGTGATCATGTCTCTTAAATAGGAGAGGCGTACAAGCTCTCGCGCAGTTGTTTTATCCTTTTCCATGCGATCGTAAAGATAAAGATGTTCTAATGTGATGTCTGGCCAACCTGGATATTCCTTTCTCATCATGCTGAGTGTTTTTTCATCAATAAGAAGGGCTCCTATCTTCTTCTTGCATCTCATTTCCATCATTCCTTAGAACGTTTGTCGATCTCGCGATTAATAGCTTTCATCTCACGTAATAGGATTCGTTGCTGCTTGCGTTCCTCTTCTGCCTGAATGGTGAGTCTGCCATGGGTTTTAAGCTTGCGTGCATGTCCGAAATGCATGCGGCATCTATTACTGTCCTTCATAGCTGGTTGTTCACATGGAGCACCGTTCTTTGTCCTGCACCATGCTCCGCAAAGCTTACATCCTTTAACAGGCATTGGGTTACTGAGGTAAGACTGTTTGCATGAGAGCTGGTCCCTGACCGTTGTAGTTATAGGTCACATTGATGTTCTGAGCGACTCCTCCAGTTCTCTTTTTATGAAGTTGGACTATGGCCTCGTTGCTGAAGCGTAAAAGCTTATAGCCAAGAGTCTGATCACCATGAAACTCTGTTCGAAGCAAACGTAAACCTAGGAGATGACTGCTCACTATTTGCGCACAATAAAGCATTTCCAGAGCATCCTGTGGAGCTAATGCGCGCATCAAGCATAGTACCCCTTCAATTTCTTCATTTGAAATATCCTTGCCACAAAAAGATAGGCCCTCGCTCTTTCCATAGATAGTCTTTGCCGATTCCGTGATGAGCAGGCGGGCGGATTTATCATCGACCGAGAATGCTTTGACCAACGGTTGGAGTTTCTTTGGGATTACTATTTCATTCATGGGGTTAGTCCTTGTTTTTGTGGATACGCCATGCCATTAAATCCAGTAAAACCCGGTGGCATTTGCTTTTTTCTGATATTTCCGACCTTTTTCTTCATGCTTTTGCATCTCCTCGCGGGCTTTGGCCAGCGCTTTTTCATCTCCCTTGTCCCGCGCGTCCATCATTTTCTTATAGATCTTCAACCACTTCCTAGAGTGCTGTTCATTGAGCTTTTCTAATGCATCGTGGTCATGCCAATCAAAATAATCAGCCTCGTCGAAACCGCTTAAGTCATATTCTGTCATTTACAAATCTCTACGGAATTTCTTAACCATATTTTTCCTTTGATTTGGGAAGAGCTTTTCTAGGTTGCAGATCCATCCATACTTTTGGCACTGGCGGCTTTGCGGACATCTGGTTGGTCTTTTTGTCCTTGGCAGCAGCCCCGGTTTGTTGAGGATCAACTTTGGGCTGTAATACGGGAAATATGATAGGGCTCTCCTTATCCACGAGTCGCTTCTCGATGAAAAGAGGTGCGTTCTTTCGAATGATTTCCATGAGTTGCGAGTGCTGCCCGCGGTCTTCGAACACGATAAAAGGGTAGCGCACCTTCTCTCCGGTTTCGTGATGTGTCCCTACGCGACCTGGCAAAGCGAAATACCAATAATCTTTGCGCTTTGACACAAAGATGCCTAAGATGTCTATCCCATAGTCGGAGAGCTTGACACGAAGCGTCCCAGTGACGTTACCTTTCTCTTTGTCAAGCTGTAAGGGGTAAAATTCGATTATTTCTAGATTCATTTTGATTCCTTTGTTTAGACCATAATTACTTGCGCATCCTTTACGCCGGTGCTTCGGGAAAAATCTTTCGTCAGTTTTGTCAGGGTGGCACTCAGAGCTTTTGAATTTTTTAGCAAATGTCTGGATACGCTACTGCCAATACTGCCGATAGAAATCTAAACTTTCCTTTGGCAGTAATGGCAGTTTCATGTTCATAAAATCCCACTAAATCGCATGTTCCTTTAGAAATTTTCCATTTTCCCGGATTGCGCACTGTCATTACTGACGTTAGAAATCTATTGGCAGTTTTGGCATTCCCTAAACCAGGCAAATTTAGATTTTTCGTGTTTCTATCGGCAGTATTGGCAGTGGTCAGTCTAGGCATTTTCGGATTTTCTCAGTTTCGGGTTACGATAGTATCTTTGAGTTCTTCTTCCTGTTCCCCGACCAGCTCCGCCAACCTCTACTGATCGTATCCACCCCCCATCCTCCAACCAATCAAGTGCTGATTGAACGGCTTGGTCTGTCGTGAGATATCTCCATTGGTTACGACGGACATCCCGCGCGGTAAAACCTTCCGGCAATTTGTTATTCTTCTTCTGTAACAATTTAGCGGAAAGTGCTTGAGCTGATCGTAATCCATCATCTGCTAACAAACTGTAGCAACGGCGGGCGTGCCCTTCTAACAAGTTGCACCAAGCACGAGCTAGTAAAGCCGACTCTTCTCTAACGGGTCCTCTAAAGCCTTTTGTACAACAATCCACGATATGGAAGATTAGCGCTAAAGCAGGGAATAATTTGTCGTATTTTGCAAGATGTTGCGCTATCAATGGGTTTTCTTCTGAAGACAGTTTGCTTTGGTGTAATTCAGTTGTCCATTCTATGAAGATTTTTTGTGCGCTTTCATCAAAGCGAACATAAGGAAACTTGCAAAAATCATCGACGCAAGCACCCCAATGCACAGGATCAAATTCCGCCACTTGATTGAAGAGCGCATATGCCTTGTCTCTGGCTGCTTTATCTGGACTGCGATCGCGCCATTCCCATTCACATTGGTCTGGATAAAATAGAATTTGGAAACGCTGCAACATCCCATCGTTAGCTAGGGAATGAGCGGTTTGCTCTAAGTACATTGTTAGCTTATCAGGCTGAATGCCTCCAAAAAGAGACAGACACAGATTTGGAATGAACACAGAACCCCTACCGATACGGTCAGTATCAAAACTGGAATTTCCATTCCACCCTTCCAAAAAAAAATGACCTGTCCCCTTCATGTCCGGCCTTTTCCCAGGAAGCGATAAGGCCTACTAACTCATCTCGCAATACCAGCATGCCGACAGGATTATCTCGCAAAAGCTCGCCCAATTTTTCAACTGTAGAATCATTAGTTTTATAACGTCTATGAGCTGGCGCTGGGAGGGCACTGTGCAGGTGCTCCTGTAAGTCTTCAGCAAACGAATCTATGCTACCCTTTTTTGAATCCTTGGCTGCTGCTGCTATCTTTGATTCGATCGCCTTTTTCTTAGCCTCAAACACCGTTTTAAATGCTTCGAATGCTGCAAAATTAGAATTGTATTCTTCAATCGACTGAGCAATTAGACGGTCTAACGGTTTCATTGCCCCACTGATAGCCGGGGACTTTTTGCCAGATGGTAATGCTACTATGCCTCCCCATAAATTTGGGACGATTGCCCAACAATCATTAACCTTTGGCCTTATGGCGCATCTAGCACCAATAATCGATCCGAGAGCTACGATTGCAGTTCCGGCGATGAACTCGAGAGGACATGGCATCCTCTCTGACTCGTCCACGATCCAATCGCGCAAATATTCTGGCAATAACTTATCCGCATCGAAATCCTCTATAGGGTATATCGTTCCTTGAATGGGTTTTGGATCTGGCCAAGATGCTTCAGATTTGCCTTCATCTTGAAGCTGCTTCCGAACTTCATCCAGCCCGTGCTGCACATGGAGATCGTTGAAGTCAGTAGGACGTTTCCCATTCTGCAGGCGGAGGTCATCAGGAAACTTAGGAAAAATTACTCTACATCCATGGTTAGCTGCTGCTTCTCCAGCTTTTTTCCTGCCGGGATTTTTCTCATTCTCCACATCATCATCACCTGCAATAGTTATCGTATGACCAGGAAATTTTTGCTGAAAGTTGGCAATAACAGGTTCAAGATTGCCAGCATCGAAAGCAACTATGACAGTCTCTTCAGTGGCCTCGTGGAGACTACAACCGGTTGCCCAACCCTCACATACTATCATGCGATCATTCGGCACGATCTTGCCAATATTAAAAAAATTACCTCTCTTCTCATCCCCGGTAAGGAATGTTTTGTATGATTTGCCTTCAGATCCCATTGAAATAAATTGAAGGCTTCGAATCATACCCTCGGTGTTGTATAAAGGTATGACAATTGCTGGATAACCATTGGGATTGTCCATAAATCGAGCACCATAGGCCTTAATTTCCTTTGAATTAGAGTATCGTAGGTAATCTTCAGGTTTAGGGGGCGGATCAATTTGGGAGGCTGCTGCAGCTTCTTCCGCGGTTGCGTATGAAGCTTCCCATAAATTCTTTGCCATAAGGGCAG
>JAJFUZ010000269.1 GCA_021372155.1 Parachlamydia sp. | reverse complement strand
TTCTCGAGAGAATTTTTCAGTGGGAACTGCTGTGTAAAGACACCCAGTTTTTGTCCCAGCAGACAGCGCATTTCCATATGGGGAGGGGCTTTCAAAAGGTCTGCATCCAGATCGATGGATCCTTTGGGAAAGAGAAGGATTAAAGCCGACGCACCAAAGGAAAAATAGCCCTTTTCCGCTCCTTTACCCTGCGGCAGATAGGGCGTATAGGTCTGGTGGATGCTCCCGACATTAGTAGCTCCAATCTCCATGTAGAATACCTTGCCATGTTTTTCGGTGTGCAGTTCGCATACCATGCGCTTGTTTTGCGTGAAGATGTCGATGTCGCGCTTGATTGCCAGTGGATTGACCGAAAAGAGCCAGCCATTGATTGTCCGCGCCTCCGTCGGTACACATTCGCAGGGAAAATGAAAGCGATGGTAATCCGATGGGCAGAGCCGCGCCATGACCATCGTGCCATGCTGGTACTCTTGTGCCAGCTGAGAGTCCTCTAAAAGCGTTGCCAGGTTGAACTTCTGACCTTTGACCACGAAGCCATCTGCCAGCGTCAAATCGGGATAAAAGAGATAGCGACCATCGGCGGGAATCACGGCGACATTTGACCCCTGAGCAAGGGGTCGAGCCTCAGGCTTGAGCCTGCGGATAAAAAAGTCGTTGAAGCTTCTGAAATGCGTATCGAGAAATTCCGACCGATCGATCCCGTAGGTTTCAATGAAGGGATCGATTTTGCGGCGCGTCCAGCTGCGCTTCTGCAACCACCCATAGAGAGCTGAAATGAATGGCAGGCGCACCAGCAGATACATCAAAGGCTTTCCAAAAATACTGCTGAAAACCCCTTCGCCATACAAAAACTTCAGGGCCGCCTCTCCATATACCTTCTCGACCTCCTCCTTTCTTGTGGCACGGTCGATGTAAACGATCGGATCCATCTTATGGCTTGGGGATGCCGCTTTTTAGCGCTGGCTTTGAGAGCATCGAAAGCTCGCTCAGGAACTCAGGTTCAAAGGCTGCTTCCAGATGCTGCGCCTTGATCGTCTCAAGAATCGCATAAGCCTTTTTTATCAACTGGTAGAGCAGCTCGTTGTCTTCCGAACTCTCCATGTAGCGCGCTTGAATTTTCTGATACTCGACAACCATGTCACGCAGCCGACGCTGCTGTTCGAGGCTCTGCTGCGTTGATTCAATCAGGAGATTGAGGCGGGCGATCTCGTTAGCCACCACCTCTTTGGGTTCGATGATAGGTGAATCTGATGCTTTAACAGCTGCAGATAAAGACAAAAGAATTGCCAGGAGAAGATGAGTTGTTTTCATAGAGTTTCATTTTACGATACGCCCCGCAATCTTGTCAAAAGGTTGCAAAAGTCTATGATTTTGGATATATTCTGTGTTAAAATAAATGTAGAAGAAAATGCCAGAGATTAGCCGATTTTTAGGGATTGTAATACGCATGTATCCGTTCGATCACAATCCACCTCATTTTCACGCAGTCTATGGAAACTATGACGCTCAATTTTTGATCGAACCCTTAGAAATGATTTCGGGCAATTTACCGCCGCGTATTCAGGGTTTGGTGATAGAATGGGCAGCTCTGCATCAGAAAGAGATTAAGAAAAACTGGGAACTGCTGCAAAAAGAACAGCCAGCGAAAAAAATTAAACCTCTGGTTTGAATATGAGAGTAACAAAAGTTGAATACTTCAAAGATTATAAATTAAAAATGCGCTTTAGCGATAAAAAAATAAAAATCATTAATCTAGAAGATATTATAAAAAAAAGCAAAGGGTTATTCCACCCTTTGAAGAATATCGAACTTTTTCAGCAAGTTACACTGGATGATTCCGGACTGAGCATCTGCTGGCCAAATGGAGCAGATCTCTGCCCAGATATGCTTTATAGCCTGGGTCAAGATGTAAATACAACTCAACGCAAGCATGGTAATCTCAAATCTCGTTCGAGACGATCATCTTCTAGAAAAGTGCACTCTTAGATTATTCCAAAAAGCCTTTTCGCGATCTCAGGCATACCTTGCGTTTTGTTAAGGTATTTTCTTGGCGAATCGCAAACAGCATCTCAGTGGTGTCAACTAAAGACTTTTTGAAAAAAAGCTTATGATTAAAATCTCCGTTTCAAAACAAACTTAGAAAACTGGCCCAAATATGCCAAGGAGGTGCAAGTGACGATGCGCTATCAAACATTTTTTGGTGAATATTGTTTAGTCGGTATATTAATTCTATACCAAATTTTTTGTACTTTGGCAATCCATTTTGGAACAGTACCAATTAACAAAGCACCTATTCCCATGCACAACAGAGCATCAGTACTTCTAAAACCCATTTTGAATACCATAAAAGCACCTGAATAAAACAGAGCACCCCCAAGAGAGGCAAAAGCTACGGCAGCTACTGTCCAAATAAGAGCAACAAACGCTTGATTAGAAAGTGAGGGTAGATGATTTACTGCAGTATAAGGGAAAGCCCGATGCGCAGAAGTTATTTCCATCATATCAATCCTTTCCGTATGGTTTCCTTAGCAAGATTACCAAATCTAGTTTTTAAGTACTAGAAAATTTTTTAAGGAAGCTTTTTCCCCTATCTCGGAAAACTTCTTGCGGAAACTAAAAAGGGCTTTTTGGACTGACTGAGTGCCTGAGCCTTGACGTGGTGGTTTTCAAAGGGTTTTTCGCAGAATCTAACTACCGCTGGCTGAGGTCGCGTATACGAGTAAAGTACTTACTTAAATTATTCCAAAAAGCCTTTTTGCATTCTCAGAAGTTGCCTGTGCAATTTGTTCGACAGATATTCCACGCGCTGGGGCAATGCAGGCGGCTGTTTCTGGCAAATAGGCAGGCTCATTTTGTTGTCCACGTTTGCTCTGCGGGGCCAGATAGGGTGTATCTGTCTCGATCAGCAGGCGGTCGAGCGGGACGATTTTGGCTACTTCGCGCAGCTCCTCGCTCTTTTTGAAGGTCACAATGCCGCTTAAGGATAGGTACCAGTCACGTTCGATCACTTGGCGAGCTTCGGCAAGGGTACCTGTAAAACAATGCAGGACGCCCGGTGCGTGGCGTCCATCTATTTTATATTCCTCATCGAGAATAGAGAAAAAGTCAGCAAAGGCCTCTCGGCAATGGATGACGACGGGCAATTTGCATTCTAGCGCAAGCCTCAGATAGCGGCGCAGAAACAATTGCTGGGTGTCTTTTGGAGAATGGTGATAATGGTAGTCAAGACCTGTCTCTCCAATGGCTACGAGATCCCCTGAACGGGCGTGGTGGGCGATCTTGTCAAATTCGGCCTCTCCCTCTTTTTCCACATCGTGTGGGATAGTCGCAGCAGTGTTGTAAATCCAGGGATAACGTTCCCGCAAGGCGACGCCGCGCACAAGGGTTTCATGGTCGGTGCAAATATTGACGATGGCTGAGATGTCCGCTTCCTTGGCGCGGGCAAGGAGCACATCAACCTGAGGATAGACCGTGGAGGTCAAGTGGGCATGGGAATCTATGAAGGTCATCGCAGGGCGGTCTGTTCGAGCACCTGCAGCTCGCGCAGCACAATCTCCGGAGTCAGCACCTGCGGAAGGATCTGGGGTGCCTGGCTGGAATCGGTTCCATAGAGCAGATAGAGGGGCACGCTGTTGCGTCCATATTGCTTGAGGGCCATTGTAATGGCGGGATCTGCTTTGGTCCAGTCTGCCTTCATCTTGACCACGCCCTTTTGATTGAAGGCCGCTTCCACATCATTGACGGAGAGGACGAGATGGTTGGCCTGGCAGATCAGACACCACTTGGCGGTAAAGTCGACAAAGACGGGAACGCCCTGTTTCTGCAGCTCGACAACACGCTCGGCTGAAAAGGGCTCCCACCCTTCCGATGCGGCGACCGCTTGGTGTGAAACGTCCTGTATACGGGACGCCTCTATGATCGCATATCCAGCTACTGCCATGCAGAGCAATGCCCCGAGCATGCCGATTCTGCGCACCGTTTTAGTCTTAGTGAGGGCGCCGCCCCATTTGCCGTAAATCCAGCAGGCGATGGAGATGAAGAAAAAGCTTCCCAAGAGCATGAAGAGCCCCAGGCTGTTTGTCTGCGCGCCGAACACCCATGTCAGCCAGAGCACTGTCCCGAACATGAGAAAGCCCATGAGCTCCTTGAATGTGATCATCCAGGCGCCAGGCTTAGGCAGAAAACGCAAGAGCGAGGGATAAGCTGTTAGGGCCAGATAGGGTGCAGCCATGCCAAAGCCGATGGCAGTGAATATCGCGAGGGCAAATATGGCGGGCAGAGAGACCGCAAACCCAACGGCAGTTCCCAGAAACGGGCCTGTGCAGGGTGTGGCGACCGTCGTGGCAAGGACTCCGCTCATGAACGAACCCACTAATCCAGAAGAGCGTTGCTGCGCATCGGAAGCCATGCCCATGAGCCCCGTCCCAATTTCGAAGATGCCAAACAGGCTCAATCCAAAGACCAGCAATAAGGCAGCAAGCAGAGCAATGAAAAGCGGCTCTTGCAGCTGGAAGCCCCAGCCGACGCTGTGACCATAGGCCTGGAGCAGGAGCAGCAGTCCGGCGAGAACCCAGAAAGAGACTATGACGCCAGCGGAAAAGGCCATCCCATGCTGCAAGGTCTTGGCCCGGCACTGGCCCGCCATCTTGACAAAGCTGAGGATTTTAAAAGAGACGACCGGCAGCACGCAGGGCATGAGGTTGAGGATCATGCCACCGATGAAGGCTAGAAGCAGGACGATGCCGAAACCTTCTGTTTCGCTTGTCGCGGCTAGATGTAATTCCTTATTTGGCTGCTCATCGCCAAGCGCAACCAGTTTATCGCCCGCATAGGAGGCATCGACTGCGATGGCTTCTTTGCCACCCGCATGGGTCACCAGCAGCACTCCTTTCAACTGTTCGGGATGCGCTCCCTCTTCTCCTTTTAGAGCCACAATATAGCGTCCCGATTGACGGCGGCTCAAGAAAGGCTCGGCCGTTGCATCGAGACCTTGCGGACTATCGGGGAAAAAGAGCGCCTGGCTGATGTCTAAACCAGCAGGAGCGTCGAGAGTCAGCTGGATCAGAGCGCCGGAACGCTCTGCCTTGACCGACCAGTTGTTCTTGGGAAGTTTTGCGCGCGCCTGTTCGAAAGCAACCGTCCATTCCTTTCGTGGAACTGGCGCCTCTTTTGCGACGGGGATCTGAAGAGCAAGGTCGGATTCGATGGGAAGGCAGGCAGAATCGGAACAGACCAGCGAGCGCACATGCGCTTTGATCGTCATTTCACGCGTGATAGCAGCAGAAGGAGTCATCTCGACCAGCAGCCAGGTCTCCCCTTCATAGCCGTAGCCAATGAGGGAATCGAGATCGAAGCGCTGGGGATAGGGCCACTGGATCGCACCTGCCGTCACCCCTGGCGGCAGCTCCCACTCGACAGCCGTCGGCATGCCGGAATCACCAGGATTTTTCCAGTAGGCGTGCCAATGATCGTCGATCTGGAGGCGCAGCGCCATCCAGAAGGGGCGGCCAGGCTGGACCGTCTCCTCTTCGGAAATCAGCGCGATGCGGAGGGGATCTTCATTTGCCGAGAGCGTAGAATTTGAGAAAAAGAGACAAAAAGATAGAAAAAATGGGAACAGCAGGAGCAGCAGTCGAATATTTGTCTTTTTTCTTTTCACTTATTAGTTCTCCCCGTTAGGATGGAAGCACCACAATCTTTACTAGGTCTTTGCACATATCATAACGAATTGCAAAGTATTATACAGGATTTTTTCATGAATGTAAACCTTTTTCTTTCAAAACCCCTGTTTCTGACAGCTAATCCTTTTATAGAAGCATACATTCATTCCGATTTTATGGGAAAATTGATTTTTATCGGTCTGGTCCTTCTTTCTGTCAGCAGCTGGATCGTCCTGATCTATAAAGTATGGCTGACTTATCAGGCGCGCAGGAATTCCCTCAGGTTCCAAGAAAGTTTTCAGGAGAAACGACAGACACCGCTCAATCTCTCTCCAGACGAATCCCAAACCCCCAATCCCTTTCGCGACCTTTATAGGATCCTGAAACAGCAGACTGTGGAGATCCTGAACAAAAACCGCCTTTTCGGATCTAAAGAAGAGACCTACCTGTCGCCCTCGGACATCGACCTCGTTCAGTCTCATCTGATGTCGGGTATATCCAACCAGGTCAAAAATCTGGAAAAATATCTCTTTATCCTCTCAACCGTCGTCAGCCTGGGGCCTTTTCTCGGTCTATTAGGAACTGTTTGGGGGATTCTGACCACCTTTTCTGAAATGCAGAATGCTGTGGGGGGAAGCACTAATCAGATGGTCATTGGCGGCCTTTCGTTAGCCCTCGCAACCACCGTTTTGGGCCTGGTCGACGCCATTCCCGCCCTCATTGGCTATAACTATCTCAAAACCACGATCCGAGACCTCGAGACAGACATGGAGGGATTTTCCACCGACATTCTCGCCTCAGTTGAACTGCAATACCGCCAGGTGGATATCAGACAATGATGCGCAGGAAACGAGCCCAGATCGAAGAGCCCCCTGTCAATCTGACACCTCTAATCGACGTCGTTTTCGTGATCCTGATCATGTTCATTCTCGTCGCCCCCCTCCTCGAACTCGACCGAGTCGAGCTAGCTGAAGCGCCACGCGTCCATCAGGAGAGCAGCATCGCAGTCCAGGAGAGCAGCCCCATCGCCCTTCACGTCAACCGCGACAATTCCCTTCTCTTCAACAGCCAGAAGGTGACCCTTCAGCAGCTGCCCGCCCTCCTTAAACAGGCGCGCAAGAAATACCCGCAAGCCAAACCGCAACTCTTCCACGACAAACGCGCCTACTTTGGCACCTACCAATCGGTGAAAAACGCTGTCGAAGAGGCGGGCTTTACCCAGATGGACATCATTTTGAAACCTTCTTAAAAGAGGAGACTCGATATGCAACCTGGAATTGGCTCTTTAGCCCATACGGTTCATCTACGTTTCCATGTGCCACTTTATCCCTCAAATGCACGCAAGCCAAAAACACCAAAACCCGTTAACCTTTCACTCTATCTAGTTGCCGATAAGCCATCTTATCCCGATGAGCGACTCTTTTTTTCAAAAATTAAGTCCGCAGTAAGAGGAGGGGTATCCTGCATCCAGCTTCGCGATTATCGCAGCAATCGCAATAGTATCATCCAGACAGCCAAGCGTTTAAAGGAGATCATTCCAGATATACCTCTGTTTATCAATACCCCTGATTCCTTTGATATTGCCCAGGCTGTTGAAGCGACCGGTGTCTTTATTGAAGATGCCTTTGCCGCAAAAGCAAAAGAAATCTTGGAAGCAAATTTTTTTGTAGGGGTTTCTGTGAGGACCGGATCGGATTTACTTCATGCAGCAAAAATTTCTGCAATTGATTACATCAGCGTCAAAGTCTCCCGCTCTCGGCGCTGCCCACAAAATGATCATCTATGGGGAATAAAAGGATTGGAATTGATACGCAAAATCTCGTCCCATAGGATTGTGGCCATAGGAGGTCTTTGCGCAAAAAGTTCCGAAGCGATATATCAAGTGCTTGATTCCAACGATGGCATTGCCATGGGGGGTGGCCTCATGGACGTAGACAATCCTTACCTCGTGGCCCAAGAGATTATCCGGAATAAATTCAAAAGATGATGGCGAACCAAATATCCCGCAGACAGTTATGGACGGCCTGTCTAGGCAATCTGTTTGAGCATTACGATACCGCCCTGTTTGGATTTTTATCTCCTTTTCTTGCCCCTTTGATATTTCCCAAGCAAGATCCCCTTACCGCGCTTATTTTGACGTACGCAATGATGCCTTTAGGAATGCTAGCACGCCCTATTGGATCGCTGGTTTTCGGCCACATTGGGGATGTTTATGGCCGAAGCTACGCCCTGTTTTTAACGCTGGCCGGCATGGCCTTTGTCTCAGGATGCATCGCCTTCAGTCCAACCTATGCGCAAGCAGGCCTTCTTGCGCCTGCTCTCTTTGGCCTGGGAAGAATCCTGCAGAATTTCCTCGCAGCAGGAGAAACGATGGGCGGCGCGATCTATCTATTGGAGCAGTCATCGGAAAACCGGCATGATGTGCTGAGCAGCTTTTACGGCGCCTCTGCCATCGGAGGGCATCTTTTGGCCTCCCTAGGAGTCTTTATCATCAGCCGTCATCTTACTATCGAGCCTGGATGGCGTTTTCTCTACTTAGGGGGATGCATCACGGCGCTTTTCGGCTGTATGATCCGCCACTCCACTCCACTCAAATCATCGACAGTGAAATTGTCACAAACTCTGACACACTTAAAAGAGGTGTACCATACCTATCGCAAGCCATTGATTTACATTATAGTCTGCTCCGGCTTTGCCCATGCCACCTATTCGATCGCGCTTGTTCTGATGAATGGCTTTATCCCTTTGGTCACTTCCATGTCGAAGTCCGAAATCATGAAAATCAACACCTATCTCCTCTTCCTTGATTTTTGCACGCTTCCTTTGTTTGGCTGGGTAGCATCCAAAGTCCGCCGCGAAATCCTGATGCTGTCAGCAGCTCTAGGAGTCGTTTTTTTCTCCATTCCTCTGCTTTTATCGCTGGAAGGGGCCTCTCTGACCTGGATCATTGTGGTCCGAATAGCCTTTGTCGTTTTCGGGGTCGCCTTTTTTGCCCCCTTTCATGCCTGGGCGCAGCGGCTCATCCCTTCAACCTGCCGCTATGCCATCATTTCATTAGGGTATGCCCTGGGCTCGCAGCTGTTGGGAAGCCACACGACAGCTTTAGCTCTCTGGTGCTATCAAAAAACAGGATCCATAGCCAGCGTCGCTATTTATTGGATGATTTTGGGGTTGGCAAGCAGCCTGGTCATTGCCCTGGCAGCGTGGTCTAAGCAAACTGCTTTTAATGTAGCTGCGGAAAATCCGGAATAAATGCCCTGCAGTAGCTCCTGCTGGAAAAATTCTCTCGGAAAAGTCCAGATCCTTAGAGATTTTTTTGATGACCGATGCAGGCAACCCCGTAGGGGTTGTCGAAGCAGGGCGGCAAAAAAAGATCACGGAGATGGG
>JAJFUZ010000400.1 GCA_021372155.1 Parachlamydia sp. | reverse complement strand
AAATATGGGCTTCGCCGAAGCTGGTAAGGCGGTGGGAGCGGGTCGTAGAAAAACTGGGCAAATGCTTAGGGCCTACAAAGGACTCAAGCAAATGGAAGGTGATCCGATTTTTGGTGACAAGGCAAATCCAGAACTATTCAGTCATTTTGAACAAGCTTGGGTAAAAGCACCTATTAGAGAGTGGTTAAGTTGGGATGAATCAAGCATGGAATTCAAGAACCTAAACACCTTCCAACTGTTCTGTAAATGGATTACGGAGGACAACGCCGAAACAAAACAAAAGAAGCTTACGGCTCAAGAAGTAAGAGACAAGCTGTCCTTGGTTATCACCAGTGAAGAAGCGAAAAAGAAACTTATTCAGGATGAAGTCAATCTCGATACGGCTTACGGTATGGCTATGCTTGATAAGGAAGGTTTCACGGGTTGGCATTCCGCGATAAAGAACGCTACCACGCATATTGCAAAAATCCCTTGGACATATACGGTCACCGAGGAGGATAAGAATTTGTTGAACCAACTCTTGGAGACGATCACAAAGTTCCTTAGTAAGGGATAAACGGATCTTACAAATTCATGACTGTCAGCGCCAAAAACATTTTTCATTATATTCGTAATTCCTTTGAGACTCCAAAAGGGGATTTGGAAACCTTAGTGTCTGACGCGATTACAAGTCTTTCCGACAGGGAATTGTCTCCATGTGAACTTGATGAATTCGTTGAACGTTTCGTAGGTCCAGTAAAGGCTGAGATTATGTCATACCTCAGCAAATGCAGCAGCGAAGGCAAATCGCCAGATCTTGAATTCGGTACTCACCCGTCCACACTGATTAATAGAAGGGCGAGGACTCAGAAGGCGACCAAGGATTTCTTGTGTTGGCTGTCAGAAATCAACCCGTTTAAGTTTGAAACATTGTGCAAAAAGGTCTTGGAGCTAGAAGGTTGTTACAATGTTGAGGTGACACCGCCATCTGGGGATGGCGGAATAGACTTTTACGGATCGAAGAACGTTATTATGTATGATAGCAGTCTTTCCCTCTTTAAGAATGTAGAGGTCTTGGTTCTCGGCCAAGCCAAGCGGTACAGTAATCCAATTGGAGTAGAAGAAATAAGAAGTTTTGTTGGCTCGCAAGAAGTGATAAAAATAGCAGGGCTGGCAAATTGCCCAACCTATCTATCCAATCTACTCCATGGTCAATCCTACCGACCTTTGGCGCCCATTCTTCTGGTGTTTATCACCTCGAACGAACCTAAGGGAAACACGAAAGATTTCGCAAGGTGGCTCGGGATACGTTTTATATCCGGAACCGAACTTGCTGATATATTTTACAGTCACAAATTTGGATTCAGAATGCACGAATCAGGCGTGCAGTTTGAGCCAGCTGATTTTGAAGCTCTATAACCCAATACCATGAGACCCAAGAGAATACTCTTAATAGAACCAAGATCAAAGAATTCCTATCCACCTCTAGGATTAATGAAGATCGCTACATATCATCGATTAAAAGGTAACCTAGTCAGTTACATATACGGTATGGATGAATGGCATAAGAATCAATTCTGGGATGAAATATGCATCACATCGATGTTTACTTATGACTTCAACGAACTCATAAAGACTACGAGATACTATAGTCAAAATCTTTTTAACTATAAGAATATCAAAGTTGGTGGGGTCTCTGCCACGCTTATGTCTGATGAAGTCGAGGCTCTAACAGGAATAAAGCCCCATGCAGGAACGATCAATACCGCAGATTCTTTTTTGAGGGAAATTGCAGCTAAGGAGATTTGGGCATCTTATCTTCGCTCCGACCACTTCGAGCCTAGCATCGACATGTTGCCCCCTGATTATGACATTTTTGGAAAGAACAGCAGTTATGCAAAGATCCTGAATGAGTCATACATATTGTATACAACTAAGGGCTGCGTCAACAAATGCTCCTTTTGTGCCGTACATATTCTAGAGCCTGATTTTGTTCAATATATACCTATCCGACCACGAGTGGAGTACATAGCCACCAAATTCGGCGAAAGACGAGGGCTTCTCTTACTAGACAATAATGTAACCGCATCCGATCAATTCAATCGGATTATTGACGAAATCAAAGACATGGGCTTTAAGTCAGGGGATAAACTTAACAACGTAATGAAATTCGTTGATTTCAACCAAGGTGTCGATGCGAGACGACTGAACAAGAGCAAGATGAAGAAACTCTCGGAAATCGCAATCAAGCCTTTGAGAATTGCTTTTGATGATATAAAAATGGAAAGATTGTACAGAAACAAAATGATTTTGGCCATAGATTGTGGGATAAAATATCTGTCTAACTATATACTGTATAATTACAATGATCCTCCAGAAGATTTATACAATAGAATGAAGATCACCATAGACATTAATCAAGAACACGACGCCAAGATATTTTCATTTCCGATGAAGTTCGTTCCTCTTACAGCAAAGGATAGAACGTTTATTGGCTACCATTGGACAAAGCGCCAGTTAAGAGCTATTCGTCTTATTCTAAATGTCACCAAGGGGATTGTCTCTCACAAGAAGGATTTCTTCGAGCATGCTTTCGGTCGGGATGAAGAAGAATATCGCAGAATTCTACTGATGCCCCAAGATTACATTCTAAACAGGGTAATGCACGAAAAAGACAATTCGATTGCCGATTGGAATCAAGCATATTCCAAGCTGTCGGATCATCAAAAAAAGCAGTTTGCCAATCTAATATCAGCGGATAGGCTGAGAGTGATACCTACGTCAAAGAGTAAGAAAATGAACAGTCTGCTTAGCCATTACGAATGTGAACTAACGGAGAACGATAAAGTGGGAAACTCCGGGAAACCCACCGAGAAGAAGAATTTATAGCCAACCAACATCGAACTCATTTTGAGTTGCATGACAATAATGGTCCGCATCCTCCACTTGGTTGTCTGGAATATCAGTTTACAAGGAGAATAGATGACTTGATCTCCATCAAGCCCTTAATCCCCATGTGAAACGCTTTATATTTCTCTGATTGCCTTACTTACCGTCTTAGGAAGTATTGTGCGGTTGCTTCATACGAATTGTCGAAAGCAGTCGATGGTGAGCATTGAGGATGTGTAATCGAAAACACTAATGGAGTAGCATCATGCGACTTGCACGAGGATACCATCTTCGGGCCCTATGCGCTGAACGCGAACGATTGTCAACTTGTACTACCTTATCACCTGGATCCATTTGTTCTTCGACTGGGCAATGTCAGAAATCAAGGTCGATCCGACACCAGCCGATGCGATTGAAATTCCTGCTACAGGGGGCAACCCGTTGTATGCTTCAATTATTCCGACAGGTAAAGAAAGGTAGGTGGCCCAACGGCTAACCTTGCCTGTGGTGGTGCCTCGCGAGAGATCTCTGGCAGCTTTGCGCAAATACTTCATGGCGGTTACAACCGCCGCCGCCTCACCCTGCCTTAGCGCCTGTTCGATTTCGCTCAGGACACACCGCATTTTACGAATGTCTTTGCTTCGTTTCTCTTTTAGACGAAGTACCTCCGCCAGAGAGCTCACTCTCGGTAGACTTCCTATAGCCTCCTCGTAACAAGCCCTAAGAATTCCGTAGCTGCCCACCGTTCCTTGGGCGGCGTTTAGACCTTCCACCACCCCGCAAGAATCGATAAAGCCGAATTGGAATGCCTTTTGCAACAGAGCAGCGTCTTGCTTCTCGCTCATATCGAGGAGTGTCATGAGAGTTTCCGTGGGTTGTACCCATTGATCCATCCACCACTGCGGAAACAATTTTTCAACTACGAACTGCCGACTGAACCCTTGTTTCTCCCATCTCTCTTTCCGCGTCTCATAAAAGCTAAGTGCATAGGCTCCTATGAAAGACTCGACTCTCAGACAAAGTTGCCTATTAAGGACCTCGATATCGGGAGAGAACAGCATATCATAGAACGTGGAGGCAAGTTGACGTATGGTAAGATTAAATTGCCTCAACTCTTCTTTTCTTGTTTTCGTCAGTGTTTTGGCAAAACGTTTGACAAGATATTCAGTTACGAAGGGCTTTAGATACATAGCGTATTCTCGTTCGGCATGAGTCCAATCCATGTCGGGCATATCATCCCATTTGAGAACCTCTATAAACCCTGTTCTCTTCAGTCCATCCATATCATATAATGGAGAAACATCTGTCAGAATTATCTTATCGTAGATTAGGAACATCTGAAGGGCGGTCGACTTGAAGGGGTTATACTTATAGAACATTCGGTAGTCGTCGTGAGCAATTGCATCAGCATCTAGGTCTTCTTTGCGTTTGATCTCAGAAGGAATAACTGCAAATCCTTCTTCTAAGGCTTTAGCGAAAAAGGCCCTTTCATACGTATCATACATGATGACATTGCGATGCTGATTATTCATATTAATGAGCTAAGAGTAGTAGCGCCCGGTATTATTCCTTCTGACCTCCAAAGTTTGTGCCGCATCCCACTTCAAACCAGTCACGGTACTGGAGGAGCTTTCGAGCAAGCTCCTTGTTTTTAGACACCATAGCACCAAGAACGAAGGATAATATCCCCCGGTAAAAACAATTCCATAAGTCCT
>JAJFUZ010000217.1 GCA_021372155.1 Parachlamydia sp. | reverse complement strand
ATCTCGGCCAACTCTGCTTTCAAATCGGCAGGAATCGGGGTTGCACGGAAGGGCGGCACCTGGCTGTTAAATGCTTTCTCAATCAGATCGATCGCCTTTTGCGCCATTGGCTTCAGCTTTGCAGCATCATCCTTGACGCTGGTTAGCTTGGCTTTGACAGCAGTAAGAGCATCTCTTTCTGGAGGAAGCAGCTTACCATGAAGGATAGCGCGACCCAACTCAGTCTTGCAGGCGAAGGCATGATCGATGGCATGGACCAGGTCAATCGCGACCTGCGCGGTCGTGTTTTTGCGCTGATCCACATCGAGTCTCTTCTCTTTGAACTGCTGTTCATAGACTTCGATACCTCGATTCAGCAACTGGCGCTTAGCAGCCACATCGGCTGGCATAGCAGCAAATCCCTTTTCAATAACCTGAAGGGCTTTCTTCGTATAAGTGATCAGCGTCTCTGGAGCTGTCTTTGTGAAATCCGCAGCTTCCATCGCTTTCAGCATCTTCAGCTCTTCCGCATTCAAACGCTGGTTGATTAGAGATTCAGGCTTGCTGATCAGGTACCAGCCATCAGAGGGATGCGCAAAGGCCTTTTGAACGATCACTGGCAATTCATTTGCGATCAGATTCAGCACCTGTTCCTTTTTCACTTTGGGGCTGTTGTTTGCCTTAAGTAATTCATTAATAATATCTTCTGGCTGATCCATGCGTCTTGCATTGTAAGCCATATATCTGAGCTCACGGGCAGCTTCTGACTGATTGAGCACAATGGCGTTCACTTTGCTGAATAAAGCTCTAAAATCAACTTCCGCCAACTGCGATGTGTGGGCGATATCCTTCGCCTTTGCAAGTGTGGTTTTGTCTTCAGAAGAGAGCCCCTCTAATTCCGTTGGAAGAGATCTTTTCTCGAAGAGCTGAACCATATCGCGCAGCTCAGTAGCAAGCTTATAGATGTGCTGCTGCTTCGCCAATTTCACGAAGTGCTCTTCCATCTTGGGTTTAGCTTCCTCGACAGTATTCTTCAAGCTGTCCAACTCAGCTCTCAGTTGCTTCACATTAGCCGTTTCGCTGCGTTCCGCTAAAAGTTTAATCCCCGTTTCCAATTCCAGGATACCCTGTTGACCCAGAGTCATCTCTTTATGGAAGATCTGCTGGAACGATTCTCTCTTAGTAAGATCCATCGGCAACTGAAGCGTTTTAATTTTCTCGTTCAAGTCTACAATTTTCTTGTGCAGTTGCTTATACGAGGCATGAATCGTGATCAGCTCTTGGCGACGCTGCAAGACTTGCGGGAAATTAAAAGAGTTAAAAAATTGCGCAAACGCAGTACTCTTCTGAGATTTAGGGACATTTCTTAATTTCTCGATTTGTGGTGTCAGCGTAGGCCGCATAAGCGCCCTTACTTGTTCAATCGATGCCATATAATATACTCCTTTTCGTGTTAAATTTTTGTTATATGATAATATATTAACAAATCAATATTAACACAAAATTAAACAAATATAAAGAAAATATAAACCTTACCCACTAAAAAAATATCATTCTTCGGAAGGATTAGGAAAGAGCTCTCGTAGAATTGTTTCATAGAGCTTTCCCAAAGACGGATCTTGCTCCGCATGCTTATAGCGTGCCTTCAGGCAATGATCCCTAAGAAATTTGAGGGACTTATGTAACTCAGCCTCATCCCCATTGATGAAGGCTTGGCGCGCTCGGTCAGTCAGCTCGGCGATGCGCTGCTTCTGAAGATCGCTTAAAAAAGGCGCGGCATCATCAAATGCCTGTTGCACCTTGGTAGAAAAGGGCGGGACAGACCGCTTTATATCTTGAAACACTTCAGGCTTTTCAGCAAATCTGAGGCGGGTCTCTCCCGGGGGTTTTTCAGGCTCAGTCTCCTCCTTCACTCCCGAAAGATTTTGAGACCTCAGATGCGCCGCAAGGTTTTCACTCAGAACTCTCTTTTCTTCCAGGGGCATCCCTTCCAGGGCAAGAATCGCATTTTTTAGCCCCTTAACGGTCTCTTCCACTCCCATTTTTGCCACGGCCTGCTGAGCGAGGTAATAATGGACTTGAAGGGTTTGATGAAGTTTTTCATCCTTGATATCTTTAAGTAACAGGCTAACTTTGATGGGCGTCGATGCGAGCACTCTGCGATCATTGCGCAACGCTTCGATGAGTTTAGCATCGGCCTGCTCTTTGGAAAAAAGCAGGGTGGAGAGAGTTTTGGCCAGCTCTTGGAGATGCTCCTTTTTCCATCCCGCGATCTTGAGTCCGGCAACACCCTCCATCAACTTGCCGTGGTGATCGGGATCGCTGCTTGTTTTGGCCTGATAATAGAGCGCCCGCACGATATCTCTGTTTTCGCTGTCAAAACCAGCAATGAAGGGATCGATTTCGCGCGTTGTTTCGACGAGCTTCGTTTGCCCTTCCGTCAAAGGCCCCTCCTTAATCAGGACCTGACGCGCCGGCGCAAATTTCTCTCCGATCTTATCGCCCACGGAATCGAAGAAAACTTTGATCTTAGTACCAAGATGTGTCGGTCGATCGGAGGCCTCGATTCTACTTTTCCACTCTCTGGCTTTGGCGCCGATCTTTTCCGCAGTTGTCTCAGGGACTTTTCCCTCTCGAAGCGTCAGAACGGTGACCAATCCAAGCACTCCCTCAGCTAGCACTCTTACCGGTTTCATCGCAAGCACACCGAGGTCAGAAAAAACATCCGCAAATTTGCTGCCAATCTGATAGTCGGACATAAGGCACCTCCATCACTAATTATACTATTTAGTTGTTAATAAACAAAAAATAGATCTATATAATTATGGAGCGCTATACAAAAGTGTGATTTTCTCTCACACCTTCCTTTTTAGAACCACTTCACAACGAGGCGCTTAATCTCTGCCTGCACCAGTGAATGCGAAATCAGCTCAATCTCGATATCACCTGGAGAGATCTGGAATGGATCCGCGCGCAGTGGCCCGGGAAACTAGTCTTGAAGGGCATTCTGGAAAGAGAAGATGCGCAACTGGCTCAGGAAAGCGGCTTCGATGGGAATATTATCTCCAACCATGGCACAAGGCATATTGACAGTGTCCCCTCTACAATTTCAGTACTGCCAGAACTTGTTGCAGTTTCAGACAAGATGGATGTGGCCATTGACGGTGGAATCATGAATGGACTCGATGTGGCCAAGGTGTTTGCCCTGGGAACGCGCGCCTGCCTGGTCGGCAGAGCTGGGAGTAAGCGAAGTGCTTTCTGCAACGCGAACTTAAGGTCGCGCTGGCTCATCTGGGAATAGCATCCCTCTCCGAGTGTGGCCCTCACAAACTGCGAAAACATTATTTTAATTTACTAGCATTACTTTTTTGTTGCTCGAAAATAGTGCATGGCGGCATCTTACAGGACATCTCGGCTGGCACAGGTGTGCCGGTTCTCGATTCTTAAACACGCAGGAGTGAATATGTCCAAAACAAAAATTCTGTCTCTCGCAGTTCTCATGGCAACGCTGGCTTTCACAGGTCTTTCAGCATCGTGCCACAAATCATCATGTGGAAAAACATGGAAGGATAGTAAGTCCTCCAAGAAGGACAACAAGCCTTCCAAAAAGCCTTTGGCAACAGTAGAAGATCTGAAAGATCGCGCTAAATCTTATGATGCCGCTTACAAAACTTTCATGGATCAGGAAGCTGGCAAAGCCGTTCTGGAAAGCAGAAATACTTTGAAAGAATCCGTCGCCAACAGCTCGCTTTCTTGCAAAGACATCTTCAAGGCTGTCAAAAAGGCCCTGCCTGGCAAGAAAAAAGAAGCCGATGCAGCCCAGAAACAGGCTAAGAAAGATATGAAGCGTCTTCTCGAGAGCATCTGTGAAAAAAGAGAGCCAGTAGCCAATGGCCAGTGCGATGTAAACTGCGTCACAAAGGCAGCTACAGCCTATTTTGACAGCATGGTTAGAGCCACTAAAGAGTGCCCAGAAGCTTATGCTCAGTTTAGAATTGCCCGCTTCTCTTTCGCAAAAGTTCTCAAGTCCCTTCTCAAGCAGGGTATGAAGAGCGAAGACCTCGCAAAAGAACTCGAAGCGGCAGGAATCAGCAATTCCTACCTCCTCGGCAAATCAGCCAAATCGGCCTAATCCATCTCAAACAAAGCGGCTTTCTGCCGCTTTGTTTCCTAAACCATTTTCAGAACCACGCGAAAGCGAGCCTTGCCGCTCATCATCCGCTCATAAGCCTCCTCTGCCCTGTCCAGAGGATAAATCTCATTCATAGAGCGTACACCCGTCATATCGCTGAAGGACATGGTATCCTGGGAATCGATGGATGTTCCGGAGGGCCAGCCCAAAACTGACCTCCGAAGCATCAGGAGCGGTATTGGGAACACTTCAAGCGCCTCCTGTGCCGCACCGACGACCACCAGTTTGCCGTCTGCGCTAAGGCCATTGATGGTAGCGCTCATCGCTTTGCCAGCTGTCACTGTTGCCAGAACAACTTTGGCCCCGCCCAGCTTCATCAGCTCCTGAGCGACATCCTGGGCCTGGCTGTCGATATACTGATGCGCTCCAAGCTTTCGAGCCAGATCCGCTTTGTCTTTTCCGCGGGCGATCGCAATGGTGCGGAAACCCATTTTCACAGCGAACTGCACGCCCAGATGGCCGAGACCGCCAAGGCCAAGGATGGCGACCACATCGCCCGCCCGCGCTCCACTGTTCCTGAGGGCATTGAAGGTTGTGATGCCGGCGCACATCAGCGGGCTTGCTTCTTCAAAAGAAAGCCCTTCAGGAATATGTGCAAGAGCACTGGCTGGCGCGATCATGTAATCCGCATATCCGCCATCGTATGAAATACCTGGAATCTGGATATTGCTGCAAAGGATGAAGTCGCCGCGGCGGCAGGACTCGCAAAAGCCGCAATGCCCGCCAAACCAGCCCACCCCAACCCTTTCGCCCTCTTTCCACCCCACGACACCTGAACCTAGTGCATCGATAACCCCCGCCACCTCATGCCCTGGCACACGCGGATAGACAATGCCTGGCCATAACCCCTCTTTACAAAGGGTATCACTGTGGCAGATGCCGCAAGACTGAACTCTGAGGCGCACCTTGCCCGCATCAGGTGCTGGGATCTCCCGTTCAACCAATCGTAGAGGACCTTTCGGATTTTCTACTTGCACGGCGCGCATTTTACCCATCGGATCTCTCCTTTTTCCGCATCATGGAGCTAACTTGCGACTCTGTCAAGATTTGCTTTCTTTCATGCAGGATTTTTGCTAAACTAATTGCTCTTTTGAAAGGAGAAAGAACAATGCGCTATCAATTCTATCGCGAACACAAATATGTCTGTTCAGCTTTAAATGATGTTGAAAGGTTGATCGCAAAGACAGACTTCAGCGATGACGCCGAGACAGATAAAGTCCGAATGGAGTTGAAGACGCTGATGGAAATGCTGGAGGGGCATGCCGAATATGAAGATAACCGACTCCATACTCTTCTCAAAAAGCGCGGTTCGACAGTCCATGAACATGTGGAGCTTGACCATTTGCATCAGGACGAATGGTTTGCAAGCCTGATAAACTTGTTTGGCATGGTGGCTGAAGGTAAAAACAGTGATGAGCGCATCGAATCGGGTAACCGCTTTTATCTTGCCTTCCGCAAATTTGTCAGCGACTACCTCGCCCACCTGCATGAAGAGGAGACCATCATCCTTCCAGAAATCCAGCGCCTCTATACGGACGAAGAGTTGCGTGTTGTGGAGCATGAGACCTACCGACAGATGACCTCTGAAGAGATGGCGGAGATGATGAATACGCTCTTCCCCCACATGAACCGTCACGACAAGGAAGCCTTCCAAAAAGATATACGGGATTGCGAGCCAGAAAAGTTTGCCATCGCTAAGACCCTGATTGCTTCTTAATTTCTCTTTCCAACCGCAACGAAAGCTATCGTCGGATACTTTTCCATCAACTTTAATATTTAATTTGTTTTTTAAAATTATTAAAATACCTTGCCGTACAAGGGTGACAATGTGAAGCCAATTGTGGGCGCTCTGCGAGAATATCTTGCATTTATTTGGTATACCGGATAAATATACCCTGTATATGATTGTTATATCGGATATATTTTAGACATACTCTCCCTTTGGAATCGCTGGGGAACCAACCCATTAAAGAGCGGGATCACCCGCGATATTGTCGCCAGAATACTCCCCTAGTTACATACAGAAGAAATCATCCCATTGATTGGACCAAGAAGGGCCGGAAAATCGACAGTCCTCTATCAGCTAATGGATGAGCTCGAAAAGCAGGGAATTTCTCAAGAGGCCATGCTGCATATAAATTTTGAAGATCCTAAACTCGCCTCCAATCTAACCCTCGATGGCGTCGATTCTCTTTTTGATACATATCGAACCCTTGTATATCCCAGCGGAAAAGCCTACTTATTTCTCGATGAAATCCAAAATATTCCCGAATGGGAGAGATGGATTCAAGCAAGGGTGCAAACAGAAAATGTGAAGATTTTTATTACCGGATCATCTGCTAAATTGATGTCTCGCGAACTTGCCACTCTATTAACTGGCAGGCACTTGTCATTTGAAATCTTACCCTTGAGTTTCGGAGAATTTTTAAGATTCAAGCAAATTCCCCGAACCCGCGTGGCCTCAGCTCCGATCAAAAATGCTCTGGAAGAATACTTGAAATGGGGTAGCTTTCCAAAAGTCGTGCTGGCAGATACGGAACAGTATAAGCGGGATATTCTTTTAGAATACTACGATGACATCCTATTTAAGGATATTGTCGTACGTCATAACATTCGCGACGCCATGCAACTTCGCAGCCTTGTTGGTCACCTGATGTCCCAAACAGGCAAGCTCCTGTCGTTTCAACGCCTGGCCAATATTATGCAGGTCTCTAATGATCTTAGCATACACTACTGCAATTATGCTGAAGAGGCCTATCTGGTCGAATTTTTATCTTTTTACAGCATGAAGGCTTCTATACGTCAAAGGCATCCTCACAAAATCCATGCTCTTGACCTTGGTTTAAGAAATGTCGTCAGTTTTTCACAATCAGAAGATTCAGGTCGATTGATCGAAACCGCAGTCTATGATGCGCTCAGGAGAAGCTACGGAGATAAATTATTTTACTGGCAAGAAGAAGGCGAAATCGATTTCATTGTCCAGCAAGGGACGGAAGTCACTCATGTTTATCAAGTAGTTTCAGACGGTCTGGACGATCCTGATATTTTGAATCGCGAATGTAGATCCCTCCACAATGCCGCCAAACAATTCCCAAAGGCAGAATGCGCTCTCATTGTTAAGAAACTTTCCAAAAAAATGCCCAAGTTGCCATTTAAAATAATCTTATTATGGCAATTCCTTCTGGATTAAATGTGCAGTGAAACATAATCGTTGGCCCTCTGGATCAGCTCCGCTTTGCAGCTGCAAGAGAGTTTGTCTTTGAGATTAACCATATAGTTTTCAACTGTCCTGGGGCTGAGTTTAAGCTGCAGGGCAATAAAGGAGGCGGGATAGCCTTTCGAGAGCAGGTTTAAGATATCTTTTTCCCTTGGCGTCAACGAATAGATCCATTGCATTCCAATTTTGCAGAGAAACTCCTCCCGGGCCACTGGCAGGCCCATTCGTTTTGGCACGACATAGAAAACAGGGCCAAAATGGGCCGCGATGTTGACCTGATTGTCATAGAGCAGTTCGAACAGCTTCTGGTGCCTTTCCCTGAAAACTCTGGTGAACTTGCGCAGCAGAGGCAAATCCCTCGATAGAATATATCAACCAATTCCTGATACCCAGGGAAAAACGGGTCGATTGGGTCCATGTTTTTCTCTCTATCGAGAACAGTCGCGCTCCGAGCTCTATCTTAACAGGTAGGCTTTCCAGAGCTCTTTGTGATAGGTGGCATGGCCGCCATTTCTGCCGCTCAGCGCCTGCACCTTGCCAGCATTGTAGCGTTTTAAGCGGTCGATGAAGAGAGCGTCGTCGCGATTGGACAGCACCTCGTCAGGAACTTCGAAATAGACGAGGACATGAAATGAGAGGCCGCTCCAGTTTTGCAGCGCATCGATTGGCTCAAAGCCATTCTGGTTATAACGTGAACCTACACGATCAAGCCATGGACTGTGACCACGCGTCTGCAGAATCTCGCGCATGGATTTCAAAGGGGCATCCAGCAGCAGCGTGCCCTGCTGCAGAGCTTTGAGAATCGTCTGCTTGTCATTTCTGGAGATGCCCATATCCTGGAGATTTTGGTCATAACGATTCATATTCAAGACGCTGATTGTGTTAATCAGGGCGCCCCCGCCAGCGGAAAAGCCGTAAAGACTGCTCGAAGGCAAACCTCCTTCGACAACCAGCTTTTTCAGCAGATAGAGAACGGGAAGAATCTCTTGAATAGTGCCAAAAGAAGACCGGGTTGGATCGTAGACAGCCTGAAGGCCCGCATGAGGAAAATTAAAGCTGACCAGATGGTCGGGAATATCGCCATAGCTCTGCAGAATCTCTCCCAGCCGATTGTCGCTTCCCATGCCATGTAATAAGAGCAAAACATTCTGCTCTTCGGATTTGCCCTTCAGCAACTTTACTTTGAGATCATAAGGAAATTGGACAGTATCGAGGGTTTGCCTCAGATGAGAAAATTCGACGCATTGCAAACCAAAAGGAAGCAACAAAAATAGTAATAACCGTAGCATGGATCCACAACAGCTTTTTTGAAGGGTATGCGATCCTTGAACTTATCTATAATAATATGGCCCCAATCCGTTATTTGAAACCTAGGCCAAAATAATCCCGAAAAGCGATGAAAATTTTATCGCGATAGGTTCTTCAGCCTTCTGTCAAGGGGTTGCTCCAGTCAATTTTCATTCCAGAGGTTGAGGCCACCCTCATCGGTATCGCTGGAGTCGCTGTCATCGCGTTCATCCTGTTGCGATCGTGCGGCGCTTTGCATTCTCAATAGATTATAAAAGTAGTCGATCTCTTGCTGACGCTCTTCAGTATGCCTCTCCGTTCTGCCGCGATCCCATCGATCCGCGTAATCGATACGACGCTGATACCGGGGCTGCCTCTCTTCTTCATCCGAAGAGGACGCACTTTCGATGGGTTCTATTTGATCGGCTTGGTCATTTTCTGCGGCAACAGTCTGCACTGTGATTTTTGCCACCTCTGCGGCCTCTTGCACGTCCATCACAATTTCGCGGATGCGGCCTGCCAGCCGGCCTTCTTGCGAACGGGCTGCTTCAATGTCTTGGATGTGCTTATTGGACTCTTCGGTAAGCTGGTCCACTTCTTTCTTCGATGAAGAGATTGGGCTGGCGCATAGGGCCCAGAAAGCGGCTGAAAGCCCTGATACCCCTAAACAAATGCTCAAAAGGCGCCCATATCCACAGGTAGCCAAGGCCAAAACAGAAGCGGCTCCAAGCACACATGTCGTGCGTCTAAAAAGTCGTTCACCATTCCCCGCACCTTCATAATTTTGTTTTACTTTCGGAAGTTCACAATCCAGTTCACGTATACGCGCCACTAGTTTTTCAAGATTATCTTGCGTAGCTTTCAATTGTTGTTTGCTGATGCGCAGCTCTTGGATCACGGATTGCTGAATCGCCTGCAGGCTATTTTTTTGCGGGGCAAGCCTCCCAAGCAATTGGCAAGTGGCTTTAATACTCTCGGGTGTCTGGCGTGCGAGATGTGTGAAGCTCTCCTGGACGAAGCGTAGCTGAGCATCTTGCTCCTGTTGCCCTCCGCCTCGCTGGAATTGAGGCTGGTGAGAATAACCGTTGCGATTACCAACAAACATAACAAAATCCTTTTTAGTTATCTTAATTATACTACACTATTTTAAATTTATTATAAAGAATAAAAAGAAGGAGGCGACAGCCTCCTTCTTGGCGTTCTTATGGTTTCTGCCAAACCATCGCGCCTGTCAAGGCATCGATGCAGGTGACATAGGTGCTGAAGCCGGTGCGCGACTTGGAAAAGACAAACAGATAGCTGCCTGTCGTCATGCGCCAGGAGACGATCTTGGCATGGAAGGGGACGTTCCACAGCAGGCGTCCGCTGTAATCGTAGGCTGTGATATGATCCTGGGTATCAAAAGAGGAGACAACCATCAGTCGATCAGAGGTCAAAAGCATTCTCTCTTGTTCGAAATCATAGTCGCGTCTGTCGGCTGCTTGAGCGCCAGTTGCACAGAAAAGGCAAAGTCCGGTAAGCAAAACTACTAAATATTTCATAATAACTCCATCTGTTAAAATTAAATAACCAGCTGAAATCCTGCATTCAGTGGATGGGGAAAGTCTAAATTCGAGGAACTTAAATTTCAATCAATATGAGGAGAGATGTAAGCGCATCGTGATAATGTCACCATGCCAGCTCCAGTGAGTTGCATAGATTAAAATTGAATATTGTCTTTTGAAAAAAAACAGCCGCTCTGTATCCTCCGATTCAACGTTTAACAGGAGAGCAAAAATGGGAGCAATCCACCCCCGTACGGAGATCAACGGCAACTTATATGCCGCCTATTTAAAACTGGCCAATTCTCCAGAAAAGGGATCCGCCTATCTGTCCCGGAACAGAAAGACGGGAGACTATACTGTCTTCTTTGTGCCAAAAAACAGCCCTCAGATGCTCCCTAACTATGAACGCCTCTCGTTTAGAACAATTGTACGCCTGGGATATCAGCTAAAAAAAGAGCTTTTGGCGCATCCTGAGGATGCCTGTCTGGTATCAAAAGAACTGCAGCGCATGATTGCGCATCAGGAGACTAACGAGTCCAAGCGAAATTTTCTCATCCGCCTTGTCCATAAAATCTGTGACTGCGCTCGCAATCTCTTCGGAGGTTTTGGCCTGAAGACGACCGCCACACTGGCCAAAAGGCTCAGCAATGAACTGGCTCAGTCAGCGTCATTGCCTCCTGGTCAAAAAGCCGTTGCAGAAATGGCGAGGATTGCTCCAGCTGCAGCTTCAATGCCTTTTACTCCATCAGTAGCTTCTGCAGCAATGCCATCACCTAAACCACTGGTATCCTATGCCCTGCAACCAAGAGCGCATGACAAGAAAACCGCTCTGACAACTTACCGGAAGAATCCTACAAGCTGTACGCAGCAGGATAAGACGACGATCTGGCTGGAAATCGGAAAATTTGAGCCAACGCTGAAGGAAATTGTCCGCAAAGAGATTGCCTCTGTTAAGATGCTCATGGATCACATGAGCGCTTCAAAGAAAGCCGATGTGGCCGATCCTAGATGCGCACAGGTCATCGTGGACTCTTTCCGTCTGTGCAATAAAGCAACGACATCGGATTTAGCTCTATGGCTCACCAGGGAGAAATGCTTCTCCGCCCCGCTTTTAGGCCAATGCCTGGAGGCTTTGTCAAACAGAGCCAAGGAGCAGACTTCGACCGATTCGCATGCCCTCTATCTGTTGCTCAAGCACTATAAGGAAAATAAATGGAATCAGTTTCTACCCTGTGCCCATCCTCAAGTTGTCACTGGTATAGAGGCGCTGATGCTTGAAAATCATAACGATCCTAACTACATCGCCATGATCCAATGGATGGTCGATCAGAAAGATTTCAACATAGATGCCTTTATGGAGTTGACCCGAATCTTCGTCCAGAAAGCAGGCAGAAACCCAGCAACGGCGCATAACACGCGATTTGATGCTCTGGATCAACTTCTCGATTGGTACAACCGAAATCCCTCTGCGAAACAGGAGCTGCAGACAAGAAATGGATCTGAGGATGTCGCCAGCTTCCTGACAGCGAGAGGTTATTGATCTGCTTCGTCCAGTTCCTGCACCACATCGCGCACGATTTGATAGATCAGCATGAACTGACTATCCTCAGAAACCGTATTTGCCCGGCAAGTCCGCAGCCAGAGCAGCCAGCTGGGGAAATTCAATAGCAGATCCGCGCCCAGAGCATTGGGTGGAAGCATCCAGAGCAGGCTCAATAGATTATAAAGAAGCACAAAGGTTCCGCTCCTTCCCGCTCCATAATTGCAATGCACGATAAACGGCTCATGCGATGTATTTTCCCGGCAAAAGCGAACAAACTCGAGGAGGCGTTTGGCAGCAGGGACTCCCTTTTCCGGCCAGTCAACCATCTGCTTATGCTCGATTCTTCTGGATTCCCCCGATTCCTTGTTTCTTATCGTGAATACCCTGAGGAGGCTGTTTGGCTTAGGAAAGGTCTCTTCGATTTTTGTCACTTCGATTTTTCCATACGTAACTGGCTGATTCGCTTCTGCAGGCCAATACTCCTCATCGGGATTGCGGTTGAGCATCACAATCTGACGGCAGCCGTTTTCCCAGACCATCTGCCAGAAGTCTTCAAATGTACCTAGATGCCCAGTGGAAGGGGGAATGGGAGCCTGCGTCATGATAATGGGCACGACACCATCGACAAAGCTGGCATTGATATATTGGCCATTCTTCAGAGTGATGCAATTATGCATGTACGGAATCGTTCCTACAAAGCGGTCTTGCAATGTTTTTTTGCTATGATGGAAGGGAATAGCGGCCTTCTTGCAATGCTCGCGAATATTGCGGTAATGGTCGATCAGCCCAATATCGACAGCCTCTTTGACCGACAATTCGGTCAAAGGGAGGGCAGCCTGGTACAGACTTATCCTGCTGTAAATCTGCTCCCTATTGACCATCCGTTTCCAGGGTGTCAGATGTTTTTCTCCCGCAAGCTTCTCGATAAATTTTTTGAGAAGAAAATCAGGCTCATTACCCGCCAGCTGTTCGGCAAACCTGACCGTTTTGGGGGCAGCTTCTCCCTTGATAATGTGCTTTGTCTTAAGCGAAGAAGCCGAGCCAGCCGGAATGACTCCTTGGAGGCGCTGGGTAATTTCTGGAAACTGCCTTTCTTGTTGTGCAGAAACAGATGGAGCAGCAGGTTGTGGAGCAGTAGCTGGCAAAGCGGGATCTGACGTAGCTTTTGAAAGGGAAAACATAAGCTTATAGTCTAACAAATCGAATCGTTTTTAACAATCAAAAAAAGCATTTATACTAAAATTTTTAAATTCAATGTGACATTAATTTGAGTATTTTGTATAATGTTTATATGTTAATCAGATTTTACAAAGAAACAATTCACCCATTTTCCATTAGCCTGGAAAACGCAACCAGGAATCATTTCAGCAAGTTCCTGCACGGCACTCGCTACGGGTGTCAGCGCCTCACGCAGGCGACTTTACGATTCTTATTTATTTCACTTCCTCTGCATCGCATCCCACTGGTCAAGCAGCTTTCCAAGCGCGAGATCAATCTCTTCCGACGCTCGATCCACGTATCCCAGCATGTCGATAAAGCTGTGGCAGCATTTTCAGTAGGCCCGAAAGCCTCGTTTCAGCTGCACCCTCTCGATCGCCGCCAGATGGCCAAGGCGCGACAAATGCGAGAAGAATGGACAGCAAAGAACCTATCACCACTTGAGTCAGAAGAGGAAAAACGAATCTGCCGCAAGCAGGCGCAGCGCTTTGAAAGTTTGATCGAGCTCGCATCGGCAAAGCGGTCGACCCTGATGGACTTTGATCGTGAAGCGTGGGAGACTTATGATGCCCTTAACTTTGGCATGATTCAGGAACACCTTCTGAACCTGGATTCTCTCTTTTCGTCTACAGCTTTTGTGAATGACCTGGCGAGCTGGGGCGTCGACCTCGCGGAAGCTATGTTAGCGGAGGTCCTGGCCAAATCGTTAGCCTATTGTCAAGGCCTTGATGGCAAAGAGATCCATCTCCCAGGCCGTCATGGAATGGAGTCCTATGTCATTCGCGAATTTCATTTCGGCAAGGCACTTCCAGGATACATCCTCGAGCCGCAATCGCGTTACGCCCATGCATGGGTCATCGCCAGAGGCACACAGCCCATGCTGAAAAAAGATGATATCGGCGAACTCCGCAAAGGGGCCCGGGAATCAATCAAAGCGGATCTTCATCCTGACAGTATCACACGCGATGCCGTCAACAGCGCCTTAAGACAGAATGCAGTAAGAACTATATTTGAAACACGCAAGGTAAAATTTGCCGGCCATAGCCTCGGCGGAGCCCTCGTCTCAGACCTTGCGACACGCAATCCTGAAAAGGTTGCCAAAATCTATACCTTTAGCGCACCAGGCATGGGCCGCTTCGAAATCGAACGCTGGAATGATACTCTTGAAAAGGCGCTCGTCGCCTTCGATATGCAGGGAGATCTCGTGCCCTGTGCTGGCCTCTATCTCAAAGGGCTCCATATCGAGATTGCTCAAGACCAAAACAGGCATCCCATCGCCAAGCATAATGCCATGGCTCTCGACAAGCCCTTTAAAGCTTCCATCGTCGATAATCACAGGGAAAATGCCCGCAAGTCGCGCCATCGCATGGCAGCTCTCCAACGCCTTCAAAAGCGGGTCATTGCCCTGCACCAGCAGAGGATGGCTCTTCTCTACCGACTTCCTTGGAGATAATTCATGTGCGGACGCTTTTCTTTAGCAGTCGAAACCCATGTCATCTCAGAACGCTTTGAAGTCCCCTCAGATACATTTGATTGGCATCCACGCTACAATATTGCCCCCACGCAGCCCTGTCCGATCATCACTTCAACTGAAAACGTGCGCACTTTAAGCCTGATGCGTTGGGGACTGATCCCTCACTGGAGCAAAGACAATAAGTTCCAGATGGTCAACGCCCGGGCCGAAACAGCCAAATCCAAACCAAGCTACCGCGACAGTTTCCGCAAGAAGCGCTGTCTTGTCCCAGCCGACGGTTTCTTCGAATGGAAAAAAGGGGCCACAGGTAAGGTGCCCTACCGCGCCACACTGACAAGCGGAGAGCCTTTTGCCTTCGCAGGCCTTTGGGACAGCTGGAAAGACGAAAAGGGCAACGAAATCAGGAGCTTTACGATCCTGACGACCGATTCCAATTCCCTCATTGAGCCGCTCCACGACCGCATGCCTGTCATCTTGAAAAAAGAGGATGAGGCCACCTGGCTCGACACCTCTATCACAGAGCTACAAAAGCTCGATCCCCTGTTGAAACCCTATCCTGCAACAGAAATGAAGCTCTACGAAGTCTCCCCTGTCGTCAATACCTGGAAAAACGACACGCCGGAGTGTATCACTACTCTGTAGGCTTCCCTCTCATGCGCTTTTTCGCAGAATGTTTGGCCTTTTTCGCCAGCGTCTCCTGCTTGGCTGATTTTGGGACGCGTGTGGGAACGCGCTTAGGCGGCCGGTAGTTTAACTTTTCGACGAGTGCACGCAATTTCTTGAGACACTCTCTCTTATTGAAATACTGGCTGCGCCCTTTCTGGGAGGTGA
>JAJFUZ010000399.1 GCA_021372155.1 Parachlamydia sp. | reverse complement strand
TCCACGTCAGAGATACCTTGTCTCCCACTCTCTCGCCGAGCGGACCGGCTGGCTCTCCAATCAGAATCGTCTTCCCCACGCCAATTGTCGGAAGATCGCACAGCACCCCCAGATGACTGGCAATCCCTAAGCCGCGGGGGTGGCTGATCCCCTGCCCATCGACCATGAGCAGATCGGGAGCACGCTTGAGACGCGCCAGAGACTCCACAATCGCAGGAGCTTCGCGGAAGGCAAGAAATCCAGGAATATAGGGAAATTCCTGACGCGCCGCGATCGAACTCTTCTCCCTCACCTCAAGCTGTAGGTCAAGCGAGACGACAGCGGCGTAGATCATTTTGGCTGGATCGCGGAAGTTGCAGCTCACATCGGCGCCGCCAATGAGCCGGATATCGGGCAAGTCATCTTCTGTTCGCACGAGCGCCGCCATCTCGCGCTGTACTTCAGTCGCCTCGGTAAGATTTCTGGGATTGAGCCAATGCTGCATGCAATGATTCTATCCCAAAATTCTATTTTTCCCTATAGATCAAGAACAACAAGGATACGGAAGATGGAAGTTTCTCTCTGGTTAGCTAAAGTCCTTGGCATTTACCTGATCCTGATGGGCCTTTTCTGGATGGTGCGGCGGGATTTCATGCTTAAGGTGGTGCAGAATTACTATCAAAGTCCCGCTCTAGTTCTCTTTACAGGAGCTTTTGGGCTGCTTGTGGGCCTTCTTATCGTCATCGGCCATCCTATCTTTGAGTTAAATTGGAGAGGCCTGGTCACTCTGCTTGGCTGTTTGAGTCTGCTCAAAGGCTTTCTGCGTCTATTTGCACTCGATTTTGACCATCACCTCGCCGATAAATGCCTGAAAGAAGGTGTGTATCAGATCACCGGCATCGTGATGCTTGTGATGGGAGCCATTCTGGCCTACAGCGGATTTTATCCCTCCTAACTAACTCGCTTGCAGCGAAATGCGCAGATCGGTATAGCAAAAAAACATGAAGATGTTACCCCTCATTCTCTGCCTCTTTTTGAGCACAGCTGCTCTGCTGCAGGCACATCCTGAAAAGGAGGAGCTGGTTGTCCCGCTGGGACTGCCTCCTGTTCCATGGCCCGCAGATAATCCCTACAGCAAGAAGAAGGCTGAGCTCGGCCGCCTTCTCTACTTTGACAAACGGCTCTCTTCTGATGGAACGATCTCCTGCGGCACTTGCCACAGCATCCCGCACGCCTTCACGGATCGCCGTCCTGTTTCGACTGGCATCCATGGCCATCAAGGATCGCGCCACTCTCCAACTGTGATCAACTCCGCCTATCTGAAGAGCTATTTCTGGGATGGGCGTGCAGATACACTCGAAGAGCAATGCAAAGGCCCCATCGCCAATCCTGCGGAGATGACCGCCATAGGCGATGCTGACAAGGCGCATGAAGAGTGTCACATGCGCGTGAAGTCGATCAAAGGCTACCGCGCTCTTTTTGAAGAGGTGTTTGGCAATGATGAATGCTCCATGAACGATATCTCCAAGGCGATTGCCACGTTTGAGCGCACGGTCCTTTCAGGAAACTCCCCATACGACCGCTACATGGCGGGCGATAAAACGGCGATGAACGCCGAGCAGATAGAAGGCCATCAAGTCTTCCTGAAGAGCAGCTGCGCCAACTGTCACTCGGGTTTTAATTTTACAGATGGTCGTTTTCTCAATATTGGCGTCGGCATGGACAAACCCCATCCCGATCCTGGCCGCTACGGCATCACCCAACACCCCTCTCAGATAGGAGCCTTCAAGGTGCCAACACTGCGCGATGTTGAGAACACCTATCCTTACATGCACGACGGCAGCCTCCAGACTTTGGAAGAAGTGGTCGATTACTATGACAAAGGTGGCATTCCCAACCCCCATCTCATTCCCGTGATCCGTCCTCTGCATTTAACTGCGAAGGAAAAAAAGGCTCTCGTCAGCTTTATGAAGGCCTTGAGTGGTGAAGGGTGGCAGCACTTCAAAGAGCCTGAGCAGTTTCCTCAGTGAATTGATATACCATCATATATCATTTTCTTCTTTTGATATATTATGATATATCAATATCAATCAACATGTGTTTAGCAAATCACTGGAGGTAAAAACTACAAAATGATAAAATTATTCACATGAAAAAAATCACATCTATTTTCCTATTATTCGTTTTTTGTTTTACTTCCTGCCACAGTGTCAATCATCAACAGACCAAAAAAGCTGTTGAACCGCATATCCTCGTGATCTTCGGTGCAACCGGCGACCTCGCGCAGCGCAAGCTCATCCCCGCCCTCTATCAGCTGAACTTGAGGGGCGAGCTGCCCGAATCCTTTATCTGCGTCGGGATTGGGCGAAAAGAAATGAGCGATGACCAATTTCGCGGGCATGTTCTGAAATCCATCGACGCATTCGCTGCTTTAAAACCTGAAGAGAGAGAGCGACTCAAAGATTTTCATGAGCGCTTTGTCTATTACGCTGCTGACTTTGAAAAAACCGCAGACTATGAGCATCTGAGCGATTTTCTTTTCGACCTGGATCAAGACCACGAGACGCTTGGCAACCGCCTCTATTATCTTGCAACGCCTGCCAGCGCCTTTCCCGTGATCGCCAATCATCTCCATCACCATGGTTTGATCTCCGATGCTTCCGATCCAAACTGGTCGCGCGTCGTATTCGAGAAGCCCTTCGGCGTCGATCTTCCTTCCGCTAAAGCCCTCCAGTTACAGCTGGAGCGCGATCTCGATGAAAGCCAGATCTATCGCATCGACCACTATCTCGGCAAAGCCGCCGTGCAGAAGATCCTCCCTTTTCGCCTCAGCCATCCGCAAATCGAACAACGTCTAAATAATCAGCAGGTCGACAGCATCGAAATCACGTTAAGTGAAGAACTAGGCGTAGGTACGCGCGCCAATCTGTTTGAAGAGAGCGGGCTTCTGCGCGATCTGGTGCAAAACCATGTCATGCAGCTTCTCACCCTGATCGCAATGGAACCACCGCAAACCCTATCTCCCGCAGACATTCAGGCAGCAAAAGTGAAGCTCCTGACAACAATCCGCCCCTTTCCCCTGGATGACCTCGACTCGCACATCGTGCGCGGGCAATATGGCCCCGGCGAGGTAAAAAGCCAGGCCGTACCCGGCTATCGCGACGAGGTCGGCAATGACTCCGACATCGAAACCTTCGTTTCAGCAACTCTGTGGATTGATAACAACCGCTGGAATGGTGTCCCTTTTAACTTGCGCGCAGGCAAACGCTTAGACAAATCGCTGGTGGAGATTGCGGTCCGCTTCAAGTCCTCTGAGACCCTCCTCCTGCGCATCCAGCCCAATCCGGAAATTGCTCTTGTCAATGAAGATGGCAAGAAAACCACCTTTGTGACAATCCCAAAAACTCCCGAAGCCTACGAAATGCTGCTCCAGGCCAGTATGCAAGGGGATGCCAGCCTGTTTGTCGGCATCGAAGAGCTATACGAAACCTGGCTGCTGTTTACACCTGTTCTAGACTATTGGAAGGCCAATCCTGCGCGGGATTTTCCCAATTACCCGGCAGGATCGGCTGGACCACTCACCATTAGCTTGCTGCTGGAAAGTCAGGGTGCTTAAACCACGCAAGAGGAACACCGTCATTATTAGGCGGTAGAATCTCCAGCTCTCCTCCACTTTTAAGTGAAATTTTATTGCCCGGTTGTGGAGAGGGTAGATGCTTACGGATATAATCCACTAATTTGATGATATCCGGACCATTTTCTTCACCCTGCTTATAAATTTCCACCTCATAAGTTGTTTCAAAATCATATAGGTTCTGTTCAAAATCGAGGATCCATCCACCTTGTGCAGCATTTGGCTTAGGGTCGAGAAGAGGCGGACGCGAAGGAGCTGCAGCTGGTTTAGGAGCTGTGCCTTGTATATGAGCACTAATATTAAGCTTAGTGTTTGTTCTCATAGTCCCTTTTTTGAGTGCTGCCTTTTTTGCTTCCTCATCTGCTTTGCGCTCTGCTTCAACTTTTGCTGCTGTTCCTTGATTTAAGCTCTTGGACCGCGCTTCTATAGATGCAGCCAACTGGCTTCGGGGAGATAGAATGCCTTCTCCATGGTCAGCTACAGGCGTGGTGGATGAAGCGGCTGCTGCAGGAACGACAACTGGTGCTGTCTGCTGCGCAGCAGGAGCGGCAGCTGCAGGAACGACCGCTGCTGCCGGCTTATTACGAGGAGATACGACTCCAGATGGAGGAGGAGGTGGTGGTGGTGGTGGTGCACCAACTGGAGCGACGGGGGGATTGTCAGAATCCTGCGGCTGCGCAAGGGCTGCCTGCGCTCTTGGCGGTGGAGGCGGCGGCGCAGCCACCACAGGTTGAGAATTGGCAGATTCCTGTGCCCGAGGCAGCGGCGGTGGGGCAACAACCGGAGACATTACTAAGGGAGGTACTGGAGTGCGCGGAAGTGGCTTTGGAACTGGTTGCGGAGTGGCTGGTGCAGCAAGCTGACTGCGAGGAGGTACCGCCGGAGGTGGTTGAGGAGTGCTTGGTGCAGGAACCTGACCGCGAGGAGGTACCGCCGGAGGTGATTGAGGAGCACTTGGTGCAGGAACCTGACCGCGAGGAGGTACCGCCGGAGCTGGTTGAGTACTTTGGGCAGCTACCTGACCGCGAGGAGGTACTGCCGGGGGTTGGGCAAGACTAGCTGTGCGAGGAGGTACCGGCGGGGCTGGTGGACGGGGTGCGTTGGGAATGTGAGTAGCATTTGCAGGTTGTGGGAGAAGACCGGGTGTTGGCTCTATTTGCTGATTTTTGAGCACATTGGGCTTTGGTTGGATCGCCGGCTTGGGCTTGGTGACTGGCTTGTTTGGATGATAATTCCCCAGTCGGATCTGCGTGGAAATGTCCCACTTAACCGCTTTAGACCAGAACAAGGCAGCACCGATGAGCGAGGCGCCGATGCCTAGAGTCTGACCGAAAATGCGCTTCGTCTGATTGATACAGCTCTGTTTGCCTGGCAGTTGTTTATAAGCTTTTTCAAAGGGACGCGATTTCGTAAGAGCGCGAATGACATGCAGAGTCATTTTGACAAGCACAAGAGCGCTACCTGCAATAGCCACAAAAACCTGTCGGGCAACTGCGGCTACTCCGAGAGCTGCAGTGGCGAGGCAAAGTTCAAATTCCGAAAACTTCTCAACCATACGTCGAGCAGCAGTGGAATATCGAGACTTTTCCAGTTGATCAGTTGCCTCAAACAATTTCTCGTTCATGTGGATGGGGTCGAATGCTTTCACCACTCTGTTCAGATCCATACCATCTCCTTAATGTTGATTTGCTTGCATCCATGTTCCGGAACTCAGCCATTAAAATCAATAGATTAGAGGAAACCAACCAGCCGTTCTGGGTAGAAAAATTTGCTCGCAAATGTCCAGATCCACTTTCTATTAGCTGGCGTAGCTATTTAGCTCCGCAACCACAGCCGGATGGGCACGGCTTTTGCTTAACCGCCAACCCCATGCTGGGGCGCAGGGATGGGATAAAGCGGCGCATGCTGCGGTTTTCCCGAACACTATGAGGCTTGAGCGATTCGATGTAGTCCTTGAGCTTAAACTTCTCTTGTTTACGCTGCCACTTGAGACGTCGGGGATACTTCACATGGATGAGATGGTCTAGATCGCGGGTGTGGTAATGGTGGATCAGGATCTTGTCGTCGGCAATGGGAGCGACCCATTTGAAGTTTTTGAAATGGCTGTTCACGTGATCGTAAGGAGGATGGTACCACATGCGATGAGGATCGGTGCAATTTTTGACGCGTTCAGGTCGCACGATGCTCTTGCCCAAAGGGGTGGGTTTTGCGGCGGAGCGCGTGAGCACCTCGATCATAAGATACCCTTCGGGGATTTTGACGACGTCCGAAGTTCCAAACATGAGCCAGTTCACATACAGCCCGCCGTAATCCTCATAGCTGCGGAGAAGCCTGGAAAGAGATTTTGTTTTCAGAGGCACGATGAATTCATCGGCGTCGATGATGGCGAGCCACTTCACCTTGCCTTGCGCCAGGGCGATCGCCTTATCATAACAGCCGCACTGCACCGCGTTATGTTCTTGCTGATTTTGGGTGATTGTGGGCTCGTGGAAGAGTTCCACCTCTCCAGACTTGAGATAGGGTTTCAGGACCTGTCTGTAGGCGTCGCTGCTCGCATTATCGAAAAGATAAAAGTGCTCGATACCGATCAACTTATGATACTCAATCCACTCCTTTAAGTAGGGCGCCTCGTTTTGAAAGATGAGGCAAGCCGCGATCTCATACTGATAGGCGGCGGCATTGAAGGAAATCAGTAAAGCAAAGAAAAGGAATAGAGCGCGCATAGAAATCTCCAATATGGAAAACGTGATACCAGAATGGCAAATATTTCGTAATTGAAACATTTTCTTTGCATTTTTTTAGACGCTGCATATGGTGCGGATAAAATGAGGTAATTGGATGACTCACAAAATTGTCGACCTTTATGCACCTCAAGTGTTGAAGCGTGTAAGCGCCGAGAAGGCGCAACTCTATGATGCCAGCAGCATCGACAGGCTCAGCTGGCCGGACACGGAAGACAGCTATTATACTAAGAGATATTTAGAGCCATTCGTAAAAAATGGCGTGGCCCATTATATCGACAATATCCATGCCGACATGTTCGCCCTGAAAACCGATCCCTTCGTCTTTCCCATCGTTGCTCCCAAAATCCATCCCGACAACTCCTATGTCTGCTCGCCCTATAACCACTATATCACATATGGAAAAGAGCACGCGGGTATGATCGACAATCCGCTCCTAGCTCCCCTCATCAAACCGATTCTGTCCATGGTGGGGAAACTTGGCCGAACTGTCAAACTCGACTCTGTCGTCTATGTCAATAACTGGCTCTACGCGGTCGACCTATATCCCGAAGGCATCCATCATCAACATATCAATGAAATCCTCGCCTGTCTCACCGAGCGCTTTCCTGACCGCGCGATCATTTTCCGCTCCCTCACACATAAGACTAACAGCCATCTGATGCTCGATTTGAAAAAACTGGGATTCCATCTAATCCCCAGCCGCCATGTCTGGGTGACTGATGGCAAAAAGGAAGAGATTTTCCGCACGCGCATTGTTAAAAGCGATTTGCGCCTCTGCGAGCGCAGCCCCTATCAAATGCTCGATGAACCGCAGCTCTCCAGGGAAGAATGCAAGGAGCTACTGGGACTAGAATGCCTCCTCTATGTGGTCCAGCACTCCCCGCTGCAGCCGCAGTTCAACGAGAATTACATGCATATGCTTGTCGATCAGGGCCTGTTAGATTTTAAAGTTTTAAAACTCAATGGTTCATGCAAAGGTGTAGCAGGATACCTGCAGCGCAATGGCACCATGTATTGCCCCTTCTTTGGCTATGACAAAAAGGATCCCGACCACAGCACCATCTACCGCCTGCTCAACACGTCGCTTCTGCTCGAGGCGAAAAAACGCGGCATCCTGTTCAATCAAAGTGCCGGCGCCTCATTTTTCAAATCGGTCCGCCGGGCGGAAGGCTGCCTGGAATTCATGGCGGTCTACACAAAACATCTGCCCCGCAAACAAAAAGCAGCCTGGTCCATCCTCTCCTCTCTTGTCAATGCCCTAGGTCCCCGCTATATGAGGAACTTTTAAATGGCCTTTTTTCTCTCGATTTACGTACTGGGTGTTCTGGGATTTCTCTTGCATGCCGCGCTACTGCCGGCTGCGTCCCGAACCCGGGCCAGACTGATTGAACTGGCGCTTCTTTATCAGATCGTCTTCAGCCTCGGCCTCACTAGCCTGGTAGCCTTCTTCGGTCTGACTTTCATGGGTCCTTACATCGCAGCGTACACAGGCTGGCAGGCGTGCCCTTTTCAGCAGCAGCTTGCCAACGTGAATCTCGCATTTGGCGTGCTAGGCATCTTATCCATCTGGTTCCGCAAAGGCTTCTGGATCGCCACCGTCCTGGGTTTTTCGATTTGGATCCTGAGCGATGGCGTGCATCACTTGTATCACTACCTGGCCTACGATAATGCAGCGGCAGGCAATATCGGCGTTCCCCTTTGGACAGATATTCTCGTTCCTCTGCTGCTGCTTGTCCTGACATTTTTGTATC
>JAJFUZ010000184.1 GCA_021372155.1 Parachlamydia sp. | reverse complement strand
TAATCCGAAGTTCTTTCACAGGCAAAGCTGGACTGCAGTAGATTGTCAAAATTATCTGGTTGTAGGGCAACGGCCTGCAACTCAACCAGCTTTGCTTCCTCATATCTGCCTTGCTTCGTAAAGGCATCGCTTTGTGTTTCCAGATGGTTGTCATAGAAGTTGGCTTTTGAGAGCTTGTCAAATTTTTCGGTCGTGCAAAGTTCGGTAAAGACGCGATGGAGAGGAAGCAGAACGCGATACGCATTGACAATAGTGGCAAGATGGTCTGCAGATAAAAGAAAGATATCTGCCATCAAGGTTCCGGATAAGGCATTATTTTCACGAAAACTTGCTGGATGATAGGCCTTATCGCATTCGCGTTGATAAGTCAGGTGAGACCGAATGCGTAGATGCATGATATCATTTAAAACAGCTTTTAAATGTTTGACAGCCTCTTTTTTTAAAATACCTTTTTTTAATAAATGATCGAGGCGCTCCCAAGAATTTTGCTCATCCAGATAAAAGTAATCGGCCAAAACACCAATCAGGAAATTAGGCAAGCGGTAAAGTTCCTGTTTGATATTGAATACAGAATGCTCTTCTTTCGTGCTGTCCAGTCTGGGCCTGAATTCGGCAAGGTGACCTTTAAGTGTTTCTAAAGCCCTTTTTTGAGCGATTGTTTGCCCCTTTTTATCGCTCTTTTGGTCGAGCACCTGGTGCATGGATTTGCGATATCTCTTAAACAGGTCCTTGTTTCCAAGCAGCAGGGAGGCGTTTCGCAGCGTGGATGAGAGAATCAGGTCGCCCATATAGAATCGATCGGTTTGGAAGTCAGCCATGGCTTCAGGTGTTTGAATCAGTTCGGCAATATGTTCTTTCCCTAGTGGCGTATTGCCTCCATCATCAAAGGAAAAGCCTCGGGGAACGGGGCTTTTTGTTCCCCCTTTAAGCAGGGGAATGGCAGTTTCGCCAAGGTTGATTACCTCCAGTTCGAGTACTCTTACCAGCCTGCGGAAATAGATTCGTTCTACAGGGGTTGCTTTCTCGATAAGAATTGCAAACTCTAGATCGGAAAAGGGGCTCATCTCTTTGCGGGCGAGGGATCCAAGACTTAATACTGTAAATTCGCATGGAGGCTTGCCTAAAATGGCAATCGCGTCCTGGAGTAGACTGTCAAAGAACAGGGCGATGTCGTTGGAGAAATTTCGCAATAGCACTTCTGCAGGTTCTTTTTTGTTAAATCCTTCGACAATCTTATTGCGATAGGAAACTAATTGAGAGCGCCTTTTAATGTACTGTTCAGCAGAGGGGTAGCGCTCGAGATTTTTGCGATCAACGCCACATTCTTTTTCTAAATAGCTTTTTTCAATTTCAATAAGGAGCTGCATGGTGCGTTCTTTTGCCTTTGTCGCCTTTTCCATATCTTGAGAAAAGTACTTCTTTCCAAAGAGATCAAACTGCGCATAAGCAGTATTCAAAATTTTAGCAGAGCGGATCCATTCGCCTTTAATCATATACACACGGCCGAGATCCTTAAGAGCATCTGCGATATGCAGCCAATTTTTTTTCTCCCCTCCTTCCGCTTCCTGTAGAGCATGGGTGAAGGCATCTAGCGCGGGACTCCACTCCTTCCGTTCTAGGTGGAAATTGCCCCGTTCTGTCCAATTGATGACCGCCGGCTTTTGGATGAGCTCGGGTGGTTTCGGAGTTATGGGTGTTTTATGGGATCTCTTCTCTTTGCGAACTTTTTTTTCCTTTTTGTGATCGACGGCATGATCTGTTGCGGTTGGTTTTTGGGCAGATACAACGGGTTGCATGAGACACTCCTTGGTAAGTTAAAAAAAAATATCACACGGGTGCTAGATTTTTTCAAACAATTTATTAAGGTAGTCTTTGACTTGTTATTCACATTTTCATCTTGCTATCACAATTGCCCCTAATGCCCCTCAAAGAGCCCTAATCGCAGCTGCTGCAAGAACACCTAAAACCCGGTAGCTCCAAATATTTATGAAACTTCAATTAAAATTACAAAGGTTTCGCTCAATTGGGCCAAGCATTAAGCTTGCTGGCTGCCCTTGCAATATTCCTCCTCTGGAGGAAACAACCCCAGACATGCAGTGGATTCATCCTGGGGCTTTTCTAGGAAGTCATCCCTTTTTTCTGAACATTTTCATCAATTTTGTTAGAATTGTTTGGATCAATTTGAAGGGCTTCTTGATCCACGTCAGAAGTCGATTTTCTTTCGGTCTTGTTTTTTTTAATGGCACCTTTTTTTGCGAGGGACTTATCCACTCGTACGATTACTCTCTGAGCCTTGACACCAGGTTGAGCAGGTTTGGGAGCCTCTGGAGCGATAGCAGGAATGACGACAGGCTGCAAGGCTTGAGCAGCAGGTGTGTGAACCGGTGTTGCATCGCTTGTACAGGGGGCTTTAGAGGTTGAACTGGCGGTGCAATTGCAGCTATAGGAGGCTTGGCGATCGTATGTTTAACCTGTGGAGTGGGCGGAGGGGGTGGTGGCAAAGAAGGATTCAGGGGAGTCTTTTTCGCTTCAGGAGCTTTGGCTGCTGGAGGAGCAAGGATTACGGGTTCTGGTTTGGCGGCAAGATTGCGAACCATCGCCAGCCTGGCCTGCAGATTGTGTGAAAGACCCTTTTGCGCAGCGGGTGCTGTCTGGAGTTGATCAAGAGGAGCAAGATTGGCGCCTTTGCGAAAGGCATTGATGAGAGCGGTTGTGATTGGACCCTTTGTTGCTGTCGTAACTAGATCTTCAAGAGTTTTCAGTTTATTTTGATAGAGCCGCGTTTTTTCTATCGGTTCCTGGAGATATTGTAAAGCATCTGCAACAGTTGCAAAAAACTGCTGAAGGGCTTTGAGGTTTCTATAACCACTATGCTGCGAGAGGGCGCCCAGATAAGGAATCAGAATTTTTTCTTGTTCGGTGAAATTTAGAAGATAATTCAGAAAATTCTGCGCTGATTGCACGTTTGAAAATTTAAAATCATATGAGGGGTTTATTCTCCAGGATTGTGCAACAATTATTCTGTAAAATCTGAGATTTCTTTCTCTAATCCCTTTTCTTCGGTTGTTTTTGCCCTTTTTGGATTGTTCGCATCAATTTCAGTATGTCGCTTCGGCCAAGAAAAGGGACATACTGAAATTGACACTCACAATCCAGGGGACAAAAAATGTTATTTTTCTTTTTGCCTCTCGGCTCTTCTTATTCCACATTTAAGTATACTTTTCCAGTCACCCACTCCTCGTGTATCTCTTGAAGAACCGCTGTTACTAACCTCTCGCAGGACTCCTCATTTGAAAATACTCTCACAACACGTGTCCGCCTCTTAATTTCTTGATTCAGCCTCTCCATTGCATTGGATGTGCGAATCTTTTTTCTATGCTCTTGAGGAAATTGAAAGAATGTCAAACCCTCTTCTATGTTATTCTCAAGCCATTCTGAAAACTTCGGTGCCGCTTTCGCATAATTCTCTACTGCAATTCTCTTACACTCTCGAGCTAGATTCAAGTTCGGACAGTTGAAAATATCCCTCATTACTTGTCCTATTTCTTCTTTCATTTCTTGCTTTGGAGCATACCCTTGTGCGTTTTGAGACATGTGAAAAGTGCATCTTTGCCAAGGAACTGAAGGATATACAGCCTTTCTGGCAGCACCTAAACCACTATGGTCGTCCGAAATAACAAGTTCAAGACCATTCATTCCACGCCTCTGAAGATCTTCAAAAAAATGTCTCCAATGAATTTCTGCTTCAGAAAGGCTCACCGAAATTCATTGAGGAGCTTTTCAAAAATGGGTGCAAAATTTTCAGTCCCCCCACGAATTAAGCCTTCCAAAATTTCAGCGATCATTTTAGATTTAACAATGTCTGAGATCATGTATTCCTCTTTTTTGTCGTGATTAAAGAGAATTGGATCTCAGACTTTTTTTTGGCAATCAATCTCTTTGACCGCTAATTATGAATTTACAGAAATAATGTTACACTACCTTCTCCAGCGTCCGCCCTGCAAAGATTGCAAGATCACTCGACTCTTATCTGTTTTGGTGGCTTCAAACGAAACTGTCATTTTACTACTGATGGCTCTGGCCAGTGCCTCTGCTTGTGTTTTCAGATCATTAACTTTTTCGAGATTGCTTTTCAAAGTGCCATTGGCAATTTTGGTGAGAAACCCGCGATATTCTCTAGCAGAATCGATGTTGGCTCCTCGTTCTTTTTCAAAATAGCCGCTTTGCCATTCAAGTAATTCGATGGCGTGGGTGTTTCACCCGTCTGCAGGGGCATAAGAAGGAGTGCTTGGAGTGCCAGGAGTGCTTGGATTGCCAGGAGTGCTTGGAGTGCAAGGAGAGCAGTGAAAGTCACGAACAGGGGTTTTTGGAGGGGTACTTTGAGATTCTGCTGCTGCGGGCGCAGAAGAGGAAGGCGGTAATTGATTTGATGCCTCGGATTCAAGATTGGATCTTAGTCTAGGCAGTGCATCTATTTTTGTTTTCAGAGTATTTTCTTTTGCTGCATAGCTTTTCAAAGTGCCACTGGCGATTTTGGTGAGAAACATGTGCCAATTGTGTGGCAGGATCGACGTGGGTTTCTCGTTCTTATTCGATACAGCCGCTTTGCCATTCAAGTAGCTTAAGTAAGCAGGCTCTTGGCTGTCATTGCAGAAATTGTTTGCCTTTAAATTCGCAACAAGAACGCTTAAGAGATGGTGTCGATAATCATTCACCATTACCTGCAGCATCTCTTTTTTGGTCTGATCATCTAAACCTGCCAGGGGATTGGGGATATTTGGCTCAAATTGATATTGCGCACTAAATCCACAGGCATCCGGAGATTCATTCTTGATCTTGGCAAAAGCCTCCTGGGCAACTTGGCAGGCGCAAGAAAAGCCGGCAAAAGCCTGCTTAAATAGCGGGTTACTCTGTGAGCGAAAGATCAGTTCTCGAATGTCAAAAGGAGTGATAGGAGAACCGCAGGAATTTTGTGGTTTTGCAGAGGGACTTGGAGATTCCGCTGCTGCTTGAGCAGAAGCTGTAGCCTGAAGTTGGCTTGATGCCTCTGCCTCAAAGTTTGGGGATACAGCCCTGGGAGCTGGACTCTGTCTTGGGGCTGGAGATCGGGAAACGAAGCGGAACAAATGTCTAACTTTTTCTGCCTCAAGCTTCGTTGCATGAACCCCCACATTTTCAGCAGTAGTTTTAGTGTCTCTTTGAGCTCCTGAAACTTGTTTTGACACATCATCATAGGCAGCTTGATCGATAAGGCCTGAATCTAAATAGTACTTTGCTTCGTATAACAATTCCTGGCAGGATTTTTCAAGATCATCAGTAGCTTTTTTAACGTCTTCAGCCACTTTGTTTGCATCAGATACAGCGTTTTGAACATCTTTTGGGTTTGTTATCGTGTCCGCTGCTTCATCAGCTTGATGCTTGGCTCTTTCAAGCCATTCGGAATTAATGCTCTTTTTTGATTCTTTCATCCTTCTGAAGCTATATATCTCCTGGTCCAATTCACGTTTAGCTTTTTCTGGTGTTGATGGAAGCACAGGTCCAGGCTCATTTAAAGAACGTCTTCTAGTGAAGCGAGACGGGATAGGCAATTTAGCAGTTTGAGAAGTAGGTGTATACGAATTAGCGGCAGTTTGAGGTTTCTTAACACTTTTAAACAATTGCCTCACTTTATCAGCTTCTCTATCTGGCTTAGACGAGAGCGAAGGCTCATTTAAAGAATGTCTACGGTGAGGAGGGTCAGATAATGTAGCAGTCGGGGAAGCTGATGCAAGTGATTGAGCAGCAACTTGAGATTCTACAAATTCCCCAATTTGACCTTGGCTAAATAATTTTTTAGGGTTTTTCCGACTTAGGTATAAAGCCATGTCCTCTTTTAAGTGGTCTTTATAGGCAGGAAATTGATTATTGATTAATTTACGAAATAACGCGGCACAATCTCCTCCTTTTTCTGCTTCCGTATATATTTTTTTGACCTCGTCATCAAAATTGAGGCAAGGATTAGAAAGAGCATCATAGATTTTTGCTTTTACCAACCACGTAGATACAGTGGAACCTACTTGCATGAACTGACTCCCAATTTAATTTTTGAAGGCCTGCAGAAAATATATGCAAGTTCAATTGAGAAGTCAAAGGCTATTTTCATGAAGGCTATTTTCATGAAGACTCTATTTCATATGCTGTCCAAGGACCGCTGTCATCTTGAACATATCGAGTGGCTCTGTAGAGCCAAAGACCTTGGCAAGCTTCGCGTCGGGACGGATGAGACGCTTGTTCTCTGGGTCCTGGAGGTTGTTGGACCGGATGTAGTCCCAAACCTTTTTGAGTACCTCGCCACGAGGCAATTCCTTGGCGCTGACGATGGCGGCCAGATCGTTGGAGAGGGGCAGGTTTTTAGAAGGGCGTGAGGCCTTCTTTTTGGGTGCTGCGGCTTTTGCGGCCTTTTTCGGGGCTGGAGTTTTTGTAGTCTTCCCGCCTCTACCCTTCTTCGGCCTTTTGACGTAAGCGGTCCGGGGATGGCTGGCATATTTGACATCGAGATCTTCGAGTTTGTTGGCGATGACGTCGCATTCGGGGAAGGTGGAGCAGGAGTAGAAGGTCTTGCCGAAGCGCGATTTCCTGGCGACCATGTGGCCGGGGCAGTCGATGGCTGGACAGGCGGGCATGTCGGCCTGCGAGATGGCTGCTTCGCCTTTTTTGGGGATATTGACAATGCCTTTGCAGTCGGGATAGCGCGTGCAGCCCAGGAAGGCGCCATAGCGGCCGTGGCGGACTTTCATGTCGGAACTGCATGTGGGGCACTTCTGTTCCCAGTCAAAGTCAGCGGCGTAGTCGTCCTTGTTGAACGAGAGCTCTTCGACAGGGGCCGAGAAATTGCAATCGGGATAGCGCGAGCAGCCGTAGAAGTACTTGGATTTGAACCAGATTTTCTGAAGCTTTGCGCCGCAGGTGGGACAATCGATGTCGGTCATGACCTTGGGGACGAAAGCCTCTTTTTCGGCTGTATCGAGCGTGGGGCTGAAATCCTGCCAGAAGTCGCGGATGAGACTCTTCCAGTCTTTATGGTTTTCCGCGACCTTTTCGAGATCATCCTCCATAGCCGCGGTGAAGCCGATGTTCATGATCTTCTGGAAATTGTTTTCCAGGAGCTCGGCGATGACGCGCCCAAGCTCGGTAGGTTTGAGCCGCGCGTTCTCCTTGATGGTGTAGTCGCGGCTCTGGATTTTGTTCATGATAGTGGCATAAGTAGAAGGGCGTCCGATGCCAGACTTTTCCAGTTCTTTGACGAGAGAGGCTTCGGTATAGCGGGGAGGAGGACGGGTGAAGGCCTGCTCGGAAGTCAGTTCGATCAAGGTGACGGGTTGATTCTCTTCAAGCGGCGGCAACATGCGGGCTTCGTCGGTTTTATCTTCGTCGTCAAACTTCTCTTCGTAGACGGCAAGCCAGCCGGGAAACTTGATGACAGAGCCAGTGGCGCGCATGAGAATGGCAGGGCCTGCAGAAATATCGGCCGAGACGGTATCATAGACAGCTGGCATCATCTGGCAGGCGATGAAGCGGCGCCAGATCAATTGATAGAGGAGGAACTGCTCGCGGGTCAGATGCTCCTTGATTGCTTCAGGAGGATGGAGCAGGCTCGTGGGACGAATGGCTTCGTGGGCATCCTGGGCGCTTTTCTGCGAAGTGTAGAGACGCGGCTGCGGGGGAACGTAGTCGGCTCCATAGGTTGTCTGCACAAAGCGGCGCGCCTCTTCGATCGCTTCAGGGGCAAGGCGCACGGAGTCGGTACGCATGTAGGTGATGAGACCTTCCTGCCCTTCGTTACCGAGGTCGATCCCTTCATAAAGGCCTTGGGCGATGTTCATCGTCTTTGCGGAAGAGAAGCCATAGTGACGGCTTGCCTCCTGCTGCAGAGTCGAGGTGATAAAGGGGGCGACGGGATTGCGCCTTTTTTCCTTTTTCTCGACGGTTTCGACCTTGTAGGGCTGGCCCTTCATGCGGGCGAGCACTGCGTCTGCAGTCAACTTGTCGTTGATGATGTAAAAGTCTTTGCCCTCGACGGCCTCTTTCTCGACCCTCTTGCCATCGACAGAATAGAGCGAAGCGGTAAAATGGCGCTCATCCTGAGCGGTTTTAAAAATGGCTGCCAGATTCCAGTATTCGACGGGCTTGAAAGCCTCGATCTCCTTTTCTCTGTCGACGACGAGCTTGAGCGCCACGGACTGAACGCGGCCGGCAGAGACGGATCCCTCCTTGCCTCGCTGGATACGTCGGTTGAGGATGGGGGAGATCTTATAGCCCACGATGCGGTCGAGCAGGCGGCGCGCCTGCTGCGCGTTGACGAGGGCCATGTCGATGTCGCGCGGTTCCTTAAGAGCCTTTAATACAGCCTCTTTGGTGATCGAATTGAAGGAGACACGTTTGATATTGGTTGTCTTGGGCAGAAGCTGGGCAATGTGCCAGGCGATTGCCTCCCCTTCGCGGTCGGGGTCGGGAGAGAGATAGATTGTGTCGCACAGTTTTGCAGCTTTTTTCAGCTTGCCGATCACTTCGGCTTTGTCGGGCATTGTCGTGTAGGTCGGTTCGATATTTTCCAGATCGATGCCAAATTCCCTTTCCGGCAGATCGCGCACGTGGCCCATCGAAGACTCAAACAGATAGTTTGGTCCCAGAAATTTCTTCAGAGTCTTAATTTTCGCGGGCGATTCCACGATAATCAGCGCTTTGCCCATTCCTCTCTCCTTCAATATGCCTGGTCAACCCATTAACAAAATATTAAATTTCATTACAGGGAGTTGTGCCAGAAAGTCCACGTAAAGAAAATTTTTACTTGGATGGATAAAATTATCTTACACCAAGAGGGATAAAATAGCAAGGCCCTAATACAAAACGACCCGCGGTTTCCCGCGGGCCGTTCACTAGAGAGTTTATTCTTTCAGCTTTTTAGAAAGAAACAGTCACCCTTCCTCCAATCTCGACGATTGAGGAAGCGTTATGGCGCGTGTTGATGATGAGATCTAAAGTCGGCTCAAAAGTGCTGTGCATTTCTGACTCCTGGCTTTGTTCCTTTATCTCATCTAACGCGAGTGAGCTATGCTTAGGACTCACGTCGATTCTCCATCTGCCCTTTTTAAGGGGCAGTTAGTCAGGAATATCGCAATATTCCCGTCAGTTCCATCTCGCCTGGCTGGCTATTCATCCAGCTTGAGCGAGTCCTAATATCTATCATCATGTTTTTTTCAGTGTCCAAAGGTCGTGGCTTCGAGCTGCCTGCCGTTGTAACGGCGCTTATTGCCTCTTGTCACCTCCTTTTGTGCTCTGGCGTTCCACTGTTTTCGGACATTTAACACAACAAAGAAAGGCCGAACGGTCACCTTTAGGGGAAAACCTTTTAAGCCCTTAATTGCGAGTTATAGCGCAAGGTAAACTTTGCACCAATTCAAAAATTTAGTTAACCTGACTTTCAAACCCGACTTGCGCTCTAATTTCTCTTTTGGACAGCAGCGAAAGCTCTCGCGCTTGAAAGATCGCAGAAGGGCTTGTATCGGATTCATACTACCCCTTCTGCGATTTTTCAAGCCCGAGGCTTTGGCGCTGTCCCAGAGTGAAATTTGAGCGCAAGTCGGGTTTCAGTTCTTTTTCTCTAAAAGCGATATAATCGAGGATGGAGAGCCTGCCTTCGCTTAAAGCCCTAACTACCTGATCGTTATCTTCTTTTGTCAGATTTACGTTTAATGTTTGCCATGCCTTTAGCTCATCCTCTTTTTTGCCCAGTTTCTGATTGAGCATGGCGATGCGCAGCAAGTTGGCGGCAAAAAGCCCGCTGCTATCCTTTTCATTCAATTTAGCTTGAAGTGCGGTTGCCTGATTCAATGCCTCAGGATAACTTCCCTTTTCAATGAGCAGGGTGGTGGCAGAATAGTCACTATATAAAGGAATATGTTCTTTGGAAACACGGGCAAGAGTTCTCTCCGCAAGCGGAAGCGCTGCCGTGGCATCGCCCCGAACAATCAGCTCCTGCGCAATCAGCCCCTCATATTTGGCGCGTAGATCGGGATGGTTGTTAAGAAGTCTGGTCAGTTTTTCCAGGCTCTCTTTTGCCTGCGCTGCGCCTGTTTCACTTCGATTGGCAGTTAGAAAAGTCCCAAGCTCCTTATCCACCGCGAAGTAGTCTTTCGCCCCGCTGCCGCCATACCCACTGAGCAGGCGGTAACCAATGAGAAACAGGGCGACCAGCCCCAGCAGAAGCCAGAGCAGGCTGCGTCCATTCTGAGAAATCCACTGGACAATGGGATGTTCCGCGAAGGTATCTGAAAGGTCGCTTTTGTCCAGGACCGATTCGAGAGTTTCGTTCTTTTTTTTCATGAGATGACGTGCTAAAAAATCCGATTTGCTCCATCATAAATTCTCTCTTGTAAAAAAGTCAAAAACAAAGATGGATACGCAATTAAAAGCTGACAATCTGATCGAAGTTCCTCTGGAAAGAATTGTGGTCAGCCCCTTCCAGCCCCGGCGCCATTTCGCCAAAGGGGAGCTGGAAGAGCTGGCGCAGTCGATCCGCGCCGTGGGTCTCATCCACCCTCCCGTTGTGCGCTACCTTCCGGAAACGGACCAGTATGAACTCGTTTCTGGCGAAAGGCGCTTTCGCGCTGCTGAACTTGCCGGCAAGCGCCTGATTCCCGTCGTCGTCAGGCAGAGCAGCTCCATGGATGCCGCGCAGGCTGCCCTGATTGAGAATATTCAGCGGGTGGATCTCAACCCAATCGAAATCGCCAAGGCGCTCAAAAGCCTCATTGAAAAGTTTAGCTGGACGCAGGAAGAGCTGTCGAAGCGCGTCGGCAAAAAGCGCTCCACCGTCGCCAACTATATCCGTCTCCTAAGCCTTCCAAAAGACATCCAGGACAGTCTTATCAATGAAGAGATCACCATGGGACATGCCAAAGCGATCTTGTCTGTCGAAGGTTTTGAAAAGCAGGCGCTCCTGCATGATCTGGTTCGCCGCGACGACCTCAACGTGCGCCAAGCCGAAGAAATGGCTTTAAGGATAGGTGATAGGGTTAAAAAGCCTCTGTCAGCACATCCTAAACGCGACTTTTATGTGGAAGATCTCGTCTCCCGGCTACAGCAGAAGTTTGGCACCAAAGTTTCCTTTGTCGGCAACGGCAAGCAGGGCAAAATATGCATCGACTACTATAGTCTCGATGATTTGGACAGGCTCCTGCAGCTGTTTGGATTTGACAATTGCTAGGTCTACAAATTGGTGAGTAGCAATTGGAGCTGCTGCTTAAGGGTGGGAAGATGTGTACGAAAAAACCAATCCCTAGAAGACTTGTTTGGCTTCACTGAGAATTCTCTTTTTTAGTGCAGGGTGGAGAGCTCGCATGCTAACAAGGTCAACATCACAATTCAGGATATCGTCTAGATAAAATTTTAGATCAGCAAAAACAAAAAGGCCTTTTTTGGCATCGAAATCGACAAGTATGTCTATGTCACTGGTTTGTCTGGCTTCGTTTCTTGCTGTTGAGCCAAAAATCGCCAAATGTCGGGTCCCTAATCGGGATAGATGCTTCCGATGAGATTTTATCAGGGTTTTTGCTTTATCAAATGTCATGTTCATACAATTATTTTGCTTGCAAAGGAGTGGTCAAGTCTATTGTAGTTTGAACCATTTACGCTGTGGATTTTCAACATAAATTCGTGCATCTTTCAAAATTTCACAAATTCTGAAAATCGAGATCGGGAATGACGACTAGGTCTGGATGCACCTTGGCGCGCAGGATCTGTTGGATGTAGGAGAGCGTAGTTCCGATCGAAGAGTAGCAGGAGGTGCAGGAGCCCTGGTAGGCGATGATGACCTGCTTGTCTTCCAAAAGATTAAGCACTTCAATGCCGCCCGCGTCCAGGGCAATGTAGGGGCGCACATCGCGGTTGAGGATCTCTTCAATGACGGCGATTTTCTGTTTCAGCGTTAGCTCCTTCCATCCAGGATAACCGCCGGGAACGGTTTCGCCAATGTTGGAGGGAACGGGAGGAGCCACGTAGGTATCGGCAAAGGGGATGCCGTTGCACTGTTCCGAGGCCGTTTCTAAAGCCCCCAGGCATAAGTTGAGAAGGGGATAGGTCTCTTTAGGAAAGGCGGGCTCCTCGGCGCGGTCGCGCAGGTGACGGTCCAATAGATCTGCGCTGACGCGCTTGGCCTGGTCGTAATTCTTGCCGATGATCAGTTCGCAGGCAGCATCTGCGGCGCCAATGAGGGCGGACTGGCCAAAGACCTGAAATTTGGCATCGAGGATCAGGCCATCATCTCGATCCACAAGCCAGTAAAAGCGGACGCAATTGCCTTCGGCGAGGTTGCCTTCACTGCCTGTTGCGAGATGGACGCCGCGCTGCTCGGCATCTTCGGCTTTGAAAATGCCGCCGTTGCGCGGGTGTTCGATTTTAGCTGCCAGCTTCTTGCTGTAGCGTGTCCAAGGAAAGGGATTGACCAGTTCTTGAAGAGTCATTCATACCGAAGAACATTGAAAATTTTGAAATGGGCTTGCGCGAAAGCTCCGGGGTTGAAGGATCGCA
>JAJFUZ010000176.1 GCA_021372155.1 Parachlamydia sp. | reverse complement strand
TTTGACGAGGAGCCTCATCCATCTACCTTCTTCCCGCAACAGCCTTAAGAAACAGACTGGTGATGGCGAGAATGATTGACATCGACATGATGATGGGAGCTGCCTCTGGCAGGCAAAGTGATGCTAACACACCAATGCCAAGGATAGCTAAGGCAAGCGACACAGCAGGAGTCCACGAGCCTGTCAGAACCACCACAGGGCTGCTGAAAATGGGATATCGAGCATGCCAGGGTGCAGATACAATCACAGGGCCGGGGCGAGGAGTCAGACCAAAAGGCCCTCTCGCAGGTCTTTCAACATGAACATGGCGATCGAGCCGTGCTCTTCCAACCGAGCTTGGAGAGAATCTGGGACATGGTGCAGGACGCGACAGAAAACTTGATTTCGGAGACAGCCTTGAACAAAATTCATTGCGATTCATTGCACCTCTTGACCTTCCGCCGATTGCAAATGTCATAAAAACCTCCTATGTATATAAACTATTAAAGAACAGTGATTATATCGATTTATCTATAATTTATGAACATTAAAAAGATTATTGCAGCCGTCTGCAATATTCAATTTCTTCCGGTTTTATAATTATATTTTGAATCATATTCGAAATTGTTAGCTTTTGCAACATACGATCAACCTATGGGCTGTTTCCAGTAAAAAGCCCGCCAGCTAACTTATCGATTCCTAAAACCGAAATGATAGACAGCAAATGCCATCACTGCGAGAAGTCCCATGATCACGTAGCGTCTAATATCAGCGTTCGCATGGTCAGCCCTCATTTGTCTAGTGATTTGATGCTGGCGCAACGTTTCCCCGCTTGCAGGCTCTTCTTCCGCATCCTCTTTCAGCCAGGCCTCTAAGTGCACACAGTTTGATCTTATCTTCGATGAAGGTCCAAATGAAGAATCCTCATCGGACCGATATAAGCTGACACGTGTATTCAAATCCCTGATGGGAGGCTTTGCAGCAACCAATTCATTCAATTTCTGCCCTACAATTGTTCCTACAAGATGCATGGCGGCATCGAAATACTTATAATCAATCCTTTTTTCAACTCTATCGCAAAACTCATGTTTTTCCGATTTGTCCTCCTTTGAATAATGTTCAAGCCATCCTTTGAATGGTTCAAGAGCCGCGGCTTCACCAACCAGAGCTGTAAGTTTCTTTGCCACTTTAGGCCGGTAAATTTCAAAAGAAATGTCCTTGCTGAACTTATGCTTTTCATTCGGCCTAGCTTTGTATGGATCGCGCAATGCAGCCTGAAATTCGGCCAGAAATTGTGACGCAATCCCGCTTGCAAGCATCTCAGCGAACTGTTTGTGATTTCGATCAAAATCAGTTCCCCAGTTTTTTCGACCACCTGATCTCTCTTCCAATAGTCTGTCGACGGGTACGCTATCTAAAAGGCTCATCAGTTTCTCCTCTTGTTAACAGCATCGCGAGATGCCTGAAACGTGGTTACGAACGTGCGCTAAATGCGCATGGGCTGCGCTAATATCCTTCTGTAAAAGAGCAGTCTGCAATTTTTTAAAGCTGTTGTCAATCTCTGAACTCTGTACGAATGGCAGATTGGGCAAAAGATGGAGGTAAGCCGCAAGATGCCTTCCCATGAAGGCCTCCAGTTCTTTTGCAAAGTTCTCCGCTTCGGTTGGTAAATGACTCAGCACCTCTTCACAATTAAAGAGGATGTCCTGGATGTGAAGGCTGGCCTCAAGCAATTTTTCAGAGGTCATCGGACACAGCGCAGGCTTTTGAATGCTTGCTGTCCATAAATCAAGCTGCCCCTGGAAAGGAGTCTCAGTGTTAATAAAGGGTGAAAGCGTGCTAATCCTTTGGTCTAAATGCTGTTGAAATTCGCGTTTCACGGCTTCAAATTGCGGATGCGTTGAACGCGTGATTGCGGCTTCGCGCTGAGCCTTCAGCCAGTGAAAGGTGAAGGGATGGAGCTGGGTTTGAGGAAAATAGCCATCTGCTATGTCTAAATCGTCTACAGACAAATTTCCTTTAAATACCTCCTGTAGACAAACTGTGTATGCATATTGATTTCTCAAAGACGGCATGCTATTCATTTTTATCCTTTTGAGCTTTTTCCTCTTTGGCAACCTTAACAACTTCAAAAAAGTCACTCACACGATATGGAAGACAGGCCTGCAAAGGCTCTGGAAGCTCTAAAATGCTCTTCACAAGCGAATCATCACGAGGATCGGGAAAATGGAAGAGCAAATCTTCTAATGCCTGCATGACGCCTCTACCCATATTTTCTTTGATGAAATCAAACTTGCTTTTACACAAAGTTCCCAAAGGATTTGGATCACATTGGCTGTTTAGAACAAAGTCATGATATAACATTTCTATCGTTCTGTTTAAAAGTATGTTATCAGGAGAGAAACAATGACATAATAGTCGTACATTTTTTTCAATATTCCGCACAAAGGGCCGATGCAATTCAAAGTCGTGATCGATAAGGCATACCGGATTCTCCTCTTGAAGCCTTGTCAAATCTAGCAGAAAGTTGCCTGTGTTGCACGTTTCCCAGTTAAGGCGGTCTACATTCTTACAAAATGTATCCAGGAATAACATTCTCCCTAAACTTCTAAAAACGGTGGGATAGCTTTTCACATTGGCGATAAAAATTTGAACGACGCGATCCTTTTCCAGTTGATTGAATGGCGTCGCCTCGATTTTACTCATGACAACCAGATGAGCTAAGCTCTTCGTCTCGCTTACCATTCTTGCTTGATTCCTGACTTTCCTTGAAACTTGAGCATCTTCTATTCGCTGGCAAAATGCCTTCCCCAAAGCCGACTGCGTGTTTAAAGCGCAATACTCGGGGATGCTAAAACCGAAGATTTTATAAAATTTATCGGCCACAAGATGTTTTGCGACCTCGTGGGAAGAAATGATTTTAAACATGACGCAGAGACGATGAAACGTCACAAACGTAAAAGCTCCCAAAGTCCCAGCACGAGTCTGAACAATAGATGTCACATGAGGAAGGACCTTCTCCACTCTTGCTTTCAATGGAATGGAAATACAATTCCCCTCTCCATCAACCTTCCTGCCATCTTGATCGAAAATTTTCTGGAGATTTTCTACTCTCAGCAAAAGAGATTTTGTCTTTTCAAGGTGTTCGGGTACTTCTAAAGCTTTTTGGGCAATTGTCTTGATTGTTTCCCAAGTTAGCCTATCTTCTTCTCGCCCTGCTGACAAGACATCCAGATGCAGATGTGCTAACGCACTCCATCGATCGAAATGCAATAAAATCAGATCTATTTTTGATGGATCCATAACTGCTCTTATCGTCTATCACACATTCTCACATTTTTGGGTTAATGATAGCATGCTTTTCTACTTCAGTGCGGACCTTTTTTTGGGGCAACGTCAAATCCCTTAAGAATCTTTCAAGAGACTTTTCCTTCTCTGTTCCATGCACTCTAAGGTCAGCAATTTCTGCATTCCAACGTTCTAGATGCTTTATAAGGGCAACCCAAGTTCTGGAAGGATTGAGAAAAAGATTTATAACCACGAATAAAAGATTGATATACTCTTCAGGTTTTAATATTTGGATTTATCTTTCGATAAAAAAGCTATTATATTATTTTATTTTTGGATGCGAAGGGTAAGATCGTAATTCAAGACCATCGCATAAAACGATCCACATGAGGCAAACATGGACATTGAAATGGACTATTACTGGTTCGATAAAGGCGAGGTGCAAGATTGGATTGCGAAATTGAACCAGATCATCAATGATCAATTAAATGAAGTGATTCATCATGAAAAATTTCAACAATTGGAAGCCACATGGAAGGGATTATTTGATCTCACCTCCAGCACTGATTTTGGCGCGAATGTGATGATCGATATGCTGGATGTCTCAAAAGAAGAGCTACAGGAAGATTTTGATTGCAATTCTGTTGACTTCACAAAATCTGCTCTTTTCCAAAAAATTTACGTGAGCGTATACGAGCAATTCGGTGGTAAACCCTTTGGATCCATAATCGGTCTGTATCAATTCGAGCACACACCCGCCGATTTGGCGTGGCTAAAGATTATGGGCAAAATTGCCCATGCAAGTCTCGCACCATTTATCAGCAGTGTGAAGCCTCAATTTTTTGGCTGTGATTCCGTCTTTGAGCTTAGTTCAGGTAGGTGTCCGGAATTTCACATGAGCCATCCTAAGTACTCGTTATTCAATGCCCTCCGTGAATCTGAAGAAGCAGCCTATTTAGTCGTCCCTGAAATGGCAAGAAAAATGCCTTCACAAGCTGTTATAGGATTTACATAAGTCTTGAATTCATGCTAGGATTTTGCAGGAAAGGTAACAAAGTTAATTTAAAACCCAGCAAAACCCACATGAAACCACGCCG
>JAJFUZ010000172.1 GCA_021372155.1 Parachlamydia sp. | reverse complement strand
GCCGCTCTTCTACTTTGCCCAACAATTCATCGCGGCTGACTTCGCGCAAACTGACATCTGTCCGCTGCGCTTCTTCCGAAATATACTTTGCTAATTGCTGGGTCATGCTCACTCTTTCAGATGGTGTGACAACAGGCATTGGCATTGCTGGGGGCTGCTCACGTCCCGCATGTTTCATATACAATGCATTAAGATGCTCGGGTTTAGCTAAAAAAAGCTCTCTTTTATAGGGCAATTCAAATTTAGCTAAAGATTTTGCTGCTGTCTTAAGAAATTGTTCCGATGTGGGCGCGGTATAGACTTTCCCTGTCTCAGCAGCTTTCGCTTCACAACCGGCTTGATCAAGAGGATCTTCTAAAAACTCGTCTCCAGTTAACTGTAAAGCTATTTTTTTCTGCAAATCTACAGGAATAGTGTCATAACTCTCCCTTTGAGGATTGTCTTGATGGCATTTAGCAACCCAATCTTTTAACTGACGAGCCGGTTCTTCACATCCCACTATCCGGAAAACCTCCAGCGCTGCTTGGAGAGATAAGTCTTCACCCCACTTTTTAGAATGTCTCATACCATCTCTACAATAAGTCCATTGATAACTCACACGGATCTGATCTTTATTTGAATCTGGATTAAAAACAATTCCCTTCGGGTAGATTACTGCCACTGTCATTTGTCTGCTTTGTGCTGGCTGCATGATAACTCTCCTATGTATGATTAAATGCAACAGTTTAGAAATATTATAAATAAAGACTTTTTTATTTTCAACCAGAAATGAATTAAATTAACCCCTCAAACAGAATGAGATGGTTTGCGCTTATCATGCAACCATCTCCTTCCGTGGAATTTAAGGGTGTCAAAAAACGAAATGGATGAGTCCCGCTTCTATATTCCAATAGCGAACTTGATCCCCTACTTCAATTCCAGAAAAAAGTCATGCTCCTTACACCGGCATTTTGGCGTCTCTACCACTCTGCCATTTAGATCATCCACCTCAACATTTCTACCGCCGTTTAAATAGACTCCTGCAGGAAATACAACTGTGCTACCTCTGAAGCTGGCTTGCATATCAAACTCCGCTTTTGAAAATCTTTAATTATTTATTTACAAGATCTGAAAGATCATGGTTGCTAATGGCGCAAGCTGAATCCTGATACCATAGGCTTCGCCATGTTCATTGCGGAGAATCTCCGGACTTGGGTTTTGTTTACCGGAACCGCCATAGCGACTGTCATCGCTGTTGAAAATCTCCTGGAGAGATGAAAGGCCTTTGATCGTGATCTTATAATCGCCATGATAGTTCGGTGTGAAGTTATGCACACAGAGGAGGCGCTCGCTCGTTCCTTGACGTATGTAGCTGATCACGCTGTTCTGCCGGTCGGAAAAGTCGACCCATTCGAAGCCTGTGTAGTCGGTGTCGCGCTCCCACAGGGCTCCATGCATGCGGTAGAGGTGGTTGACTTCCTTCACCATTGTCTGGACGCCATGGTGAAAGGGATAGCGCAGAAGAAACCATTCGAGCTCAACTTTGCAATACCACTCGTTCCACTGGGCGATTTCGCCCCCCATGAAGAGCAGCTTTTTGCCCGGCTGGCAGATCATGTAGCTGTAGAGCAGGCGCAGGTTGGCAAATTTCTGCCACAGATCGCCGGGCATCTTGCGGATCAGGCTGCCTTTGCCGTGCACCACCTCATCGTGCGAAAGGACCAGCACAAAGTTCTCGGAGAAGGCGTAGAGAAGGCCAAAGGTGAGGTCATTGTGGTGATAGTGGCGGAAGAACATGTCCTTGGAAAAGTAGCGCAGTGTGTCATTCATCCAGCCCATGTTCCACTTCATGTCGAAGCCGAGGCCGCCTTGTGAGACGGGGTGGCTGACGCCCATGAATGAGGTGGACTCCTCCGCAATCGTCAGCACGCCCGGATGCTGCTCGTGCACGATGGAATTGAGATGCTTGAAGAATTCGATCGCTTCGAGGTTTTCCTTGCCGCCATATTGATTTGGAATCCACTCTCCCTGTTCGCGGCCATAGTCGAGGTAGAGCATCGAGGCGACGGCGTCGACGCGCAGGCCATCGACATGCATGATTTTAAACCAGTAGAGCGCATTGGCGATGAGAAAATTGGTGACCTCATGGCGCCCAAAGTTGAAGATAAAGGTGCTCCAGTGAGGATGGTAGCCCTGTTTGGGATCTTCATGCTCGTACAGCGCGGTACCATCGAAGCGGCCAAGGGAGAAATCATCAGTGGGAAAATGGCCCGGCACCCAATCGAGAATGACGCCGATGTTTTTTTCGTGCAGATGGTCGACAAACCATTGAAAATCGGCTGGTGTTCCAAAGCGGCTGGTCACTGCATAAAAGCCCGATACTTGATAGCCCCACGATTCATCCAGGGGATGCTCCTGGATGGGCAAAAGCTCCACATGGCTAAAGCCCATCATCTGGCAATAGTCTGCCAGCTCCACGGCGATCTCACGGTAGTTCAGGAAATGGCCTTCGTGCTTTTTCCAGGATCCCAGGTGCACTTCATAAATGTTGAGCGGCTGCTGAAGAGCATTTGTACGGGACCTTTTTTCCTGCCAGGTATCATCGCTCCACTGAAAACGCTCCACATCGAAGACAATCGAGGCTGTCGAGGGGCGCATTTCACTGCAAAAAGCGTAAGGGTCAGCTTTGAGGAGGAGCTGGCCTTCCTGCGTTTTGATTTCAAATTTGTACTTCTCGCCTTCAGTAAGGCCAGGGACAAAAAGCTCCCAGATGCCGCTCTGTCCCATGGAGCGCATGGGATTGGCGCGGCCATCCCAATGGTTGAAATCCCCGACGAGCGCCACTCTCCTGGCAGACGGGGCCCAGACGGCGAAGCGCACGCCCTCCACATCCTGATGCTTCCCACGATGAGCCCCCAGGACCTTGTAAATCTGATAATGTGTCCCTTTAGCGAACAGATACAGATCCAGCTCGCCGATCGTTGGGAAAAAGGCATAGGGATCGTGCGCCAGAAGCCCGCTCATGTGGTAGACGCGGTAGTCGCGAGGCTGGGTACGACTTGGAACAATGCATTCGAAGACCCCCGCCTCATCCAGGCGCCGCGCTGTTGTCACTCCCCCAAACAACTCCAGATGCACCTCATGAGCGCCAGGGCGCCATAAGCGCACAACCTTCTGTCCATCGAAATAGTCGTGGAGGCCCAACAGACGATGGGGATCGTAATGCTCTCCGCTGAAGACAAGGTTTAAATGATGGGTAAAGTCGGGATCATCTTGATGCATATCAAGACTTATTTACCTTAACGGAGATAATTGGCCAACACCTATTCATTTTGGAGAAACTGGAAGGAGGAGCTAAACATCTGAAAGACATCAAAAAATAAACCTGCTAATCCATTATAGTTTTCGATACACTTCTTTTCTATTTCCCACTTTTAATACAAGGACATAAAGAATTTTATCGTGGATCTGATAAATTACTCGATAATCTCCTGAGCGTATGCGGTAAATATTTTCTTCTCCTGAAAGCTTCTCTACACCATTTGGTCGGGGATTTTTTGCCAGATTATCGATTTTTTTACCAATCCGTTTAGCATCAGATTTGTTGACAGTTCTCAAAAAGTCTTTAGCCGCTTCAGACAGTTCAACTTCATATGTCATAGGCCAAGCTCAGCTTTGACCTTTTTCCATGAAGTAGATCCTTTCTTCTTAACGTCTGCAAGGGCTTTTCTGGCGTCTTCAAGATCGATTTTATCCTCTATGGCTTCGATCATGTCTAAATCTTCAATAGGAACAATAGCAGCAAGTCTTTTGCCCCTGCGGGTAACTATGAAGCGTTTTTTGGCAAAGGCCGCTTCACTCATTATCTCTGGAAAATGCTCTCGTGCTTGTGATGAACTCATGGTAGTCATGACGGTACCTCCTTTTGTACTAATTGTACAATTCGGACAATTGTCTGTCAACCTGCTTGTCAAATAACTCAATTTTGGCGAATTGGCCATATATTCTTTTTGACATTTTGACGCTCCTTTGCTAATTTTGCAAACGGAGGTAATCTATGACCAAATTTTCTGATAAAAAGCCCGATTTAAGCAAAGCAGCAAAAGTTAAGAAAGGCGGATCAGCCGTTGACGATCTGACTTTCAAAAAAGCGATGAAAAAGGTCCTGAAAGAAAATAAGGAACAGCTCAAAAGGCTGGCTGACAAATGAAAACAATTTATTATCTCACGGTTGAGCAGGTTATTGTGCTCCACGATTCCATCCTTGCTGAATTTGGAGGATTAGCTGGCATCCGCGATAGAGGACTTCTTGAATCCGCTCTGGATGCCCCTCAAGTGAACATTTATGGACAAGAGATGTACCGAACGCTATCAGAAAAAGGCGCTGTCTATGTTTATCATCTCATCAAAAATCACCCCTTTCAAGATGGAAACAAGCGCACAGCATACGCTTCCCTTGCGCTCTTTTACGAGATTAATGGTCTTGTGATCAAAGAGCATGAAAGGAATAAAATTGAAGAGATTTGCCTCCTAGTGGCAAATGGAGCTATGTCCAAAGAAGACCTGATTACTGAATTTAAGTACAAGATGAGCCAGTATACCTACGAAGACATTTCGCCTTCATTTCGGCCTTGAAAAAGTTTCTATCGGCGGAAATTGTCTAAAAGATATTCCTGGCCTTTTTCGATAGAAAGCGTGTCTCCGCATGCCATGATCTCCTTGCGGCTTCCTGCACGCAGGCGAAATTCCTTGAGTTCCGGCTGAAATAGAAACTGCACTTGTCCGTCTGTCTTGGCGCGAAACTTCAAGCGGCGGATCTGTTTTTTGCTCCACTCCATGTCCAGACTGCCACAAGGCTCACACTCAATTCCCACCAGCCTGCCACAGTGAAATTGCGGTGGAAGAGCGGGAAGGATGGATATCGCATTGTTTTCTTGCTGCACGAAAAGACTGCGAATCAGATCAGTGCCCTCTGTCAATAAGATGAGAGGCGACAGCTGGCACTCCTGGCTCAAAGCCAGAAGCGCAAAGCCCTGGTTCTGGTCATCTTCAAGTCTGGGGATGAAAAGATCTGTAAAACCTGCCAGGAACAGCTTCTGAAAGGCAGGAACCAGCGCCTCTCTATCGCTCTTGGCGATCAATTCTCGACAGGCGTCGAGCATGAGAGCAGATCCCTCATGCGCATGAGCGATGGGCTTAGGGGTCATCTGTCCTAAGCGATGCCAAAGGGGCAACAGCTCTTCCAGGGCTAACCTGCGCTGCATCTGCGTCCAGTCTTGAGCCTTGTGCCAGCCGAGCGACAGGCGCTCCAAGGACCGATCCAAGGGCTTTTGAAGAGTGGAGGTGACTCCCAATTGAATACAAGCGGCATGAGATTGCATCTGGATGCTGGCTTTGACAACCTCTATGAACATCCCTCCCTCATTTGCACGGCAATGGTAGCGAAAATAGCCCTCCTGCGCTTGTCCAAAGACCGTGATTTCACATCGTTCCAGATCTTGTAACACTGTAAAATCTTTGACAGGACCCGTGAGAGTCAAAGTTGCCTCACCCTTTAACTCAGGATTAAAGGAGGCAAGATCATAGAGGCGCAAGAGCGTGGGGAATATCTGAAGCTTTAAGCTCGAGCCTGGCAGCATGCAGGCGATTCCGGGAACATGCGAAAAGGGATGAAGGCGTTCAGCAATCGTGATCTTCATATAAGGATACCGAAAAGACCTTCAGGGGTATTTTTCTGGATCTCAACTTCTACTAGAGCGTTTTCTCCAATGTCGCCTTGAACGGTAACAGGAAGGAAATTGGTGGTGTGGCCAGAGGCCATGCCGGACTGATTTCCTCTTTCGGTCAGCACTCCCACACGCCGCCCCACATACCTGGCTCTTAAATCGAAGGCGACCTGTTCCGCCACACGCAGAATTTCCTGCTTGCGTTCTCGGATCACATCGTCGGGGACTTTGTTCGGATAAAGAGCAGCGCGGGTGCGCGGACGCTCGCTGTAGGGGAACATGTGCACCTTGGCAAACTGCACCTCCCGCATGACAGAGAGCGTTTCCTGGAAATCGGCGTCGGTCTCGCCCGGAAATCCCACGATGACATCCGTCGTGAAGGTAAAGTCGGGGCTGGCCGCCCGCAACCTGTCAATCGTTTGCAGAAAGATCTGACGGGTATACTTGCGGTTCATGCGCTTGAGAGTGACATTGGATCCCGACTGCAGCACAACATGCATGGAGGGACAGGTGGTGCGGCCGTTGAGGATAGCCTCCATCAATTCATCGTCGATCTCATCGGGATCAATCGAAGAGACGCGCAGGCGCTTCAGACCTGGAACCTTGTCGACGGCCTTGACCAGGTCGACAAGCTTCTCCTCCCCTTGGCCATCATAGTCTCCAATATTGATGCCCGTCAGCACCACTTCTTTGTAGCCATTGGCCACAAGCCCCTCGACCTCCCGGATCACCTCTTCAGTGGTGCGTGAACGCGACCTGCCCCGCACGTAAGGGATGATGCAGTAGGTGCAGTAGGAGTTGCAGCCATCCTGCACCTTGACAAAGGCGCGGGTGTGGGCGTCAAAGTGTTTAATCGAAAATTCAGGAGGCTCCTCATCAGGAAAAGCGCGGGCGACGAGTAGCTCCTTTTCTCGATTGGGAACGAGGGAGGTCACCCCCTCCATCGCCTGAATCTTATCCGGTTCCCGTTCGGCCAGGCAACCCGTTACAATCAGCTTCGAACCGGGGTTCTGCTTTGCTAGCCGCCTGATCTCGGTGCGGCTGTGACGGTCGGCCGATTCGGTGACCGTGCAGGTGTTGACGATGCACACCTCGGCGTGCTCCCCATCTCCTGCCTGATGATAGCCCATCCCCTGCAGCTGGTCGCTGTAGCCTTGCGACTCATACTGGTTGGTGCGGCACCCCAGCGTAACAATTTTGAATTTTTTGTTCGACATCTGAGACAGTATAACATAGAAGCAGCTCCAGTGTCTAGCTTCGCGGGATACCTGATTACGGAGAATGCGGCAAAACAACAGGACTTGTCCCGATCACATGCGCTTCGGCTGCTGGCAGATGAAGACCGGCAATTAACTCCGCATCTGCCTGTGCCTGCATAGAACAAGCATGCGCTCTTTTCTCAAGAGCCCATTTTTTCACTTCATTCGTGATTGCTGCTTCGCGAAGACGCGTGCTATATCCAATAGCTTCGAGATACCGATGCGTGTTCATGCAACCTCTAATGGTTCCCTGCAAATATTCCAACTTGCCTGGATTTATCTTCAACAGACTAAGGCATACCGTTAAATACTCCTCCCATTTACCTAAATCATGGCAAGCTCGCGCTTTTGCCTCGATCACAAACTCCGTTGCATATCTCAAGGAAATCAACGCATCGCATGCAGCGTCCACCTGCGCCCATCTTCCGTTGGTGCAATGGTCGCAAACATCCCTAAAAAGGCGATTAATCTCTGCTGCGACCTCGTCAGATGATGCGGGTTGAGGCATTGGCAAGGTTCTAGCTACAAGCCCAGTTATTGCATGGACGGGGATTGCATGGACGGGGATTGCATGGACAGGCCTTTCTCCTTCATAAAAGGAGACCGGCCCTGCAGTTGCTGAGCCGGTCCTGGTCGATGTGCTTTCTGGACTCATCATTCTCGTTTCCAGTGGGTTAATAAATCGCACAGGTTACGAAAAAGACTCAAGAAATGTCCAGCAAAATTTTAGCAATCAGGATTTCGGGCATTCTACGCTGTATGAAGATGAAGACTCAGAAGACTCATCAGACACTTGGTCAGCCTGATAATCCTTATCTCGCGCCTCGTGTCTGAGCTGGCTTAAGTAATCATCAGATAGTTTCAATTGCCTTGCAAGCTTCTTCTGAGCGTCCTTGGAGGCCTTTCTTCTGGCCGGCGGTGGCGCTTGAGTATAAGAAACTGGCGTCAGCATGGCACTCGTTCGCCTCACTTTGATAACCGGGTGCTCTTTTTCTTGGTCTGCAGTCTCAAGAGGAATTACACGGCGTCTCTTCACGACGGTAGTTGGTTTCGGAGAATCCTTCTGTTTGGATCCTGCTGACTGTGCTTTGGGCGATTCGCTAGTTAAACCGCAAAGAAACTCGGCAACTTCACGAACTGCCTCTACTGCGTTTTCCATCTGTGAAGGTGGTGCCACACTTGGAGGAGGCGACAACGGCCGCTCAACCTCGCTGTCAACAATAAGATTCACAGCGACTTCGCGAGCTGCCGCTGCAGCCTTTTCCATCCGAGACTGTGGTGCCACACTTGGAGGTGGCTGCTGCTCATCATCGCTGTCAATAATCAGACAGATCTCTTGGGGTCCTGTCAAATCTATGACAAAAGGTGGTCGAAAAGAAGAAATAGCTAACATATGAAACCTCATGAATTAGATTAAAATTAAAAAGACTTTAGTGCTCAGTTATGAAAGTTTTTCCTGTTTTGGATGCGTCAAAACAGGAAAAACTTTCATAACTGAGCACTAGACCGCTGCAGCACGGGGCTGTGGGGGAGGCGGAACAGGATATAATTTCTTAAGCATGTCGCCCATCTTGAAAAGCAGGTTGGCATTAATTTCGGTTTCGACAATGCTTGCGCGACCCAATTCAACATCTTTGCCAACGCGTTTGGACCAAAAGGCGATAAAGTGCCTGACCACCCAACGTGCAGCGGTATAGACGGGACTGATCACGCAGAAGACAAAGACGAGGTGGAAGATGCGATCAAAAAACTCTTTAACTTTCAATCCGCGCGTCCCTGCTGGAGAGTTCAGAATCAACTTGTTGATCTTCGCATGGATTTTCTCCCACCAGGCTAATAGATTGCGCTCCAGCTTTTCAAACAGGCGTGGAAGGAACTTTTCCCCCTCTTCGCGGATGATGTCAATATTGCGCTCATTTTCATTCACCTGCTTCTTTTGAGCCTGCTTGAGCTCATCGCGATTCATCGGCACCTTTTCAGGCAAACTCTCTACAGCATTGACCAATCCCTCTTGCATGAGCTTGCTTAAGGGATGCTGGCGCAACGCGTCTTGAAGGGCTTCAGCAATTGCTTTTCCCGGCATCTCATCAAGCAGCGGGATCTCAGTCAACTCCTGGACCATCGAGCCGGGAAGGATTCCATACAACTGCTTGATCAGCTTCTGGCAGCGCTCTTCCATCGCTTTGACCTTTGAGTCAAGCGGACCGCGCGGCGGATTCGTAGCTTTTGCCTCCACCTGATGGCGCTTCTGCTTAAGATTTTCATTGAGCGTCTTTAAAAGTGAGGCCAGATAAGAGTTAAGCTGCTGCGGAGCAAAAGCCGTGCGCATCCCCTCCAGCAATAACTGAGGGAAAGCCTCGTTAAAGAGCTTCTGACCATCAGCCCTGGTCATCCCGAATAACTTCCAGATCTCATTGCCTCTGGGAATGAGATCCTCCACTTTATCCATGCGGGCCATCTTGAGAAGATACTTGCCGAAATCGTTGTAAAAATGCTTCTTCATCTTGGTGTCGATCTCGTTGCGCATCCGATCGAGATTATCTTTGGCCTCTCTAAGGTAATCAGCAGGTGTCCTGTTTGCTAGAGGCTTGAGCCATTTGTTCCTGTCGATCTTCCACCTGTCGATGTTCTCATACCATTTGGGATTTCTGCCATGCTGATACTTCTCCTTCTGCACCTCCAGCTGCTTCACGTAATGCTCCTGATCTTGCAAGGTCTTCATCTCACGATAGCCTGGCATAGCAGCATGCAGCTTTTTTTCTTTCTCAAATTCGCGCAGCATGACGAGAGGATCCACTTCGTGGATATACTTCTTGC
>JAJFUZ010000120.1 GCA_021372155.1 Parachlamydia sp. | reverse complement strand
CTGTCATATTGAAGTGCTGGATGATAAAATTCTTGTTTTTGTCCCACTGATTGTCGAAAGTGATCTCCACATTATCATCGCTGTCCTCCCATTTGCCAATCAGCCAGGCCAACTCCATGAGATGCTCCGAGTTGTCGGGGGCCTCCTGCAATTCAATCTCGTTAATGTCGCTCACCAGCCATTTGCCATTTTCCCTGACATATCCCACTGCGTAGGCCATCTGCTTAGTGGGCTGATCCGGTGCGGTCACTTTCATGACTCCCCTTTCGACCGCCTCATCAGGATTGGGAAATTCGACGCTTTTGACAGAAACTTCGAGATGTCTGTTCTTGTCTTGAGCAAATTTATCCTTGTATAGCTTTTCAATCGCCTCTCTGCCATCCGCCGTTTCCCCCGTCACAGGGTTGATATAGGTGGCATCGGGGGCCCAAAGCGCAGCCAGTTTTGATGCATCCTTCTGGTTGAAGGCGTCCTGGTATACCTGCGTGGTCTTTCGAACCTCATTTTCAGACGCTTTATCGCTCTGCTGCTGACCGCATGAAGCGAGCCAAACCCCTGTGAATAGCGTGAGAACTATCTTGGTAAATTTTCCCATAATTTATCTCCCATTAGCCTCTTAGTAGATGAGCTTCCAATTGAAAGCAACGAAAAATCTCTAAGATCTTAAAACCTGGTTCACTTAATCTAGACATAAATAACACGAATAAACAATACTAATTTATTATGTCAATCATCTCTGTCAACCATCTTTTTAAACAGTTTCGTATCGCGAAGCGTAAAGAGGGACTGCTCGGCAGTATCAAAAATCTCTTTGTTCGCGATCATGTGACCCGCACAGCCTTGGATCGCATCTCCTTCCAGATTCAGGAGGGAGAACTCGTGGGTTATATCGGACCCAATGGAGCCGGCAAAAGCACAACGGTCAAAATCCTTTCGGGCATTTTAGTCCCCGACGGGGGATCTGTCGAAGTGATGGGAAAAACGCCTTGGAAACACAGGCAGGAGACCGTGCAGCAGCTCGGCGTCGTTTTTGGGCAAAGGACGCAGCTCTGGTGGGATCTTCCCGTGATCGAATCTTTTAATCTTCTTCGCGATATCTACCGCATTCCCCAGAAGCAATATGAGAGGACGCGCGATTCGCTGATCGCCTCTCTTGAATTGAGCAAAATTGTGGATGTTCCAGCGAGACAGCTCAGCCTGGGACAACGCATGCGTTGCGACATCGCCGCCTCACTTTTGCATTCCCCAAAAATACTATTCCTGGATGAGCCTACAATCGGCCTGGATGCAGTCAGCAAATTTGCTGTGCGCGATTTCATACGTAAACTTAACCAGGAACAGAAGGTCACCATTTTCCTGACCACTCACGATATGGATGACATCGAATCGCTCTGCAGGCGCATCATCATCTTGAACGAGGGACGCATTTTCCTGAATGGTCCCCTCGAGCTCCTGCGCAGCCAGATTGCCCCGGAAAGACGTCTCATCCTTGACCTTGTCGACGAAAGGACTCAACCGGACGATCCTGACGCGCAAGTTATCAAACGGGAAAATCAGCGCGTTTGGCTCCGCTATAATCCCTATACCACCGCGACGCCTCAGTTGATCTCCCGCCTCACTGCCAAATACCCGATCCGCGATCTCTATGTGGAGAATCCGCCGATTGAAGAGATCATCGCCAACTTTTATCGCAACGCCAATTTATGAGCCATTCCCGCTATCTCGCCGTCATGCGCGCTCGCATTTTCACGCTTCTCCAGTATCGCGCAGCCGCGTTTGCAGGTCTCTGCACCCAAATATTCTGGGGCCTCATCAGGATCATCGTCTTCACCGCTTTCTTCACGCAAGCGGGCCATCTGGAACCGATCACGCTGACACAAACCATCTGCTTTATCTGGATCGGCCAGGCCTTTTTTCAATTGATCCCCTACAACATCGACAAGGAGCTCGAGTGGCAGATCAAAACCGGCCATGTCGCCTATGAGCTCATCCGACCGCTCGACCTTTATTGGCACTGGTTTTCAAGAGCCTTTGCGATGAGGCTGGTCCCAACCCTGATGCGCTGCCTGCCGCTCTTTATCCTGGCTTGGCTCTTTTTCAATCTGCCCGCACCTGTATCCCTTTCAGCGGGATTGGCGTTTAGTCTTTCCTGCCTAATTGCAACGCTGCTTTCAGCCTCGATCACCACTCTCCTCATGATCTCCCTGTTTTGGACACTGTCTGGAGAAGGCATCCTGCGGCTGGCCCCCCACTTTGTGATGCTGCTGTCAGGCATGTTTGTCCCGATTCCCCTCTTCCCAGAATGGATGCAGCCCTTCCTGCATCTTCAGCCATTTCGCTTTCTCGTCGACATCCCTTCCCGTCTCTATACAGGAATGATTCCCGTAGAAGATGCATTCTTTTATATCGCTTGCCAGATGGCCTGGACATGCGCCTTTATTCTTACAGGCAAGCTGTTGATGCGCCGTGCGACCAGCAATCTGGTCATTCAGGGAGGATGAGATGCTCTATTTCAAACTTCTCAAGGTCGCCCTCAAGTCTCAAATGGAGCATCGCGCCTCCTTCTGGATGGTGACAATCGCCTTTTTTCTATCGAGCTTTGTGGAAATTTTCGGAATCTGGATCCTCTTCGACCGTTTCAAAATGATCGAGGGGTGGAGCTTTGCTGAATTGACACTTGTTTATGGCACCGTGCACATCGGATTTTCACTGGCAGAAACCTTTGCAAGGGGATTTGATAATTTCGGCACTATCATCAAGCAGGGCGAATTCGATCGCATCCTTCTCAGACCTGTCGGAAGCCTTCTACAGGTTGCCTCAAGCCAAATTCACCTGATCAAGCTAGGGCGCCTGGTTCAGGGATTGCTTGTGCTTTTCTGGGGCATTTCAACACTTGAAATTCACATGGGTATTTTTCAATATTCCGTGCTTGGGCTTGCTCTTGTTGGGACCACCTGCCTGTTTTACGGGCTCATTATTTTAAACGCCACGCTCGCTTTCTGGTCCACAGAGACGCTAGAACTGGTCAATATGGTCACATTCGGCGGCGTCGAATCGGGTCAATACCCCCTGAGCATTTATCCAGGTGGCTTTAAGCTATTCTTCACCCTCGTCGTCCCTCTCGCCTGCGTCGCCTACTATCCCCTCGCAACCTTGCTGCAGCATGAAACTCTGCCCCTCTGGTCCGCAGCCCTCCTGCCTCTTTCTGGCATCCTATTCTTGATTTTATGTTGCCTGCTTTGGCGGCTGGGGGTTCGCCACTATAGTTCCACCGGCAGTTAAAGTATTTTCTTGCAGCATTGTCAGGCATTTTTGATAATGTCGCTTCAAAAACACAGGAATCTCATGGAACCTCCTAATCTCTCAGCTGGATCGCCATTGACAGTCCAACAAACTCCCCCTGCCCAAAACGCCAGGCTCTATCTCGATAAATTAGGCCAACTCTTGTGGAATCCTCAGTCAGGCCATACAGTGACATGGAGCCGAGAGCGCCTTGTTACTCCG
>JAJFUZ010000116.1 GCA_021372155.1 Parachlamydia sp. | reverse complement strand
CTTCTCAAAATCTCCTTAATTTTCTGGATACGGTCTTCTATTCTCTTTTTGAGGTCCTGGTTTTTCTTTCCAACCTTAAGATCTTTTTCTAGTTCGAATATAAAATCATCAGCTTTCTTTTTCTTTTGATCTTCTAGTCCGAACATTAGGTACCTCTTCTTCTTTTAATTTAATTTTACCACAAATTGCCTATTTATGCAAATCGCGCTACTTTTCTTGCTACCTGCTATAATCGATCTCGTATTTTACACCCTCTTTCTCGAGCAGGATTTTGTTAGTAAGAATCTGGGTGATCGTCATGCCATCCAGGATATCGCCCTTGGAGAGGATGCGTCCGTTGATGACAACGGTCAGATTCTGCTTGCCAATGTTGGAATAACCTGTGACGGTGTATTTGTCGCTGATATTCAGGAATGTGGCTTCCGGAGGTAATTCTGTGACGAGGTTCCTCACCAGGCGCACGCCTGAGATACTTCGAATCTCTTTAAGGGCTATCTGGTAATCCTGGGTCTTGTTCTGTGGCACATTGCCTGTGATCGTCAGTTCTCCATTGCTCAGTGAAACGGACAGGTTGCGGATACCAAGATGGGCCAGGGTATTGCCTGCGGAGGCAATCACATCTTCTGAGACCACCAGCTTTTTATCCAGCAGGTCAAGGTAGCGGAAGTTTTCGCTCAGATACTGGGACAGCTGTTCGGCCTGTTTGCGGGTCTGCAGATATCCTGTCAGGACAAAGCGTCCTGGAGAGGTGGCTTGAATCGTAATTCCGCGCCAGTTAGGGTTATTTGCCAGCAGCTGGTTGGCCTCCTGCCAGACGTACTCGTCGATAATCACGCCGCTGTCGTCGATATTATTGATGAATTTCAATCCCTGCAGGTTATACATCAGCTGCGTTTTATCCGGAGCGGTGAGCACATGTCCTATAAGTAGCAGTCGACCTGAGTTTTTGCTAAAAATATATTTAATCGAAGGAAAGGGCTTCATGGCCTCTGCAAGCACCTGATTGGTGTCTGCCGCCTCTTCCTTTACCACAGGCTCTGATCGGAACAGGGACGCGGTCTCAAAGGCCGCAAGGGCCAATAAAGAAGCAATCACGGCAAATAAAACCAAATGACTGATGGAGCGCTTCTCCTTCTGCGGAAGGATAGCCTTTTCGACTGCCTCGGCAGCTTTCCTTTCTGGCTCATCCCTTGGCCCCTCTTTCTGCAGGACCTTGACAATCGATGGCAAAAGAGGCGAGATGATGGTCTGCATTTCCCCTTCGCGGTCGTAGACAATAAAGGATGTTGTTCCCAGTGTGACAACTGTATTTGGACTCAGTTGCTTCTTCGCTTTGAGAGATTCCCCATCGACCAGCGTGCCGTTCCTGCTGTTTAAATCCTCGATCGAGATCTGCTCCTCAGGAGAAACCGTCACTCTGGCATGCTGCCTGGAGACGCTAGTATCATGAAATACAATATCGCACGTATTGGGATCGGTTCCGATCACATAGCTGTTTGCGGCCTGCATGGAGAATTCAGCGCCATTATTCGGCCCTCCAATGACCTTTAAAAGCCACCGGCCCGTTTCCACCATTTCGAAGTTTATCTCCGCCAAAGCGTCTTTCCCCGCTGGGGCGTTCTCATCGAACAGGGTGTCTTCATCTTTTACTTCCGGCTCTTTCGGTTCCATGAATTCCTCGTTTTTGCGGGCGCTACCGCCAAACAGTGTAGCGCATTCGTCCACAATTCTTACATATATTTTTGCACTTCTTCGCGCCAAAAATCGACAGAATTGACGAAATCTTCCACCACGTCTCTAAAATCTTTATAATTAATATTATACTCGATTGTCTGGGAAAGGGTCAACATATTGCCCTCGGCATTGATCCCGAGTACTGCCCCCTTCGTTCCCTGACCAAACAGATTGCCCAGCATGACCCGCGTCAAGTACGCCTCCTCATTTTTTCCAGGCACCGGCGAAAACGAGCACAACAAAGAAAAGCCCGGAGGTCTATCCGTGATCGTCACCGACATGTTTTCCTCAAGCGGCAGGGCAAAAACTCCCGCCACCTGCGTGGCGAGCGATCCCTCCAGCTCCATCTCCTGTGACAACTGTTTGATAAACGGCTCTATCATTCGATCCTCGTTTTCTTATCGTACATGTTCACTATCTCCTTCCCTTACCTGGGAGGCTGTGACGGCCGCACTGACCAGCTTCCCTCGTCGGCAATAGCTCTTTGGCTATTGCCTCCTCATGAATCTGGCCATTGCGGCCGTCTCGCTCTCCCATGAAAGGGTGGGAGGTAGTGAACATGTACTGCATATGCAATTTCCGTACCACTTATGCTGCCCAATGCATCGATTGCGATTCCTGGTCCGACATCTTGATAAGCGTCTGGCACAAATCACCGCCCTGCTGATAAGCATCGCGGTTTAAGTTGATTGTCGAATCCAATCCCGTCTTGATCATCTGATTGTAGGTCGCCATGATCTGGCCATAGGATTGGTAATAGGCCGATTGCTCTTCGCCCGTCGCCTTGAAGAAGTGTTTGATGGCCTCAAGCATGTAGTTGACGGCCGGGCCACCCATATAGAAGGCTTGGTAGACGGGGTCGCCTTGTTTGATTTGCGCGCGTGTCTGCCAGGCTTTTAAATTGGTGCCTCTAAAGTCATATTCCTCAGCTTTGGACCATGTTTGCGACGCTTGCGATTTTACCGCTGCTGCCTCTGATTTTGCTCGCGTCAGCTCCCCTTGATCCCTGGCGATCTCATCTTCAAGTTGCTTGCGTTTTGCAGGATTGTCTTTTACGTCTGCTCCCCATCTTTCGTGTTGCTGGAAGAATTCATCTTGTTCCGCTGCGGATTGTCGATCGTGCAGAATTTGTTGCTTTTCTTTTTTAAGTTCCGCCATTTTGTCTCTATATTTACCCATCTCTTTGACATCGTCTGTCTTTTCGGCATCAGCCTTTGTCTTTTCGAACTTCTTTTGGGTAGCCTCGTAATGATCATCTGCCGCTTTTCGGGCTTGTTTGGCTTCCTCTTTTCTAGCTTTAAAACGTGCTGCATCAGAATTATTTTCAGGTTTTATGTTTTTGGCATAGGGTCCCTTTACTTCGATATCAGCATGAGGTTTCAGCAAGCGCATTTTGGCATTCAACCGCGCTTCGGCATCGGCTACGCTCTTTTCCTGTTTGCTTGCGAGATCTTCCATCTCATTGGCAGACTTCTGTTCAGTCTTAAAAGACTTAGCTGCCATTGAGCCCGCCTTAAGATCTGTTCTGACAGATGCGGCCAACTGAGCAAAGGAAAATGCGCCTTGAATAGCGCTCAAAACACCCTGCGCTCTGTCCGCTCGGGCCTGAGCCTTGCCGGCTTCCAAAGTGGCCGCCGCCTGGGCGAGGCCGGTGTCTTTGATGCCCTGCATTTGGATGACAGTCAGCTTCGTAGCTACTTTTTGGAGCCATTTCATGGTTTGCAGCAGAGTGAGGAACGTGGTGAAGAAAGTGACCATGGGGTTGGGTTTGAAGAAGGGGTTGCCGGTACCTGCTGGGCCTC
>JAJFUZ010000112.1 GCA_021372155.1 Parachlamydia sp. | reverse complement strand
ACTGGCCTCAATGGATCAACCCCATTAAAGTAGGTTTTTATGAGCATAGGAAATGATTTAAAGGTCAATGAGATCATCCGGTTTCTAGAACCTGTTCCTCAAGCAAATGAGCTATCATGTGAAGAGTTATTAGAACGAGGACTCCAAGAAAAAATCCGTGGTGAATTTGCCAAGGCGCTTTGTTCATTAGAAAAAGGGCTAATCAAGAGCGAACAAGAAAAGAAATTTCCCGTCCTGATACGGATAGTCGAATTAATTGGAGATCTTTTTTTAGAGCAAAAAAATTATCTCAACGCTGCAAAGATATATGCATGCTGCCTAGCATTGTTAAAGCCACCGGAAGGGGCTTCGCAAACTTCCCGCTATTTTGTTAAACTCAAGGACGTAGAACAAGCATACTTGACAAGTACCCGCCGATTGATGCGACAATCGGAAAGACTCTCATCGGATCAATTGAAGACATTACAGGCAATCCAGCTTTCAAAATTTCCTGCTTCCTGCCGCGAGCTCGCAAGCGAGATAAAAACTAAATTAGCAGACATTCATTATATGGGGGAACATTCTAAACATTATCTAGAGGCATCATTTAAAAAATTCTTAAATTTGAGCCTGGATTCTGCAGACAAGATTTCAGAAAATCGTTTGAAACAAATTCTAGAACTCATGTCGAAAGCAGAATTTTCCGATCCTTCTCGTCCTCAAAGTATCGTCAAATATCGAGAAAATCTCTATACGACGCGTAAAGTCCTCGCAGATAAATGTGACCAAAGGGAATCACCCTCTCATCTCACAGAATACACCACCGAGATTCTTCTCCACACCTTTAAAGATATTATTTTTCAATGCCTCGCACAAATGACCCAACCCCCCTGTCAATTTGCTATTGTGGGGCTAGGATCGATGGCAAAAGGTGAAATGACCCCCTACTCCCATGTCGAATTTGCCATTCTAATCGAAAAGGATGGCCAGGAAATACGCTCATTTTTCATCGCCTTATCAGAACTAATTGAGCTTAAAATCATTCAGTTAGGTGAAACGCCCTTTCCCTTATTGCGAAGGGGTCAGAAAAGTCCAGTAGGGGAAGGCTTCCGAGTGGATTCAGGAGGCAATACTCCTCTTTGTGAGATTGTATCTTTATTGGCAACACCAGAAAAACTCGCCTCTTATCAGCTGCCGTTTTATTTCCAGGAACAGTACTTAACGACTGTGAATGCCCTGCGTGACAGCTGCTTTGTTTATGGTAGCTCATCCCTTTATGAAGCCTATGCAACGAAGGTAAAGGAGATTCTCTCTCGACCTTCAAAAACGACATTTCCTCAATCGACGCGCCTGAAATGGCCTGGAAGCAAAGGGACTTCTGAACTCATTGCCCCGCCAGAGGCTATTCAAATAGATCCTGAAAATCCTCATAGTTGTAGTCTCATGGATCGTAGCAAGATTGTTGAAATCGAACACGATGCGCGCTTAGATTTTCTTCTACAGGCGATTTATCGAGTTGATACAATCATTCAACAAAATGAAGAAACTCTCTCGATTGGCCAAGACTATGCCTATATCTTGGGTAAGGCAGCTGTGAAGGAATTCAAGCCCGATTTAGAAACCAAGCTTCTTTATCAGCGGGAGTGCGTGGTGATCAAACGAGAGCTGAACCGTCTTCCGGGTCTGTTTGTCTCTATGTTGGCTCTTTATTTCGGCATCGAAGAAAAAAATTTTTGGCTGCGTTGTAGAGAGCTTGTTGCGCAAGGAAAACTATCTAAAGAAAACGGCGATTTTCTCATCTCCATGATGGATGAGATCATGCGCTTGCGCTTTGAATCCCAACTCTTTTATGAAGAAGAAAGAGAAGACTTTTACCTGACTTCAGATCCTCATGAGACTGAGAAAAGATTGGTTGCCAATGTTGAGCAATTAAAGAGCATCAGACGAATCTATCAGCTCATTTACCCGCTACATTCCGTTTTGTCTTTGTTTATCCGAAACAGAATCGATACTAATTTACTAAAAGCTGCCGTCGTGTACCCATCCCATAGCTTCGCGCATGAAGGGAAAATGCGACTTGAGGGCGCTGATTTAGATGGGGCGTTGGATGCGTTTAAAATGGAGCTTGCTCTGAAACCTGAACAGCCAGAAGTCATTCAACTGTTGCGGGGGTGTGAAGCTGTACTCAATATGCGACTGGACGAAGAAAAATTTTTAAATGAGCGCAAAGACAATTACAAGACCAAGTATAAATTCTTAGATGAGTTTATGCAGAATGAACATAGTCTCCTTCAAATCTCTGCATTTATACAGCGATCTTCCTTTGCTTTCAAAATGAAGCCACAGCGTTTTTATGATCTGCTTGAGGCTCCTTTTTCTATCCTGGCCGCCTATCTCGATTTAGGAATAAAACATCACTTATCTTATCCGATTAGTTTGTTAAATTTCATAGCAGACATAACTCAAGTACAATTTCCAGAAGATTTAGCGATCGAATGGTACCAGCAATGCATGAAGATATTTGTGAATTCTATGCAAATACGGCGAACAAACGCGCCCACTCCAATTCAAGGCAATCCTGAGGAATTTCTTGCCTTAGATACCTTGGTCACTCGAATGACACGTCTAATACCACGAGAGCACCCTCATTATCCAACTGTGGAACATTTCTTGTATCTTGCCCAATTTTTTATAAGACAAGGAAATCGAGACAAAACAAGATATTATCTAAAACGAAGTGAACAACAAATCGCTTTAGTAGAGTCTGTCAGACGAGTGAAACTTAGTATCGCCATTTATGAAATGTCGAGCCGCCTGGCTTTCCTTGAGGGGAAAAAGGAAGAGGCTCGCTCTCACATGGCAACAGCCTTAAGATGGGCTCAAGAATCTACTTATGCTGTAGAGATTATCGAGAAAAGACAGGCAAATCTTGAAAAAAACATAAATAATGAAAAATCCCAAATCATTTCCGAGCAAGAATTAATGCCGCTCCCTTCACATGAGGATCAAGTTATGGCGGAAAGCTTAGTTGCAGAGCAAAGTACTTTTTTGACCCTGCTTTATTTTGAAAGATTGCTGGCTCGAGATCCTTCAAACCAACAATTTCAAGATCAAGTTTCAACTTTAAAATTGGTGAAGTTATTGCATGATGAAGCATGTTCACACATTTCTGCTTTGATGAAGAGGCAAGAAGTATATAAAGATCTTGACCATCAAATCACTCCAGCATTTCCAACATTTTTGTATGCCTCAGACAAAAAGCCCCTTTTAGATTTAGCTATGCAAGCGCCCGCCCGTTTTAGTTTAGCCCTATTTTATGGACATCTTTTAAGCGTAAAACGCGTTTATGGCGCCCTTGCCAAAGTCAAAGGCAAAGATCCACACTTTGTTGCGGTTCTTGTTTCAATAACGCGAGGAGAGCTTCAAAATTTAATTAAAATTTTCGGCACCTTGTTACCCAAATCAATTGAACTTGAAATTTATTTGAACTTATCAAACCTATTTTCGGAATGGGAAAGCTATCAGGATGCGGAAGAATTTCTAAGAAAAGCTGAACTTTTTCATCAAAAATAATGCTCAACCTCTGCTCGCATCATTACAATTTACATTGAATTGGGACGCCTTTATAAAATTTCAATCGGTTATCAGAAGCCAAGCATTACTACCAACACGCCTTGCTTAAGCTTGGCTTCGGATAGATTGCCGATATACCTATAATCTGCACGAGTGTCGAATTCGTTTTTCGCTGACCGTATACCCTCCCTATTCAGTACTGCCGACTAACTAGCATCTTTAGGAAATGGTCAGGAGGAATCTACGTAAGCGTCAACTTTACCCATCTTTAGTTTGATCGGGCTAAAAGCTATCTTCTTCAAAAACAAGCATGGGAGGAGATATGCAGCCTGATCGATCTTTGCCGAGTGAATGGAAAACAAGATTCCAAAAGTGGCAAGCTAGCGGACTTAGTGGCCGCTCTTGGTGTCGAGAAAATCAAATCTCATAGGGCACCTTTTCTTATTGGCGACAGAAAATCAACTCTGATCCAGAACTGGTAGCAGAAATTGGTGCTGAAGATTTCGTCGAGGTTTCCGATCCCTTCGAAGGATCTACAGGGCTTACACTCGAATATCGAGGTGTTACTCTCTTTGTATCCAAAAAATTCAACGATGACCTACTTAAACGTTGTCTCAAGGCATTGAAGGACCTGTAATGTTAGCTATTGCAGGAACTGCCAAAATCCTATTGTGCCAAGCTCCGATGGATTTACGTAATGGCTTTGAGGGCCTTAGCGCATTTGTAGACATCCTTTTTGGCAAGTCGTTGACAAGCGGAGCTTATTTCGTATTCCTCAACCGGCAGAGAAATCGCATGAAAGTGATGTATTGGGATAACGATGGGCTGGCAATCTGGAGTAAGCGCTTAGAGAAAGGCAGCTTCCCAAAACGAAAAGACAAGAAGATTGTTTTGGAAAGGCGAGAGTTTTTCATGCTTTTGGAGGGCGTGACGCCAAAGCGCATGCAGAAGCGATTTACAGTACAATAAGAGATTATTTTGCTTTCTAGTAAAAGTGTTTCTTGATAAGCTGTAGCTATGACGACAGCGGCATCAAACACTCTAGAATCACTCCAGAGCGAAAATAAAGTGCTTCGCGGAGAAATCGGTTACTTGAAAGAGCAAATTGAATGGTTTCGTCGTCAATATTTCGGGATGCGCTCCGAGAAAGTCGTTGCTGATCTAAATGACGCCCAATTGACCTTTGATAATTTTGATCTTTCCAAAGAGCCTGAAGAAAAGAAAGATATTCCAGCTCACCAACGAAAAGCACCAAAACGTAAAGAGCTGGATAAAGTCACTCTATCACCCGATCTTCCAGTCGAAAGACAAGTGTTAGACATTCCTGAAGAGGAAAAAATCTGCCAAGAAACAGGTAAGTCTCTGATTAAAATTGGGGAAGAAGTCACTCACAAACTGGCCTATAAGCCTGGCAGTTATTTCATTAAACAAATTGTCCGTCCAAAATATGCTGTACAGCAAAATAGTGATGCTGGAATACAAGTCGCTCCACTACCTGAAAGCTTGCTGACGCGCTGTCAAGCTGATGAAAGCCTTCTTGCTGATATCCTGACAAAGAAGTTTGTAGATCATCTACCTCTTTATCGCATCAACGAAATGCTTTTAAGAGATGGGATAGGGATAAGCCGGCAGCTTATGAGTCAATGGGTAATACGCTGTGGAAAAGCCTTAAAGCCACTTTATGATGAAATGAAAAGGCAAATATTGCAGAGTGAGAATATCTTTGCAGACGAGACTCCGGTCAGCATGCAAGATCCTGGCAAGGGAAAAGTCCAGCAAGCTTATATGTGGGTAATAGC
>JAJFUZ010000109.1 GCA_021372155.1 Parachlamydia sp. | reverse complement strand
ATATCTCTTGGAACTGGCCGCTGCGGGAGAAGGTGTTGATCAGAGGAGTTTTGCCGATAGAGCTAGAAGAACTTTGAAAAGGATTTATAAAGACCCTAATGACGACTCTTATAAGTTCTACGATATGGTCGCTCGTTATAGTAGGGGGGTTGGCTATTTTCATGACGGGTCTTTTCGCAAAGCGGTGCTTGATTTCAACTATATCATTCACGAACTGAAGGAGCACCTCGAAAAAGAATTTTATAAGAAACGCAAAGCTTATCAATTGCTATATCTACCATCAATACTATATAGAGCAGAAATTCAGAACGAACTGCAATTAGCGTATCATGCTTCTGATACCGTTTCTGATGAGAAATTGAAAAGTTTAGGAGCTTCGGAGCATAGTCCACATAAGGAAAACAAGATACATCTAATCCGTGCAGAAGCATTACAACAAATGGGTTTATGGGACGATGCGTGGAAAGAATTGTCGATAGTGGCAAGATCGTTTGGAACTAGACTAGGCTCATACGAAACAGCAATCCCTATCAGCGCACTTCCAGGTGAACAGTACTCCAATATTAAGTCCAAACTGCAGAGTCTTGTCGAAGCCGAGCATCAGTGGTATCTGAAGAACAGCAAACTGAACCAAACGACATTCATCCAGTATTTGACCAACTTCAAAGACTTTCTTAACAAGTACGCCGAATCGGCTCGTCATCAGGAGCCAAATAGAATAGGGTATCTAAAAGAAGTTGCTAACTTCCTTAACTGGTTGGCTAAACGGTACCAAGATTCTAACAAGACCAGCAGAAAGAAAATAGGTCAAGTTTTGAGGGATTTGTTTGATTCTAACAAGGCTAATCTCGTCCTTAAAGAAGAAGAAGACGAGTTCCCGGACTGTCCGTGTGACAACAGCACCATCTCTCTCTGGGGGCTAAAATCGGAGGAATATCAGGTTTTTTACGAAAACATGCTAGAGTTGTTGGACAACGTTTCGGGATTGACAGACATCGACAGCGATAGGAAAGAATTCATCTTGAATTTGACCATTCACGAGAGAAATAACGACAAATTACACTGGCGTATCAGAAAGTTTAATTTATCTCGCGAAGATGTAGAATTCCACGATGAATGGATTGACAACAGATGCCTCTCAGAACGGCAACCGCCTAAAGACAGCGTTTTTGACGGTCTGCTCGAATGTGTGAGTACTCCATCTCGGTATTGTCAAACAAGGCAATCTCTTGGGCGGGATTTCCTTGTAGGCCAAGATTACGAAACTATCATGAACGCATGGGATGAACATTTTATAAACCATCTAAAGGTAACGACAATTCATGCCCCGTATAAACGTTCGCTACACTTCCTTGGACTACAGAGGTGGAATTCAACGTCACCCGCGCAGGGAAGGTCTTTAGGCGGCGGATACTTGATTTACCATACCGATAATACCGGCAAAATTGACTTGGGGGTTGCTATTGATCCAGGCTTCGATTTTGTTCGAAATCTGTTTCATGCAGGGTTCAGTTTGGCAGACATTGATGTTGTTGTTATGAGTCATGCCCACGTGGATCATGTAAGAGATTTTGAATCAATGATTAGTCTCCTTCTGGAGTTGAAGAAACGAAAAAGGCTCCAATTGAAAGTTCACGCTGTCATGACAT
>JAJFUZ010000394.1 GCA_021372155.1 Parachlamydia sp. | reverse complement strand
AAGGGCTCCAGGAGCCAAGTTGAGTCCCTTCACATCCAGAGCATCTGGACCTGGGAGACGGCCAATGGGAGTTTCGATCGCAGCACCTGCTCCATCAGACCTTTCAAAGATCCACTTCAAGACGCGGCTGTTTTCGCCAAAGCCGGGCCAGAGCCATTCGCCCTTGTCGCCCTTGCGGAACCAGTTGACATAGTAGATGCGCGGTAAAAGGTCGCTGCCTTTAGAACCCATCTCGAGCCAATGCGCAAAGTAATCGCCCATGTTGTAGCCACAGAAGGGCAGCATCGCAAAGGGGTCATGGCGCAGCTTCCCCACAGCCCCTGCAGCGGCAGCGGTCATTTCGGAAGAAGAGGCAGACCCTAAAAAGACCCCATGTTGCCAGTTGAATGACTCACAGACCAGAGGGATAACAGAAGAGCGGCGACCGCCGAAAAGAATGGCCGAAATGGGAACACCCTCCGGGTCCTGCCACGCTGGATCCACGACAGGGCATTGGGAGATGGGGGCGGTGAAGCGGGCATTGGGATAGGCTGCCTTCTCTTTCGAAGCAGGCGTCCAATCGCGCCCAAGCCAGTCAATCAGATGGGCGGGGGGTTTCTCTGTCATCCCCTCCCACCAGATATCGCCCTCATCGGTCAGCGCCGCGTTTGTAAAAATTGTGTCGTGGCCGATCGACTCCATCGCGTAGCGGTTAGATCCGAAAGAGGTTCCAGGTGCGACTCCAAAGAGGCCTGCCTCAGGATTGATCGCGTAGAGGCGGCCATTTTTGAATTTCATCCAGGCGATATCGTCGCCAATAACCTCAGCTTTCCAGCCAGGCAATGTCGGTTCAATCATCGCCAGATTCGTTTTGCCGCAGGCGCTGGGGAAGGCAGCAGTGATGTATTTTTTCTCCCCTTTGGGATTGGTGATTCCCATGATCAGCATGTGCTCTGCCATCCATCCCTCATCGCGCGCCATCGCCGACGCGATGCGCAGTGCAAAGCACTTTTTTCCCAACAGGGCATTGCCGCCGTAGCCGCTGCCATAGGAGCAGATTTCGCGGGTTTCAGGAAAGTGGACGATGTATTTATCTTTCGGATTGCTGGGCCAGGGGACATCTTTTTCGCCTGGCTGCAGCGGTTTACCTACAGAATGCAGCCCCTTCACAAAAAAGCCATCTCCAAAGCCATCTTCCAAGACTTTCAGGACCTCTTTACCCATTCTCGTCATGGTCCGCATGCTGCAGACGACATAGGGAGAATCCGTAATCTCGACGCCGATCTGCGCAATATCAGAACCCAAAGGACCCATACTGTAAGGGATTACATAGAGTGTCCGACCGCGCATGCAGCCGCTAAACAATCCTTTGAGCAGCTTGCGCATCTCTTCAGGATCTTTCCAGTTGTTGGTCGGTCCTGCATCGGCTTGTGTGGCGCTGCAGATAAAGGTTTTCTCTTCAAGCCTGGCGACATCGTCAGGGGTGGAGCGGCTCAAAAAACTTCTGGGCCGGGCTTTGAGCGGGATAAACGTACCTGCCTTGACCATCTGGGCGGCGAGGCTGTCATATTCAGCCTGCGAGCCATCGCACAGGTGAATGCGGTCGGGCTGGCAGACCGCAGCTACTTCCTCTATCCATTGATTCAGTCGAGAATTTTGTGTCAGCATTAGTTCGCTTTACGCCTTTTGAACTTATCCAGATATTCCAGTGCCATTCCCGTTCCGAGGCAGACCGCCAGAAGCGGATGTTGCGCCACAATGACAGGTAGTCCTGTTTCTTTAATTAATGCCTTATCCAGACCTTTAATTAAAGCCCCTCCTCCCGCAAGCACCATCCCCCTCTCAACGAGGTCGGCTGCAAGTTCAGGAGGACACTTCTCCAAGGTCAATTTGACGCTCTCGATCACCTGCTGGATCGGCTCTGCCAGACATTCGCGGATCTCTACTGAGTTAATGCGCTTCGTGACGGGCAACCCTGCGACCTGGTCGCGCCCTCTCACCTCCATCTCCAGCTCGTTGCCGCCCAATGAATAGGCCGAGCCGATCGTCATCTTGATCTCTTCGGCCGTCCTGGGGCCAATCATGAGATTGTAGGTACGCCGCATGTAGTTGATGATGCACTCGTCAAACTCATCGCCAGCAATGCGCAGCGAGCGTGACTCCACAATGCCGCCCAGCGAGATAATGGCGATCTCTGTCGTACCGCCTCCAATGTCAATGATCATGTTCGCAGATGGCTCTTCGACAGGCAAACCCACCCCGATGGCCGCAGCCATGGGCTCTTCGATCAGTACCACTTCCTGCGCTCCCGCATGCAGCGCTGAGTCCTCCACAGCGCGCTTCTCAACTCCCGTGATGCCTGAGGGCACCGCGATCAGGATTTTGGGCCGAAAGAGGCTTCTAGCAGGGGTGACGCGCTTGATCAGAGCCTTGAGCATGCCCTCAGCGATCTCAAAATCGGCGATGACGCCATCCTTCATCGGTCGCACCGCGTGGATTTTGCGCGGCGTCTTTCCCAGCATCTCCTTGGCCTTCTGCCCAACAGCCAGCACCTCATTCGTCTGCGAGTCGACAGCCACCACAGAAGGCTCTGCAAGGACAATGCCTTTGCCACGCACAAAGACGAGCGTATTGGCTGTGCCTAAGTCGATGCCAATATCGTTCGAGAACATGCCACGGAAGCGATGCATCTGGCCGAATGCCATGCGGTTGAGATGCTCCATCCAGGCTTTGAGGTCGCGCGGATTTTTTCTGCCCATAAATGTGAATCCTGAATCTAATTGATGCAGCTATGATGCATGGTTCCCTTGAATTGGCGCAAGCGTGAAATCACAGGTTTGATAAGCACGCTTGATTGTTACGTGCATTGCAGATATAATTTACTAATACTTTAATCATAAATAAGGAGTTTTTTATGCAACCAGCTACACCCGGTTCCGATCAAAAGCTATCTCCCTGGGAGACATTTAAACAGGAATCGCGTCGCGAAGATCTCTCCGTTGCGGGAAGAAAACTGACAACTTATGCCCCTAACAAACGAACAATCGGCGCCAAATGGTGCCATATGGCAACTCTGCAAGATAGATTATGCAATCTCATTGGCGCAGCTGTCGAAAACCAAACAAGCGGGAGCATCATCTTTAAAATCAATCCACTAAATGATTTTCAGATCTTAAGTACTAACTATCTACAAGAGTTAAATGGGAATGATGAAATAACCCTAAAAAATTTACATCAATTAATGACCAATAGCAATATGAGTAAAAAGGAGTGGATTGACTCTGCACAAAAGGTCATTAAACTTATCAATGACTTTATCAATGAAAAGCGATCGGGGGGTGGTCAAAACGTTCTTTTCCAACAGGCTGGCACTATCGCTGATATATTAACAGGAAAAGGAGATCCAAGAGTTGCAACTGGTAACTTCTTCACCTTTAAACAAGGGGCGGACAAGCTAAACTATCTTGAGATGTGGAAGAAAGATTACGTTGCAGAATCAAAGAAATTTTACTACACAAAATCTGGATTAAACTGTCTTGGCAATGTCGGGTATTCAGAGGCAGACTTAAGTTTGCTGAAGGGCTCAGAATCGGTCGAACTTCCGCCTGCTGCTGAAATGTCCTGCGCCACCTATGCCTTGCTCAAAGCCAAATCCCCTCTTGCCAAGGAAGTTTGCCATCTCTACACCTCCAAAAGTAATATCGGGGATCTGAAATATTGGGAAAGCAAAGGATTTCAACAAGTGGAAGAGCCGCGCCCAGGGGATCTGGTACTTTACGTACATCCAAAAGGCAATATCCTTCATGCGGGGTTTGTGATGCCGAATTTGAAAGTGGCATCAAAGCCTGGCCACGAACATCCTTACGCTTATTTGCACAATGTGTATGATTTCACAGGGATGTACCAATGGAATGTCATCTTTGTTCGGCAGGAACAAAATAAACCCATTGCACCCTGATCTTTAGGTTTGAAGGAGTTCGAGCACCTCTTCCCAGGTCAGCTTGGTCATCGCTTCTTCGTCGTTGGTGATGACCTTTTTGACCAGCCCCTTCTTGCGATTCTGGAGCTGCAGGATCTTCTCCTCAATGGTGTTGAGGGTGACCAGCTTGTAGGCTGAGACCGACTGCGTCTGGCCGATGCGGTGCCTGGATACTTTTCCTGATCGCCAATGTCCTCAACCTGATCAGCATCCCCTTCGAGAGCTTTGCGATCATCTATCCCTTATACCTGACTCTGGTTACTGTTCTGGTAACCTCGCTCATGTTGAAGAGATTTCAACTACTCGCTTAAGATTCACTCATTTATGTCGCTCACAAGATGACCAAATTTGGTATATTTCTATACCAGAAAAAGTTCGATATAGAAATATACCAGTTGTACATAAATTGGCTGGAATTACATTAGAAGAAGCAATGGGATTTTAAAGGGATGTCAATCAATTTGTCACACCCCAGGCGGAGATTCTCTTTATTCTTTCTAATTCTTGCGTGTAATTTTCTTGATTGTTAAGTGTTTCCACTTCTTCTAATACAGGCGATAGGCCTTCGCGCAGCTCCCTTGCGGTCTCTTCAGGAATTAGCGCAAGATAATCGTTTAGTTTTTGCCTCAACTCGGAGAGCTCTTTGTCCACATGTGAAATAGAAGAGGAGAGTTTCAATATAGCTGCTAATTCTGCTAAGAAAAGAGTGTCTTCGATGTGATCGGAGGCTTTGAGAAGCGCATCAATTGTTTTTGCATCTGTTGCTTTATCAGCCGCTTTCGTCCATGCATCCCATTTCCCTAATTGTGCAGGGGTGCCCGTACACTCTTTTTTCTTATGCACATAGGCTATAATTTTATTTTTTGCTTCTTTATATAATTGACTTGCTGCTCTTCGTTCGCTTTCCCCTATTTGAACCTTGTTGATCATATCATCGTAGAGTGTTGAAATCAGGTCATGAACGGCAGGTCGCATCGGATAGAGGTCTTGACCTTGTTTAAGCAAAACCTGCATATCGGTGCGATAGCCCCAAATGCTATCTTCAAATTGATTTAAAAAATGTTTTCTGTTGTCAAAAATAGAATGTCGTTGGGCATCTGAAACAGTCATGACCTCACCATTTTTTGAACGAATTTTATCAGTTGGATAATTGTTTTGCTATCTATTTTCTCTGATTCTTCTAAATAGGGTTGAAAGATGCGGTTGAAGGCCGTTGGATCATCGAAAGCTTTGCTGAAATCATTCGCAGCTTGGCTAATGCCCTCATCGATCCCTTTTTTCATCGTGTGCTTCAATTCTATAGATAGAGTGGCAGGGCCCATTTTCTTTCGATCATATTTTAGCGCCTCTTCAAGCATCATGATGATTTTACCTGTTTTGCTTCCATTTAACAAATTTTTTAAATTGCTTTTTATCGATTCAAAAGAAAAGACTGAAACATTCATCTCATGATCAATTAGATTTAGTTTTTGATTTTTGTCTATTAAAATGTTGCCGAGATTGCAGCCATTAACATTTAATCTGTCTGTGTTGTTCATAAAGGTGTCGATAAAAATCATTTTACCAAGTTGGTTTAAAATAGATTTGTTGTTTAATAAGCTAACAATATCTTCGCTATCAAATTGTCTTAAAGAAATTGCATCTCTTAAAGTAGTCATAATCAAAACACAACGCATCGTGGCTGTTTGCTTTTTAATTTGTTCATGATTTTCTACTGAAATGATGGGCAGATGGTCTAAAGTTTTTGAAATGAGTTTTGTTTTGAGGGGGGAGGCGTCATTAACAAAGCAACTTTTTGGCGTCACAAATCCCATAAATTGTAAGAGGCGATCAGCGCAGATAATCAAGCGCGCTTCTTTGACATATTTGATGACCATGCCTGTAGAATGTGAAGCGAGCTCGCGATTGGATTCGATGAAAATTACCCCATTTCCACCCTCCTCCGATCGTTTGACGGTCTTGATATTGCTGAGCATAGTGTCGACCTCTTTGTTCCTTCGGGCAGAAATAGAACTGCTTATGGATGGAAAATCAGCAGTGATCGTTTTGGTTTCAAATGGTTTGCTCCAAGGAAGAAAAAGTAATGCCTTTACAGCTGTATGAGCAATTTTTTGATCGATGTGATCTTGTACCAATTCATTTTTGATAATTTTATATAAATCTTTTCTATTGAGTTTTTCAAATTTTTGTAATTTTGCTTCTTGGCTATTTTTAAAAATTCTTAACACTCCAGATTTATTTACAAATAACAAGATCTTTTTATCTGTGTTTTGCTTGTCTGATTTTTTAAATTCTTTGTAAATTTTAGCGAGATTTCGCGCATAACTAATTGGGGATGAAGCTGATGAATCTTCTAATCTCTCCATAGTAGCGCCAAACAGTTGAATTATTCATATTATAATATAAATTAAAATTAATAAACAAATTTTGAGGCGATTTTGAGACTTAAGAAATCAAGGAAAAGATTGTAAATTCTCAAAAAGCTATGGCGCTGGTGCCCCATAGCTTTTTGAGGACATACGAATTTGCAGCTTGTTTTGAATTTTCCCCTGCTCCTGTCACCAGAATTGAACGTTGACAGTCTTCGGGTCGAGAGGTTTTAAAAAGAGACTCTTTTTACAAGGTGACAGTACAGATGCCAACATCACAACTGAAAGGATCTGTCATGACAGAATCTCTTTTAGGGATGCTGGCAGATTATCCTACTCAATCATTTTTGGAAATCAGATCAATCAGGTCTGCAGAAGCTCGAGCACCTCTTCCCAGGTCAGCTTGGTCATAGCCTCTTCGTCGTTGGTGATGACCTTTTTGACCAGCCCCTTCTTGCGATTCTGGAGTTGCAGGATCTTTTCCTCAATGGTATTGAGAGTGACCAGCTTGTAGGCTGAGACAGACTGCGTCTGGCCGATGCGGTGGACGCGATCGGTGGCCTGGTCTTCGACGGCAGGGTTCCACCAGATGTCATAATGAACAACTGTGTCGGCTCCGACGAGGTTGAGGCCAGCGCCGCCGGCTTTCAGAGAGACTAAGAAGACGGGAATCTGCTCATCTTCGTTGAACTTCTTCACGACGCTCAGGCGATTTTTGCTGGAGCCATCGAGATATTCGAAAGGGATGCCCATGCGCTCGAGGTCCTGGCGCATGATGTTGAGCATGCGAGTGTACTGGCTGAAGATGACGGTCTTGTGCTTGCCTTCGATGAGGGTCTGAAGGAGCTCCATGAGCATGTCATACTTGGACGAGTCGCCCATTTCAGCGGATTCCTTGGCGAAGATAGCCGGGTGGCAGCAGATCTGCTTAAGGCGTGTGAGTGTGGCCAGGACGTGAATCTGACACTTTTCAAAGCCTTCGCGCTTGACCAGCTGAGAGAGCTCTTCGCGGGCGGAGGCGGCATAGGAGTGGTAGAGTTCGCGCTGCAGGTCGGAGAGATGACAGTGGTAGACAATTTCGGAGACAGGCGGCAGCTCGGAGAGCACGTCTTTTTTCATGCGGCGCAGGATAAAGGGCGAGACCTTGCGGCGCAGGGCATCCATGTTGCGGCCATTGTTGTAGCTGGGATTGCGGATGTATTTTTCGACGAAGCGGTCGTAGCTGCTGAGAAGGCCGGGCATGAGGAAGTCAAAGAGGCTCCAGAGCTCGTCGAGGGAGTTTTCGATGGGTGTACCCGTTAGGATCAGGCGGTGCTGCGCCTGGATCATCTTGACCGATTTGGCGTTGCGGGTCGAGCGGTTCTTGATGTGCTGCGCCTCATCGAGGATGGCGTAGGAAAAGGGCATCTCTTTGTAGAATTCGATATCTTTTTGAAGCAGGCTGTAGGAAGTGATCACCACATCGTGGTTCTTGATCTCCGTCTGCAGCTTACGCCTCTGTGCGGGCGTGCCATCGACGGGAAGCGTTTTCAGACTGGGGTTGAACTTGCCAAACTCCTCCTGCCAGTTGTAAACCAGCGAGGTTGGACAGACGACAATCGTCTTGGACTGGGGATTGGCCTTCTTGTGTTGCGTGACGGCGATGATCGCCTGCAGAGTTTTTCCAAGACCCATATCATCGGCGAGAATACCGTTGAGATGCATGGTGCGCAGGCGCTCGAGCCACTGGATACCCTCGCTCTGGTAGGTGCGCAAGGTTGCCTTGACATCTTTGGGCACCGGCGTCATCTTGAGCGGCTTGTTGCCAAGCATCTGCTGCTGAATCTCAGCAAGGCGCGGTGTCATCGAGAAGTCAATCGGAAGGCCTTTGAACTGCTCGGCATCGATGCTGGCCAGACTCCAGAGAGGACGTTCCTCGGTATGCGTGTCGAGGTTATTGAGGCCGATCTCGTCGAAGATCTGCACCACAGGCGCGAGCCGCTCCAAGTCGAGGACGAGAATCTTGTGCTTCTGGCTGGCCGACTCCTCCTTCTTCTTGCCGGTTTTTTTGCGGGCCATCTCCAGGAAGGCGCGCTTGGAAGAGATGCACTCCCAGAGAAGGTCGACCGTGACGCCTTTGAGATGGCCATCGACGATCAATTCGACTTCATAAACGTCGATGCGCTTGGACTCTTTCAGAGAGAGCTTAAAGCGGGTATTATCATAGATGAACTGATCGAGCAGGTTTTCAGGACAGTTGAACTTCACGCGGTGCTGGTTTCTGGGAATGATCTCGGTCATGAACTCCACGACCTTTTTGTCGGTCTTGGCGACGTAGACTCCCTGGGAATTATCGAAAATAAAGCCTTGGAAGATATCCTGGAGGATCTTCTGTTCTTCAGTCAGGTTGCGCGCCAGGATCCCATTTCCTGTGACAAAGGGATTGATGTGGTCGACATTGATCTGTGAAGCATTAGAAGGCACCTTGATCTTGCCGTAGACGAATTGGAGGTTTGCTTCCAACTCTCCATTGAGGTAGCTGATATCGCATTCGGCCTCCAGCTGGCCTGCGAAGGGCAGCGTGACAATACGTTCGACCACCTCCTGGTTGGCAATCTCAGCGAAGCGCAAGAATTGCGGGAGCGAATTTTCGATGAAGGTGCCAAAGAGGGGCTCAGGGATAGTGACATTGCGGATGACGGGCAAGTGGCGCAAGTGCTTACGCTTGATAGCAGGCTGAAAACGGAAATAGGTGCTCTGGTTGATCAGGCCCGGCCTGGAACATTCAAAAAGAGTCGCCTCCTCGACATTCGCAATGCGCGTCTTATCCAGGACTAACGTGGGTTTGAGCAGGATTTTGGGGGCGGGCGCCTCGAGATATTCGATCTCAAAGCGCAAGCCGGCAGGGATGGGAGAGAAGCGCAGCGGCGATTCGATCGAGCTTCCATAGAAACAGGGCAAGGCTGGGGCTTCAAACTCCCCGTCGCTTCCACGCGCCATCGGCATCGGCTGCGACAGCGCAATCTCATAGCTTTCGGCTAAAATCAATCCAAAGGCTTCAGGATCGACGTGGCCGATGCGGATGCCCCTTTCGTCTTTGGCGTCATAAAAGCGGCAGTAATCCATCAACAGCTTTAAAACCTGGGCACTTGTCTCATCGAAGGATTTCAGACCAATGAAGTAGCGCTTGTTGCCAATGTAGAGAGGCTCCTGGTAACGAACAGCTTCGAGAAACTCTTTGATATTGGGGATGTTGAGTGGCTTTGATCTATAGGGGAGCCTTAACGCCAGTTGGATCTCAACATGGTTGTGGAAGGGCGAATTGGGCTGAATAATCGGCTGGGAAAGAATCGCCAACTCTGCCTTGTCTTCCATGTGGGGCTCTTCGGGAAGGAAAAAGGGCGACTGGCCAAGCACTTGCGATGCCCCGACATATTCCTGCAAAAGCTCTTTTTGATTTTTTTTGCCTTTGCGCACCACCTCTTTGGTTTCGGCTTCCTTAAAGGCTTCGCGCAGATTGGCCTTGGCTGATTCATCGATATCTTCCGATTTTTCGATATCGGTCTCTTTAGAATAGGCGACGACGATCGAGTCGAACTGCTCTTCCAGATAGAAGAGAACGGCTGCCAGGTGCTGACAATCATATTTATAGGGACAGTCGCAGTCGGAGTCCAAAGTCGACGATTCGCGCCGATCAATTTCCAATTCGCAAGTGTAAGTATTATCGTAGGTCCCCTGGACCCGACAACTAAGCCGCACCACTTGAGGGTTCAGCTTGATGATCTTGGCGGCTTCCACCAGTTTTTTTTGATAGAGATGGCGTCCTTCATTCAGGATGGCCGGCGAATAGTCCTGCTTAAGCTTGCGAAAGTTGAGCATGGGCGTTTTCTCTCGACAGTGTGGTGTGTTTAAGAAGGAAAGACAAGGCCTCTCCCCCCGGTTCTGTACATATCGTTATTCCTTTTAGCGGATTGCCAAGAGCGAATCAATTAAAAAATTGCTATTCATGAAAATCCTGCATCCCAGCGAGGTAAAGGCACATTGGAGGGGGGCCTGCCCCCTCCATTTCTTTAATGATACAGTTCTTCTAGAAGCCTGAAATTCGCCCTCTCTTGAGCACCAAGCCCCCGCACAGCCGTCAGATAGGCGGCGTTGTTGGGATTGCGGAGGAGATAATGCCTCGCAGCATCAGCCAGTGGGGTATTGGGATGAGCATTCGCATATTGTAGCAACGCCAAACCTTCTTTTGCGCAGGCCAATTGGCTGGCAGGGCGTTCCCTGTTCCAGTCGGCTTTACGCTCTGTGTGCATGAGCGCATTAGCAATCAGCTCGGGCTGTTCATTCAGCCAGATGGCTGAAAATTGCCCGGCATTGGTCAAAATGATGTCGATGCAATTGTCGCGCAGCTTTTGAAGGCCATTTTGATTGGCCAAAGGCAGCCGCTGCATGACAAGTGGCTTGAGATTGATGTTGGCATGGCCATAAGTACCCTGTGGAGCATTTTTATCAAACTGCAGGCAGAGAACCTTTTCACACGCTTCTGGAGCTGCGGCCAAATTTGCCGGATTGGAGGCGTATTGGAAAAGCAGGTCATTCAATCTGGGCAATCTTGTCTGCCATCCCAAAGCATACAGGGCAGGCATTGCGGCCAGACGTACATTTTGATTGGCACATTGTTGCCATGCTCGGATGATGCGTTCCTCATCCTGGGGACGGACGAGATATCTGCCCAACTTCCCCAACTGGTTAAGTAAAGCAAGTTTGCCAGATGCTAGAGAATTTTCGATAAATCTTGCGGCCAAATCTGTATTGGCTGTGACCCAGTATATTTTACTAATGCCTGTAAGGACGGGATCGGTATCGTTGTCCTGATCGGGCATCCACTGCATGCTGGCATCTTCCAGCAGATAGCGCAGACAATCTTCCGCTGTTTCCACAGCGAGCTGAGACCCTTTCGTTTTCAACATCT
>JAJFUZ010000093.1 GCA_021372155.1 Parachlamydia sp. | reverse complement strand
AAGGGCGCTCTCGGTCCTCGGAATCAAGCCATAAACCCATTTCACCATGGGTAAAGAACCAGATTGAATGGCCAGGGGAAGTAAAGACTGGAGAGTTTCAGGACTTTCATCCTCTCTACATAAACATTTTGCAACAGGGACGAAACCATGAAAAACGGCGCTTTCTAAGGGCCTATGCCCCAATTCATTGGTAGCCAAAGAATTGTCCGCCTTGGGAATTGTTTCTAGTATTTCAACAGGATGTTTCGAAAAAATAGCTACATGTGTCAGTGTACACGCTTGGATCCGTTTTTTGTTCACGCCAATTGTGCCCGGAAATGGATGTGTTGTACGCGCGCCATTATTTATCAAGCATTTGACAGCTTCTACATTCCCTTCCAGCACTGCTATCAATAGGGGGGTACACCCATCTTTGTCCTCCTCATCGATGGGAAATTTAAGAGCGATCAACCACTGGATGAGGTCACAGCGCCCTGTTTTAGCTGCTTCGTGCAAAAGTTTAGGGGTTGAGCGTTTGGCGGGATCTAAAGTCCCTCCTCTTTCAACCATCTCTTTTGCTAGGGCAAGATCCCCTTTAGTTACGGCTAAGGCAACCGGCCCTCCTTCACAGCTATCGTTTTTAGTGATTAATGTAGGAGCTGCGTCTAATAGCCACCCAGCGATCTGCCGATCATCACAGTGTAAGGCATGCACGAGGATGGTTTGTTGTTGGCTATCCCGTGCTTCTAGGTTTGCCCCCTCTTTTTTGAAGAATCGAACACTCTCTAGATCCTCGAAGATCACACCACAAAAAATAGGGGTGCGGTTTTGTTTATCTCTTGCATGAATGGAATTCGGGTTTAAGCTGTAGACCCAGCGCACCATTTCTAGATTTTTAGACTGCGCTGCGAGGTGTAAAAGAGTTTCCCCCTTATTATTCTTAAAGGTTTTGACAGTTTTTATATTAATGAGTTGCTGAGCCGCCTCTAATTTGCCCGCCGCCACTGCACAGGCAAATGGGGTATTTCCTTCAGGATCGAGATTTTCCGTTGAGACGTGAGCTTCCAAAAACTTTTTAAGGAGGGGGTCGCCAGATCGCGCCAAGCGATGTAGAAAAGTAGTAGTTGGGGGTTTTAGAACCGAAGGGGGAGAGGGTTCTATTCCTCTCATAGGGTGTTGCAGCTTCTGAAGATACTCGTATTCTTTGCGGTTCTCTTCGGCTGTAACACACAAAATTTCGATTTTTTGCCGAAATTCTTGTGCTTCTCTTTCTAATTTACTTTTTTCAAGACTAGTTGTCAGTTTGACTCGATGGACCTCATTTGCGCGCTGGAGCGTTGAAACAGACTCAAGGATGTTTAATTCTTGCAAAGAAACATGGTGCCAAAAGTCAGCTTTTAATTTACCCACTTCGATACCACTCTGGACAGCCATTTTATCCATTTCCGCATCATGCGTATCTGCTGCACGAGATAAGCCCAGGCAAAGTTCGAATAGGTCTTTAGAATCACCCACAACGTCATGATCAGACTCAGTCAATTCTCCGTTCATAGCCTTTGTTAGCTTGCCATGGAAAAAACTTTCGAGCTTTTGATGAACTTGAACGAGAAAAGTGTGCTCCGGTGGAGGCCGATTTTTATTCAGGTCACTCAACGTTTTTTGCAAGATCTCGGAAGGGGTCTGCGATAACCCTAAACGGGGATGAGCCACTTCTTGAGATCGATCTCCCGGCACGGCTCCAATGTTAACCCCTTGAGTCATGGGGTTTGCTGTGGGCTGTGGTTGGGGAACTACCACCTGTAAAACATTGGAGGGTGGGGGAAGGGGAGTTGCCCTTGGCGTGCTTACTCGAATTGTTGAATTTTCAGGGATGTATGCCATAAGTTATTTGCTTTTAAAAATATTGAGAAAAGCTGAGGTGTTTTGCTTTTCCGTAAAAAGGGAATCGACCCATTCTATGGTTTGCCGATCTTGCGATAAGCGTGCGAGTTCTTTCAACCCTTTTCCACTTTTTGTCACAGCGTTGCGATCTGCTCCCATGTCAAGTAGCTGTTTCGCAATTGGCAAGGCATGTTGCAGTTTTAAAGGGTTGAGAACTGCGAACCCCAATACTGTTAACTCCTCGACGAGGATTCCATCTTTGTATATAGCTGCTGAGGCATCTACGAATCTATTTTTCTGGATCTCTTTTAGCCAGGATTCTTCTTTATTTTTGATGGATCGGTTTTCTGCGATGACGGCTAAATGAAAAATACAGCTTCCTTCGAAGGTGAAATTACCTGGTAAAGGAACCTTTAAACCAGTGAGATTTTCCGAAAAAATTGTGAAATATGGGCGTTCTCCATAGATCAAGCTATACACTAAGGATGAGACAACGCTCTTTTGAGGGTCGTGAAATGGGCTCATGACCCCGTTAAGTTGAAAAGGATAGCGATTCCAAAATAGGCCATGGATTATAGCAATATAGTGGAGTGTTGAATGGATTGGGTTATTCCTACTGAAAGCAGAAAGGGTCCTGTCACGACTATTTTTAACAAGTGTATCCACACTGCGTGCACAATTAAGATAAACTTCAAGATCCTTCTCTGAAAGATCATCGCTATGCTTAGAATTGTTTGGAAGCACGACTACGGGGTATTTAGACTTTGCTTCTTCTTGAAAGCGTGAAACAGTCTCTCTGTTATAAAGAGTGAGGTTTGTCGTCCCTCCTTTTTGGATGAGGACATGCGCTGCTCGAGCAGCTCCTACAAAGATTGCTTCTTCTAGTAGGGTCAAACCGTTTTTGTCGGTCGATTGCAAGGGCCATTCGCCTAGCAAAAGAAGCCATTCGAAAAATTCGGTGGAGAATAGCGGATTGAACAAGACAGCTTCTAACACTTCTCTTTTTTCTTCAGTGGTGAGGTTTAAGCTGATTTTTTGATCCAGGAGAAATTGGGCAGCTACGGGATTTTGATGCCATAGAGCAACATATAGAGCTGTCTTTCCCTCTTGGTTTCGCTCCTCCCATTGGCACCCTTGCGCCAATAGAAAATTTAATAATTCAAGAGAACCGTTGAATTGAGCCCAAAGATGCAACGGAAAAGGGGGTAAGGGGATGCTGCTTTGATGACACCATCTCGCTAACTGGACTTGATTGGTCTTAATGCATCTCGCGCTGGTCAACGATCCTTTATCGCTAATATTATAGGTCCATTCCACCATCTCCAGGGAACCGCTTTGCACGGCAATATCGAACAAACCTCCAGCTCGATCGATAGTGACCCGCTTTGTGCTCAGAAATTGGGCCGTGGCGAGTTGCTTCTTCACAACAGCATGTTCTAGTGCATTTTTATGGGGGGAATGCGATTCTAGTATGATGGATATTTTTAGTTTTGAGTATAGCCATTGTAAGACTTTAACGGGATCTTTTGCATCGTTAATCACATGGTAGACAAGTAGCTGTTCACCCTGGCAACAAATAGATTTAGACGACAGCTCTTTATCCGCTAAGGCAAATTGTCCCTGTAGCGCAGCCACAAGGCGGATTGAGCGGCCTTGATCGTCATAATACTCCCTCCTTTGGTATTCATCTTGGCTTAAAATTTTTTCAACGACTTTTGCTAAACCCCCTGCAACCGCGTGAAAAAGATATTTTTTTCTAACTTGTGAATCTTTAGAGAGTGCCGCATCCTTATCCATAAAGAGGTAATTAGCAGAGGCATAGTCTTCAACTTCAATACTAATCTCAAGGGCAGTTCTTCCATTGTTTGTCTTCGCATTCAGATACAGCTTGCATTTCGAGCAGGCATAGATCACGCATTCACGACTTCTACTTTCTGCTGCAAGGTGCAAAAGGGTTCTGTTTTCATTATCTAGAACTTGAGTGTCTGCTTTGGCCTCTTTCTCTAGACCTTCTGCGATGAGTTTCCACCCTCGACGGATCGCAATTTGAATAGGGGCCATCCCGTCTTTATTTTTGGTGTTGACTGAAAAGTAACCTAACCAGTGGATCGCAAATTGGGTCATCCTACTGGTGTTGATTGCAGAGGCATCTAACCAGTTCGTGAGCGCTTTGATCCACTTGAGTGCAGGAGGTTTTTGCCGCCCTAAAATAAGATGCCAGGGAGTATTCCCGTTGGAGTATTTGACTTTGGGAGAAGCTTGATGCGTAAGTAGATGGTTGGCTGCTTCCCAGTTTTGATGGTAACAGGCTGTCTGAAAAGGGGTTTGGGCTTCTTTTTGATCGGGATCAAAGTAATTGACATCCACATGGTCAAAACTGAGGATCCACTTTAAGACTTCTAACTTTTGACCTTTTACAGCCCAGCTAAATAGAGCGGTTGAGTTGGGGGGAGTTCTTGTTTGTTGGTATAGCCATTGAGCTATTGCAAGGGCATCAAGAGATACCGCCTCTCTCAAAGCGCTAAGGATGTGTTCAGGTCCTTGGGGTACTTGTGGAAAAATCCTCTGAACCATTTTCAAAGATCCCGAGTCGACAGCTAAAAGCAATAAAGTGTCTCGTTTTTGGGTTGAAGGATTCTCGTGGAACTCATGCCCAAGTAAGTAATCAACGACTGGAAGCAAGCCTTTCAAGACAGCAAGTTGCAAGGGGATCCAGCCTTCCTTGCTGGGGGTTAAAAGGTCTTCTTTTTTGTGGACAACCTCATCGAGTACTTCAATCGGATGTGCCCCTAAAACCGCTACGTGAGCTAGTGTAGGAGCTGAAACGATTAAGTTGTCGTTCACAATAATTTCAATGGGGAGAGGAAATGCGGTTTTGGCATTCAGCTTTTTAAGGCATTCAACGGCCTCTGTTTGCCCATCGAGTGCTGCACAAATGATGGGGGTGTGCCCCTCAGCATCCACCTCATCTATCGGTAGGCCTTTTTTAACGAGCCATTCGATACATTCGCGAAAACCCTTTTTTGCCACGGCATGCAACAGTGTCTTATTCGCCGAATTCTTAATATCAAAGACAGCCCCATTCTTAAGCATTTTTTCTGCAAGAAGGTGATTTCCCTTCCGGATGGCCTCTGTGACAGGCTGACAACCATTTCTCCCCTTTTTTCTCAATAATTCAGGATCTTGATCGACTAACCACTCGGTCATATCGGTCTCATCATGCTCAAAGGAACAGTCGAGCAAGGTCTTCCCTTGGTTATCAAAAACGCTCAATTTTGCTTTTTGTTCTTTGAGATACTTTGCGATCTCTAGATAATTTCCCGCTACGGCGCAAAAAAGTGGGGTTTGGTTTGCGCTATCACGATAATCGACTCGTTCTTTATTTAGAGAATGGATCCAGATCACCATATCGAGATTACCAGAAAGGGTTGCAAGATGGAGGAGAGATTGCCCTTGTTTATTGGCAAACGACGTGTTTTTTTTGTTGGGAGTGAACAGTTTTGCTACCCCCAGTTTTCCAGCAACGACTGCACAGGCTAAGGGAGTGTTCCCCTCATCATCTAAATTGTCTTTGGAAAATTTGGCCTCTAGGAATTTTTGGACCATCCAAGTATCCCCGGCTTTGGCAGCCTGGTGAAGGAGAGTATTTGTTTTAGGGATGCCGGGCAAAGTACCCGCATTCGATTCCAGATTGAATTTTCCCTCTGCTTTAAGCTGTTGCATTTTCAACAAATATTCCCAATCCTGATGGGCATGTTGTGCTTGGAGCTTCAGTAGCTCCATCTTTTGGCGGAAATCCTGTTGCTCTTTTTCCATTTGCCGCTTTTGGGCAATTGCTGCCAGTTTTTCTTGGGCATTCAGTAGTTCAATATGCAGCTTTTCCGCCCATGCCCAGAGCTCCATTTTTTGCTTGGTTATCTCCACC
>JAJFUZ010000081.1 GCA_021372155.1 Parachlamydia sp. | reverse complement strand
CGAAGTTTGCGTCTGATAGGCTTTATCGTCGATACCGGCCTTTCTGTGGGCGTGGGCAAACTGGGAGGCGGCAGTATTGTCATCACAGAAAACTTGCAAGAAGGTATCCCAGGCAAATTGGTAGGAGGGAGCTTCTGGTTTATCCTTGCAAAAGATATTGCCATGCCGGTTGACCGCGCGTGTTCCCGTTCCCATTCCTTGCAAGCTTTTTACGACTCCACCTTTTTCGTTCAGGGGAAGCAATTTATCCATCACATTCGGAGGAAGATAGAGGTAACCTGTCGTCAGTCCATGCAGGGAACAGCTGAATTGTCCCGCTGTGGCGGGATCCCGCCTCTGTTCCTGAAGGTAGAAACCTTGCAATTTGGTTAGCAGAGACGCAATTTTTTGCGTTCCCTTTGAAGGCAGATGTTTCGACGCCTCCTTAATGCTCGCCAGCATCTCGGAGATATGCTTATCGTCTTTTTTGGGAAAATAGATCGCCCCTAAGGGCTTGATGCGCTCCGACAACTCCTGCAGTTCTGCAGATAGTGTGCGTTCAGCCACCAGATGCGTAAGAACCTGTTCCAGCTCCCTTTTGATGCCCAACAGCGGGTCCTGAATGCCCAGTCTGCCGAGAGCTTCGCCCAGCTCAGCGCGCTCCTTTAGAAGCCACAGACGTCTTTCTTCCCTTGTTTCTTTGATTTTTGGCGGTCTTACAAACAGACTCGATACATCCATGGGTTATCTCCTTAGTTTAGGACATGTTCCCCAACGGGTAGAGGCGGTGAACATGGACACATTTAGGGCCAATAGTAAGGTGGAATGGTTTTGTGAACAAGAACATATGCAATTACACACTAGTCGCATTAACCTTCCCACCCTCGCGAATCTTTTCCGTAGGATTTGATCGCGATGATATCTCCATCCTGCAAGCCATCGACGATCTCGACTTTGCTGCCCATGTCATTACCGATTTTGACTGTCTTGAGATGGACGGTGTCTTTAGAATCGAGAATGTCTATTTGCGGTGCTGCCGAGCGGATGATCAAGGCATCTGTGACGAATCCGGGAAAAATACGGCCAGGGAATTCCCGAATGATGACCAGGTTAGATCATCTTGAGAATGTGTTGAAAAAAGTTTCCATTGCCTCAGACCGAAGCTTTTAAATGGCATCCTTTTGACTTTATGTTCATTATCCCAGCACCTGATTTAAAGATGGAAGGAACGATTAGAAGCGAAAACCAAATCACGCTGAAAGCTCAATCTCCTAGCTGTGAGGGAACATTCCAGGGAGAGGGGGTTATAGAGGCGCGTGATGGATCAATCGTCGATCGATTCCAATTTACTGGATTAATTGATTATAGTTGCGAGTGTACGATAACGACTAAATTTCCACTTGATCCCAGCATTTTTTCTACCCGGGGGATCTCATTTTGACCGCTTCAAGATTTTGCAACTTTAACCTGCACACCCTCGCGAATCTTTTCCGTAGGATTGACAACGATGATATCCCCATCCTGCAAGCCGTCGACGATCTCGATTTTGCTGCCCATGTCATTGCCAATTTTGACAGTCTTGAGATGGACGGTGTCTTTAGAATCGAGGATGGCTATCTGCGGTGCACCCGAGCGGATGATCAAGGCTTCTGTGGGGACGATGAAACGCTTTTTGTCAGACTTTAGATTGAAGCGGACTTCGGCATAAAGTCCTGTCAGGATCTCTCCATTTTTGTTTTCGACATGGACTTCGGTCAGAAGTGTGCGTGCAATGGGGTCCAGGGCCTTCGCAGTTCGGGCGACGAATCCGGGAAAAATTCGGCCAGGGAATTCCCGAATGATAACATCTGCGGACAAGCCATCCTGGATGGACCGGAAAAAGGGTTGAGGCACATTGACAAAAACGCGGATGACGTCGGTTTTGGCAATTTTGAAGAGCTCCTGGGGTGCGCCATTGCTTCCTGCGCTGATCAGTGATCCGATATCGATATCGCGCTGGGTGATAATTCCATCAAAAGGGGCGTAGATGACTTTAAAGCCCTGGATCTTTTCCAGACGTTGGACATTCGCTTGGGCAGAAATGACATCTGCTATGGCGGAATTGTAAGTGGCTTTGCGCTCATCGACTTCTTGTGCGGAAATGGCTTCAGAATTGTGCTTGAACAAATCCATCCAGCGCTCAGCGCTGATGCGAGCAATTTCTTGCTTGGCCTGGAAGCTCACCAGGTCGGCTCTGGCCTGATGCAGCTGCTGATCCACTTCGGGTGTATCAAGGGTTGCTAAGGGCTGCCCCTCTTTCACGTGGTCACCGATATCGACGAGCAGGCGGTCCAGATAACCATTCGTGCGTGCCCAGATGGGTGTTTCGCGGATGGCATCCGTAGAGCTAGGCAAAACGAGCTCTATTTCTTTTGTGTCAGGAGTGACTTTGAGTGTTTTGACGACAGGGACTTCTTCGACTTTAGCGGCCTGGTCCAGCTTCCTGGTTTGCATGCGGCGTGGAAAATAGCCGAGCAGAAAAAGACCGGTGATGAGCAGGGCTGTCAAGGCGATGTAGATGTAGCGGTGGTAACTGCGTCGGATGGGTTCGGCCATTACCTCTTCTTCGTCCTCCTCAGGGGCTGGCAAATGGGAATCTTCGGAATTGGTCATGTGTTATCCTCGGCATTTTCTTCTAATATATCCGTTTCGAGATGCTTAGGCGGTTTATAGGTGGCTGGTTCATCGTAGAGATAGGGATTTGGCTTTTTGCGCAAGTACGTAAAGACTACTGGGACAAAAAAGAGCGTCGTCAAAGTGGCCATAGCGAGGCCTCCGATCACAGCTCTTCCGAGCGGGGCGTTCTGTTCGCCTCCTTCACCCATACCAAAGGCCATTGGGATCATACCTACTATCATCGCGAGAGCGGTCATTAAGACGGGTCTGAGACGGGTAGCTCCGGCTGTCCGCATGGAGGGAAGGCTTCCCTTGCCCTCTTTTAATTGCAGGTTGGCGAAAGTCACGATTAGGATGCTGTTTGCAGTGGCCACTCCCAGGCTCATGATGGTGCCCATGAGCGATGGCACGCTGAAGGTGGTGTGCGTGAGGTAGAGCATCCAGATGATGCCTGAAACAGCGCCTGGGAGGGCTAAGATGATGATGAAGGGATCCAGCCAGGATTGAAAATTGATGACCATAATGAAATAGACTAAGAGGATGGCGAAAATGAATCCAATCCCCAAACGCAGGAAGGCCTGCTCCATATTAGTCACCATGCCCTGCAATTCAATTTTATTGCCTGGGGTCATTCGGGGTTGGAGTTCATCGATGATCTTTTGGATATCTGTCGCAACGCCTCCCAAATCTCTGCCTGAAACGTTGGCATAGATGTCGAAAACGGGCTGCACGTTGACATGGTTGGTGACGTCGACGGTGTTGCGCCGTTCGACTGAGGCCAGGTTGCTTAAGAGCTGTGCCTCCTTCGTCAAAGGACTGGAGACAGGCATGCGCATCATCTCTTCGACTGTGTTGACGCGATATTTGGGCGTCTGAACCGTGATTAGATAGGGGATTCCGGCTTTGCGGTCGAGCCAGTAGTTGGGAGTCACGACGGTGCTATCGCTGTACGAGATCAGCACATCGTTCATGAGATCGCGCTGGTTGATTCCCGTGCGGGCCAACAGTGTGCGGTCGACATCGAGAAAGAGCTCTGGAGCATCCACAATTTGATGCAGGTGGACATCCGTGGCGCCTGGCACATGCGAAATGCGTTCGACAAGCTCGCGTGCGATCTTCAGGTTTTCGGCCTTATTGTAGCCGATGACGCGCACATCAATAGGGGTCGGAAGTCCGAAATTGAGGATCTGGCTCACCATGTCGGCCGGTTGAAAAAAGAACACCAGATTGGGAAAATGCTGCTTGAGATGGCTGCGCAGACGATCCATGTAGACGGGAGTGGATTCCTGTCTTTCCGATTTCAACGAAACAAGGATCTCGCCATCATAGGTGCCAACGGTGGCATTGTCTCCGAAGGCGAGGTTATAAGCCACGCTTGGCAAACCAATGTTGTCGATCATCAGGGCAATTTCCTCTTCGGGTACGACCTTTTTGATCTCATCTTCCACTTTTCCAAAAATCTCTTCAGTTACCTCGATGCGTGTACCAGAGGGCACTTTGACATGCAGGCGGAATTGTCTGGCGTCGACGCGCGGAAAAAAGTCTCTGCCGACGCCAGGCGCCAAGAGCAATGCGCTTAAGAAAATAAGGGCGAATATAATCAAGATTGTCCCACGATTATGCAGCGACCAGTTCAGCATTACCGTGTAGCGGCGTCTGAACTGCAGGAAATGCTCTTCAAAGCGGGCCTGATAGCGTTCCAAAAAGCTGCGCTGCTTGTCGCCGCCGCCCGTATAGAGATGCATCTCGCTCCCCAGCATGAATTTGATCATGACAGGCACGAGAGTCCGCGAAAGAAAATAGGAAGCGGACACCGCAAAGACAACCGCGAAGGCAAACGGGACAAACAGAAATCGGGAAGGTCCGACGAGCAGCACTACAGGCGTAAAGACAATGCAGATGGAAAGAGTCGAGACAAAAGCAGGTATGGCGATCTGATAGGAACCATCCAGAATGGCATGCTCGAGCGGTTTCCCTAACGCCATGTTGCGATGGATATTCTCAATCGTCACCGTGGCGTCGTCGACCAGGATTCCGATCGCCAAGGCCAGTCCTCCCAGAGTCATCACATTCAATGTTTCGCCGATCAGACTTAAGCAAATAATCGAGGTCAGAATAGAAAGAGGAATCGATACCAGGACGATCAGCGTGCTCCGCCAGCTGCCCAGAAAGATCAGGATCATCGCGCCTGTCAGGAAGGCTGCCAGGACCCCTTCGGTGACGACGCCCTTGATTGCCGCGCGCACGAATATGGATTGATCGAAGAGCAGGTTGATGTTCATGCCTTTGGGAGCCGCGGCCCGAATGGAAGGAAGCATATCCCAGACGCGGTTGACGATGTCCAGGGTCGAAGAGGGACCGTTTTTCAATAAAGTCAGAAGAACGGAGCGATGGCCGCCGCTGCGCACAATGTTGGTTTGGGGGACAAAGCCATCGTGTGCGTGGCCGATGTCGCGCAGATAGACGATGACGTTATCGATTACTTTGATCGGAATGGCATTCATCGACTCAATCAATTCAGGCGTGCTGTTGGAGTTGACCCGGTAATCGATGTCGCCAATTTTCACATCGCCCGTTGGCTGAGTCAGGATCTGAGCATTAATCGCATCATTGACATCTCGCGGTGAGAGTCCTTTGGCCTGCAAGGCGACCGGATCGAGATCGACCATCACCTGGCGCACCTTCCCACCATAGGGGGCTGGCAGCGTGGTTCCCTGAATGACTGAGATGGCCTGTCTGATGCGGAAAATGCCGTAATCGTACAACTCCTGCTCCGTCAATGTTTCGCTGGATAAACTTATCTGGATAACAGGGACGCTGTTGGCTGAATAGCGCAGGATGATCGGCGGTTGTATTCCGGCTGGCATGCGTCTTAAGATGGCCTGTGAAACGGCAGTTGCCTGGGCGACCGCCGCCTCAATCTCCACATTGGGATGGAAATAGAGCCGGATTACTCCGATGCCGTTGAGAGTCTGCGACTCCATGCGTTCGATGTCATTGACATTTCCCGAGAGGGAATATTCGCTGTAGGTGGTAATGCGCTGATCAAATTCCTCAGCCGAAAGTCCCGCATAAGTCCATATCACGCTGACCACGGGAATGTTCACATCGGGAAAAATATCTTTGCGCGTCTGCGTGATGAACCAGCCGCCCAGGATAAGCATCAGTAACGCGACGACGACAAAAGTGTAGGGACGCCTGAGCGCAAGTCTTACGATTCACATGCAAAAGATACATCAGTATTTTTTACACTTATCTACAAAGGAAGTTAGGGTGTCAATGGTTACTTCAGGGGGCCGGCCTGACTCCTGAAAAACGAGTCAGGTTTAAATTTTATAAAATTTATTTTATAATAAGTTAGAGGTGTTATTGTATTAAGAATTGATCAAAGTGCAATACAATCTGAAATTTCTGTAATAAATAATCTGGAACAAAAGGCCAAGCATGGGCGGATCGGCAGACATGTCGCCTGGATCAAAGAAAAGAGGAGCGCTCCGGCAGCATTTGGCGTCAAACTCCTCGTTGCCATTGAGATTATCTGTGCGTCTCTCACTATTGTAGGGTTGATTCCTCTCGTAAAAGCTCTGGATGTCTCTGCAAAGATGAAGATTTACGCGGTAAAAAAAGTTGAGCTGGGTGCTTCAGCACCCTGCAAGCCGTCCGGAAAAGAGCCCATCTTAGTCAAGAGCTCCACGCGCACATTTAATCATGTCGACGATTTTGCCATCGAAGGGGGTAAGCTCTGGTATCGCAAACGGGCGAGACCCTGCTGCCGAGTGGAGCCTCTTCTATTTCGATAAGATCGGCAATGCTGAACCTAAGGAAATTAAAGCGGATGGCGCCAACCTCATGGTGCGCGATGCAAACAATGTCATCCATTACAAAAAGGTCTTGACCGAGCGGCGAGACTGGAGGGGACAGTATCATTGTAAAGACACGACCACCAGAGATAACTGGTACGATCGCTGGTTTTCATTCCCCCTTATTCAAAATATTTACCATCTGTTCCAATCAAAACGCATCACACTGCCTGAAGGGATCATCTCCTGGGCTGTCTCTCATCGCGGCAAATACAATCGTTATTTCGAAGATGCCAGCGGCTTCCGCCACTATGAATTTCCCATGGTCACCACGCTCTATGCCCTCCCAAAAGCTGGCGATCACATTCTTTATGCCGACCCTTTTTTGAACGGTGGACTTAACCACCGCATCGAGGGACCTCACAAAGATTTTCAAGGCCTTCAAATGGATGCGAGCGCCTCGATGCTGTTTCTTTATGGCAAAATCAAAGGAACGGGCGAAGAAAAGATGTATGTGCGGCTTGCTGACTTTGACACCATGGGACGCAATCCGTTTTTGCCTGGCTTTTGGACGAAGCGCTTGCGTGGAACAGAAGAATGGAAAGAGGTTCTGCCTCCCCCCTTTAAGTGGCCTTGCGACGTTAACTCAATCCACCATCACCATTTTGCAGGATGGCCCTGGGAACGCCGCTCGCGAACTGCGCATCGAGGGAACCTTCACAGATGGCCAGAGGGGCTGCTATTTGAAACACATCAATGAGACTTCATGGCGCTTTTTGCCAGCACAATGATCCACATTTCTCCAAAGACAGTTAGGGTATAATTCACCATAATTTATTTTTTGTGATCCAGTTTATCTAACGCAATAAGAAGAGCACCAACCCGATTGGAAGAGGATAACAAATCCGCTATGCTTGGATAGTTATTCAATAACCAATTAAAACTGCTTTGAACGGTAACAAATGCTGCTGCAGCTTGCACGACTTGACCAATGGACATTCCATTTGAGAGATACTTTGGTGTACAAAATAGCAAGCCAATCACCGGCGCAAGGACAGCGTTACCATTCGAAACGAACGTTGTCCTCATCAATTGAAAACACAACAATCTCCAATTTCTAATGACATGTTCTAAGGCCTTACCCACAGCGACAGTCTCTTTGTGATTATCTTTTAATACCCCTTTTCCTTCTCCATGCAAGTGCAATCTACTGGCCGCCGATCTATATTCAGCCTCAGAGTGGTTTTTCTCTTCTACTGCCAAGGGTAAACCTCGAGCAAACAACAACGTGGATACTGTAAGCACTACTGAATAACCTAACGCTACCAAGACGAGATATCCCGGGATTGAAACAGATATTCCCAAGACTACTAAATCAAGTGACCCACCGATTTGCCAAAGAATCCCAATAAAAGTTATTGCAGCCAGAACAGAGGATATCAAGCCAAGCGCTAGCTCAAAAGGAAGGTCTGTTGCTACGCGCGCATCTTCAGCGATGCGGTATTCGGCATTTTGAGGCTGATTTTCCATTACTGTCAGTTGAAGATAATTGTGATCTTTAGTCCACTGATGGATCATTTGTTGACTAAGCCATTTTCGCCAGTTGCGTTGTGCTGTCATTTTAGCCCACACAGTCAGCACAGCTACAAGAATACTGGATAATGCAAGCGGTACAAACAACCACCCCACATGCCAAACCTGTGCAACGTTTTTAGTACTCAACGCATTAAAAAAATCTCTATTCCAGAAATTAATGCGATATTGAATATACAATTGAACGATGATGAGGATCAGCAATAGAGCACATAAAAACCAAGCTAACCAACCGGTTCGCCCACGCCAAAAACTCGACGCACTTTTTAAATAGCGCCTGAATAACCGTTTATTCGATGGCAGGAGCGACTTGTGTGGCATTTTTGAACTTTCCCATTGCAAACACGCTTCATCCTACACAAACACATCACACTTTTTCTGTCAGCAGATTCCTCCTCGGGGTGAAATCAGGACACGATTTGATGTTAATTTTCAAAATACACGCATGGTCATGTCCAAAATGTGAGATTAGGCATGTTAGAGATTTTAATGCTGCAATCAACTTGCTAAAAATTTATACCGGAAGTTCCTCTGGAATTATCGCTTGTAGAGATTCCTCTGGCGGGGCAGATCATAATCTGCTAGCCATGGATCGATGAAGCAGGAAATAATGATTGGAATATTTGTCCATAAATTATAGAACGGTGTTAAATAATTATGCGACATATTGCTTTACTTCTCTTGCTCGTCAGCTGCAATGTCGGGCCCAGATATCAGGCCCCTGAGCCAGATGTTCCTTCGGAGTGGAAACATGCACAGCCTTCGGTGGACTATTGCCTGGAGAACTGGTGGGAAATCTTTCAGGATCCCGAATTAAATGCCTATGAAGAGCAGGCCATTGCCGACAATCCCGATCTAGCGGGAGCCTTAGAGAGAGTCGTACAGGCAAGGGCCGTTGTAGGCATCGTCGGTGCCGATATGTACCCGCAGCTACGCTTAGGGCCTGTCTATAATAATCAAGGAATTCTGGAAAAGGTGTTCGGCACGAAAACTTTTATTCGCGAGCATCAGCTGACCTATCTGCTGCCCATCAATCTCACTTACGAGCTCGATTTATGGGGCAAGCTCCGTAACCGGACTCTGGCAGCTTTCCGCGATTTTCAGGCCCAGCAAGAGGCTTATCGAACCGCTCTTTTAATTCTGACAGCGGATGTCGCCAGCACTTACTATCAGATCCGTTCCTTGGACAGGCAGCTTGACCTCTTCAGCAAAACGATCCAAACCCGATCCAAGGGGCTTGAAATCAATCAGGCGCGCTATGATTACAAAGTGATCAATTATCTCGATGTCGCGCAGGCTTCGGTCGAATTGAAGAATGTCGAATCGCAGTATGCCGATGCGCATCGGGTGCGCGATCTTAACGAGGATCGCCTGGCCATGCTGCTGGGCGTTCCGGCCACAAATTTCGAAATGGCCCATCGAGCGCTCGCCGAGCCTCCTCCCCCCATTCCATCCAGTTTACCCTCTACAGTTCTCTTCAAGCGACCCGATATTGCCGAAGCAGAGCGCACAATGGCCGCAGAAAATGCTCGAGTCGGAGCCGCCACAGCCGAATTCTTCCCCTCCATTACTCTGACAGGAGCCCTGGGCTATTCCAGCCCAGACCTCGACCACTTTCTTAAGTGGAGCAGCCGCTTCTGGGCCTTTGGAGCGACTCTAGATCAGATGGTTTACGATGCAGGGCGCGACAGCTCCAATCTGGCACTCGCCTGGTCGCGCTTTCGCGAAGCTGACGATGCCTATCAACAGACTGTCCTGGTGGCTTTTCGCGAAGTTGAGGACGCCCTGGCCAACCTGGAATGGTTCGCCAAGGAGGCAGACAGCGTCCAGGAAGCGGTGAATGCAGCCCATACAGCCTATCAGATCTCCATGGACCGCTATAAAAAAGGCCTTACCTTTTATCTCAACGTGGTCGACAGCGAGCGGCAGGAGCTGGATAATGAACGGGTATTGAATGACCTGCTCTACCAGCGTTACCTGGCCACCATCCAGTTTATTAAAGCGATTGGGGGCGGATGGTAACGGTCCTGCCAACAGTGTACACGCGGTTAAGCTTGTGCAAAGACAATTGGTTGCAGTAGGGGTAGTTGCAATATTGGTATCGATTCAGCAGAAAAATTTTCTTGATGCCGTAGAATAAGTTAAGAAAAATGACAGACCCATAATCAATCTCCATTTTAAAAATAATATTACTTAGAATAGATCAAATGCCAAATTTAAGGATCCAGATGAACGCCCAGACGATTGTCGATAGAAACGCAATTCCAAAAATGACCGAGGCAATGGCGCGCAAAACTCCAAGTCTTTGAACTTCAGCGAGGGATGTCAAAAGGACGAATGCCTGAAAGATGAAGGTTGCCAGCACCCCAAGATAGGAGCAGGTTCTGATCAGAAGCGCGACTGGCCCCTGGTCAGGCTGACGGATGGTCAAATAGATCAGCAATAAAAATATGCCAATAGGAATGGACCAGACAAAGGTCCAGATGACCGCAGCGCGTGTTTCGGGGAGTGAGCCCTGTCCGTCCAGGAACCTGGCTCCCGTCCATAGTGCAAGGGTAGAAGCATAGATGGCCGTGATAGATCCGATGCCAAGAGTCAAAAGCGAATAAAAGATAAGCAACAGCCCCTTAAGTGAAAGCAGGGGAGCAAGGGTGATCTTATCAAGCGACAGGATGAAGATGCCGGCCAGAATAAAATAGGCGAGGGTCAATAGAGCGATGAGAAGAATCTGTGTTTTTAAAGAGCGATCCAGATAGCGCACAACTACTCTGGGTCTATACCATAAAGATGTCAAAGAAGGGTTCATTTTATCGACGGCGTGGAGACCCCATTCTTCAGGGTGGGGAGGAAACGCCGCTCCTTTTTACTTGTTTTTAAATGTTGCATTATAGATGTTACTTCCCCCATGGAAACACGCACGATTTGCTGTAAACTTTCGACTATGCAACCGTCTTACGAAGCACTTCAAGAAACCAGTTTTGCTTTTTCTGAAGCGTGCAATTTCGTTCTGAAAACGGCTATCGAAGCAAAAACGTACAATGCCATTAAGCTCCATCAGATTTGCTATGCAAAAGTTCGGGATCTGTTTGGCCTTTCCGCTAATTTGTCTATAAGGGCAATACGTCGAGTGGTTGCTTGCATGACTAAACTTAAAGGCAAACGCAAGTGCCCAAAGGTATTTAAACCAAAGAGCATTGACTATGATGCTAGGATTTTTTCTTATCGAGAACAAGAAGAAACGGTTTCTTTGACCACAACAAAAGGACGTATTCGGATTCCGCTTACTCTTAAAGGGCAAAATCCTACTTCTGCTACAGTAATTAACAAGTCGAGTGTTTGGTATATCCATGTTGTCGTCGAATTTGAAAGCACCCGATGCGAAGGTAATGGTGTCATGGGCATCGATTTTGGCATCACTAATATTGTTACGACTTCCACAGGATCTAAAATTGAAGGAAAATCCAGACAAGAGTTCAAAGCCAAAAAAGCGCGTGTGCGCGCAAGTCTGCAGTCTAGGGGAAAGAAAGGCCCAAGAAAAGTACTTAAGAAAATTTCCGGGAATGAACGCCGGAGAATCAAACATGAAAACCATGTTATTTCTAAGCAGCTTGTAGAGGAAGCCAAAAGGCACAATTGTGGAGTTATCCGCATGGAATTGCTTAAGGATATCCGAAGCAAGACGAAGACATGGAACAAACATCGTAATTGCATGATGGCTGGATGGAGCTTTTACCAGTTGCAGAAATTTGTTTCTTACAAAGCTTCTGCTGCCAGCATTGCGATTGAATATGTGAATCCTGCATATACAACTCAAACTTGCCATCGTTGTCTAAAGTTAGGCTCTCGTGATGGAGAGTGTTTTAACTGTTTAACCTGTGGCGAACAACATGCCGATGTCAATGCATCGCATATGATCGCCTTAGGCGGGGCTGCCTGTAAGCCAGCCCGTATTAGCAGCTTAGGCTAGCTAAAAGCTTTTGCCTTCAGGCGAGATTTGTTTACAGAGTTATATCCTGTAAGGTTCGCAGATTTATTTCAAGATTCTTTTTGCTGTTAAAAAATAATTTTTTTGTATAGTATGGGATTTCATAATTAATTCTATAGGATATATATGCTCTATATTTCCGGTCCAAATGATAGCCTGAAAGATCTGATGGTAAAAGAGGGGTTCCAAGGGACTCTGACAGAATATGAGCGGCAGTTTGCTGCCCAGAATCCCGAATTGTGCGCCAAATATCCCGATTTCAAAAGGAAACTGCCTGCCTTCACACCTGTATTTCTGATTTCTCAGGGGGCTTTTGATCCCGTCACGCGTCCTGAGGTAGTCAAGGAGCTGCTGCAATTTTCTCAAGCCGAGCGGCAGACCCTCAGAATGATGCAGGACAGCCATTTTGACATCACGACGCAGATTGCGATGACAGACATCATGGAGGAGCTGCAGTCCTATGCCTCGGGTTTCCGCTCCTGGCTGAAGGCCCCTCTTGTGTCGACCCCCTGGAAGGACATCAACAGCTCGTTGACTGACAAGTCCATTTTCAAGCTATTTGCAGAAACCTCCAAATTCACTTCAAATCATATTCAGACAGGTCCCCGATTTTACATTCTCGACCAGCTTTATGAAGACATGATGGCCAGGGATGCGTTGAATCGTCAATTGTTTATGCTGCGCTCGCAGAAAAACACTGATCTTGGCCTTCAGAATGAGCTGGAGAGGCAGGTCAAAAATCTGACCGCGAATATTAAGAAGGGGCTGCCTAAAAAAATTGCCTCCGCCAGGTCCAAGTACGTTCACAGACGTTTTACACCGGATGAAATCCGAAAAATGCGTGCAAACTGCTTTAGCGAAAAGGGGGCAAGAACTGGGAAACCGGTGACCACCAATTTAGATGTGCTCAATAAAACAGGCTTATCCCGCCTGCGCAAGATGGTCGAAGGATTACGAAAGCTTGGCAATGGTGTAAGCAAGGCTGCCGTTATGCTGAATTATGGGGTTGTCGCCTACGACACTGTTCAAGCCTATAATTCTGGATCTTCAAAGGATGCCGCCCGCACATTTATCACGGGTGCTTCAGCGGTCTACCTGACTTCTCAAGCTGTTGCAGCGATGGGAGGGACGACGGCATTAGGTGGACTGGTCCTGGGATCACTTGCAGGGGATGCAGCGATCGGTGCAACTCTCTTAGTCTGCAGCCCTGTCATAGGCTGGATCATCGTTGTCGTGACAGGCGTTGCTGTGGCTGGCTACGTCGGCTATAAAGCTAAAGGGTTGCTGGAAGAGGTCTGGGATATGGCGGAAGACATCGGCAGTACTGCCTACCAGGAAGCTGCCAAGGCGGCTAATCTTGTTCACGAAGAGCTGAAGAACGCATGGTCATCGGGCTCGTTTTGGGTTCTCGAGTTTTACGGGCACTGAAATATCATCGAACAGGGGAATAAACCCCTCTGATAATGTCGGATGGGTAAAGATGGCATCCTTCAGAGCTGTATAGGGCAGCCCAGCGATCATCGCAATCTGAATAGATGCCATCATCTCACCAGCGCCCACTCCAAACATGGTAAAGCCAAGAATCTGATCGCTTTTGCTGTCGATCAGGGCTTTCATAAAGCCGCGGGTTTCCGACAAAGTTCGGGTGCGCAGCACTTTCAGCATAGAGATTTTGGCCAGCCTGTAAGAGATTCCTTTTGCCTTAGCTTCCGATTCGCTCAGGCCAATCCGGGCCAACTCTGGGTCCGTGAACAGGCAAAAGGGCACAAAGCGCCCCGCAGTCGTGCGCTGACCCCCAGCAATATTGTCGACCACAATCCGGAAGTCATCAAAGGCAATATGAGTGAAATGGGGACTGCCCGCACAGTCTCCCACCGCCCAGACATCGGGGGCTGTCGTTTGAAGCCGTTCATTCACCTTGACGAAACCGCGGTCCATTGTCTCCACGCCTGCAAGATCGAGTCCGATGCCCTGAGTATTAGGTGTGCGGCCCGTTGCGACCAAAAGGTGCGAGCCTTCCAGGTCGGTTCCATGCAGTTTGACCCACTGGCCCGATTTTCCTTCCACCCGCTGGACATTCGCGCCGGTCACAACATCGATTCCCTCGCTCTGGAATAGTTCCAAAAGTCCTTCTGAGACATCCAGATCTTCCCTATGCGCTAAGCGCTCATTGCGTTCGATGATTGTCACCCTGCTGCCAAACCGGCGCATCGCCTGGGCTAATTCCAAACCTACATAACCCCCGCCCAAAACAAGCAGATGATCAGGGATATGATCCAGATCCAGAGCCTCGATGTGTGTAAGAGGCTGTGACTCTGCAAGCCCTGGTATCGATTCCAGCGATGCCCGCGATCCGGTGCTGATGACGATCTTCTTTCCGACTAGCACCTGCCTTCCGCCATCTGGCAGTAAGACCTCGATGGTCTTTGGACCGATGAAACGTCCGAAACCCGTAATCAGCTCGGCCCCACTCTTCTGGAAAAGGTCGAGGTGCATCTGGATTAGGCCATCCACCATCTTGCGTTTGCGGTCGCGCACTACCGGCATGTGGATCTTGACATTCTCTTTGGTCAGGCCAAACTCTTCGCTTCTGAAAAAATAGGAAGCCACCTTGGCGCTATGAATCACATTTTTGCTGGGTAGGCAGGCGATGTTGGGGCAGGATCCTCCGATATACTTCCGTTCAATGACAGCGGACTTCAGCCCCTGTTTTGCCAGAGTCCAGGCAATGAACTTGCCGCCCTCGCCGCTGCCAAGGACGAGGACATCGTATTCTTTTTTATTCATGGATTTCGACATATCTTCTGATTATCGCGAAATCCTATGGATTGTCAAATCTTTCATTTAGTAGGCTGTGGTGATCGGTGTTCGAAATGAGAAAATATTGGCTTATAATGTTTTTTATGTTAAAATAATTCAATATTATCGGTTCTCATTTCTTAAACATTGCGGTTATCATCTCTTGGGCCTTCGGGGTCATTGCACAATTTCTCTTGACAAAAATGTATATTCGAGTGAATGATTGTACATTACATTTATCAAGAACCCAGTATCTAAAGAGCGGAACCTAACGTCCCCATGACAAAAAAAGAAGATACGATCAAGCTCGACGGAGTTGTCGAAGAGCTTTTGCCCAATATGAACTTCAAAGTGACTTTGCAGAATGGTGTGAAGGTTATCGCCCATCTGTGTGGTAAAATGAGGATGAAGAACATTCGGGTACTGGTTGGCGATACAGTGACAGTGGAAATGTCGCCTTATGATTTGACAAAAGCGCGCATCATTTTCCGCCAACGATAATGGGTGTTGCTTTTTTTTGATGGAGTATGTAAACTAGCAAGCTTTTAGCGTGTAGCAGGTGCTATGCCGAAAAAATGTGCTTGCCCAGATAGCTCAGTGGTAGAGCACTTGCATGGTAAGCAAGCGGTCGAAGGTTCGATTCCTTTTCTGGGCAGAACCTAAAGCCTAAATGGCTTAAATTAAGAAACAATTCTCACTGGAGCAGAAACGGAGGAGTGTTATGGCAAAAGAAACATTTCAGCGAAAGAAGCCACACGTCAATATCGGTACGATTGGTCACGTTGACCATGGCAAAACGACACTGACAGCGGCGATTACAAAAGTCCTTGCGCAGAGTGGTGGAGCGAAGTTTAGAGACTACGCGTCGATCGACAATACACCGGAAGAAAAAGCGCGCGGGATTACAATTAACTCGACTCACGTCGAATATGAAACTGATGCGCGCCACTATGCGCACGTCGACTGCACAGGCCACGCAGACTATGTCAAGAACATGATTACGGGTGCTGCGCAGATGGACGGCGCTATTCTCGTGGTTGCTGCGACAGACGGTCCGATGCCTCAGACACGCGAACACATCCTTCTGGCACGCCAGATGCAAGTGCCAGCGATCGTCGTCTTCCTGAACAAAGTCGACATGCTTGGCGAAGGGGATCAGGAGCTTCTGGATCTGGTCGAAATGGAACTGCACGAACTGCTGGAGTCCAAAGGCTATCACAATGCGCCTATCATTCGTGGATCGGCTCTCAAAGCCCTGGAAGGAGATTCCAAGTATACGGAAAGCATCCGCCAGCTGATGAAGACGGTTGATGAATTCATCCCGACACCTCAGCGTGAAGTCGACAAGCCCTTCCTCATGCCGATCGAAGACGTATTCTCGATCTCCGGACGCGGAACTGTAGCGACAGGCCGCGTTGAGCAGGGCGTCGTCAAGCTCAACGACAAGCTTCAGCTGGTCGGTTTGAGAGAGACGCGCGATACGGTTGCGACTGGTCTTGAAATGTTCAACAAGGTGCTGGATGAAGCACGCGCTGGCGAAAACGTGGGTGCTCTGCTCCGCGGTCTTGAAAAGAATGACGTCGAGCGCGGCATGGTGTTGTGTGCTCCAGGCAGCTGCAAGCCGCACACCAAGTTCAAAGGTCCTGTCTACGTCTTGACGAAAGAAGAAGGCGGACGCCATAAGCCCTTCTTCACAGGTTACCGTCCACAGATTTACATCCGTACAACCGATGTAACTGGGACAGTCAAACTTCCTGCGAACGTCGAGATGGTGATGCCTGGGGATAACGTGGAGATCGAAGTCGATTTGATCGCTCCTGTTGCCCTGGAGAAAGGGATGCGCTTTGCGATCCGCGAAGGCGGCCGCACGATTGGTTCCGGAACGATTTCCGAAATCATCGAGTAAGATTTAGTTCCCTGTCCCTGAAGAGGGGCACGGATGGTACATGAGTCGCCACTCTCACCCTTATCCTGGGAGAGCGAGGTGGATGCCATGGCTAGATTCCGGAGGAGGCAATAGCTGAAGCGCTATTGTCGACGAGGGAAGCTGGGCAGGGCGCCGCCGCAGCCTCTCAGGATAAGGGTGAGAGAGGTGCTCATGTACCTCTAAAAGGGTGTGTAGCTCAGCTGGTAGAGCAGCGGTCTCCAAAGCCGCCGGTCGGGGGTTCGAATCCCTCCGCACTCGAAGTAGAGTTAACGAGGTGGCAAGGTGGTAACGGAAGTAAAGCCCATGGAAGTAAAGAAGACCCAGCAAGTTGCATCGCCTGTCGCCACTTCCAGAGAAGCCGCATCGAGAGAAGCGGCTCTGAGGAAGTGGAAGCCGAAGGAATTTGTAGGGGAAATCAAGGAGGAGTTGAAGAAGATCAGCTGGACCAGCCCGGAAGAGCTCAAAGCCTATACTCAGATTGTAGTGGGGGCGACCTTCTTTTGTGGCATGGGAATCTACCTGATAGATCTCCTAATCCAATTTTGCTTGAATGGACTTGCGTTGATCGCAAGGTTAATCACTGGCTGACACTAAGGGAAGCGCATGCATAAGTGGTACGTCGTCCAGGTTCTGTCGACCCATGAAAAAAAGGTCAAAAAGGCCCTGGAAGAACAGCGTGACTTGAAAGGAATGACCGATCTAATCGATTCGGTTCTCCTTCCGACCGAGAATGTCTCGGAAGTGAAGAAAGGGCAGCAGCGCGTCGTCGAGAAGCGCCTGTGGCCTGGATACCTGCTGGTCAAAATGACCTTGAACGACGATTCCTGGCAGTATGTGAAAAACACTGCGGGAGTTATCGAATTTTTGGGCGGCGATAAGCCGACGGCGTTGACGGATCGCGAGGTGCAGGAGATTCTCCAAGACCTCGAAGATAAGAAGCAGAAGGTCACGCAGAAACATAAGTTTGAAATCGGCGATCGGGTCAAGATTACGGATGGGGTCTTCGTCAACTTCATCGGGACTGTAACAGAAGTCTTCCATGACAAGGGACGCCTCAGTGCGATGGTCTCGATTTTTGGCCGCGATACGCGCGTCGACGATCTGGAGTTTACGCAGGTCGAGGAAATTACTGAAGAAGCTGAAAGCATATAAGGGATGCTATGTCAAAAAAGATTATAAAATTCATCAAGCTGCAGATTCCTGCAGGCAAAGCCAACCCAGCTCCGCCGATTGGCCCTGCCCTCGGGGGTGCCGGTGTCAACATCATGGCGTTCTGCAAGGAATTCAACGCTAAGACACAAGGCATGGCAGGCGACATCTTGCCCGTTGTGATCACGGTGTATCAAGACAAGTCGTTTACATTTATTTTAAAACAGCCACCCGTTGCCGAGATGCTCAAAAAGGCTACCGGCATCGAAAAGGGGTCTGCGATACCAAACCGCAACAAGGTGGCTAAAGTGACACGCAAACAGGCTCGCGAGATTGCAGAGAAAAAAATGCAAGACATGAATGCGCGTGATCTGGAAGCGGCCACTGACCTCGTCCTAGGAACTGCCCGCTCAATGGGCATTGAACTTGTAGCAGAGTAACAACTATGGGTCGACCAAGTAAACGTGTTCGGGAGATAGCCAAGATGGTGGATACTCAAAAAGTATACACTGTCCCAGAAGCTATCGATATACTTAAGAAATGTCCACCGGTCAAATTTGACCAGTCAGTGGAGATTTCACTGAGGCTTGGCGTTGATCCCCGTCGATCGGACCAGGGTGTTCGCGGCACTGTGTCATTACCGAATGGCACAGGTAAAACTCTTAAGATTCTCGTCTTTGCAAAAGGAGACAAGATCAAAGAGGCCTTGGATGCTGGTGCCGACTTTGCGGGGCATGACGAGCTTTTCGAAAAAGTCAATGGAGGCTGGACGGATTTTGATGCCGTCATTGCAACTCCGGAGATGATGCGCGAGGTTGGTAAACTGGGTAAAGTTCTCGGGCCGCGTGGCCTGATGCCTACTCCAAAGGCTGGTACCGTCACCACGGATATCGCGAAAGCAGTTCGCGAACTCAAGGGCGGTAAAATTGAATTTAAGCTCGACAGGCATGGCGTCATTAACAACGCTGTGGGCAAGATCTCTTTTGAAGCTGGCAAGCTGAAAGAGAATATCGACGTTTATTTCCAGGCGGTGCTTAAAGCAAAGCCACCCACAGCCAAGGGGCACTATATCAAGTCAGTAGTGCTTTCCTCGACAATGGGGCCTGGCCTCAAACTTGATCAGCGCGACTTTGAGACAGCATAAGGAGACAAACGATGAGACAAGAAAAACAGCTCCTTTTGGATGAAATCAAAGGCCAGATGGACAAGCATGGCACTTTCGTCATCATGAGTTATCAAAAGGTGAAAGCCAACTTGGCCAATAAATTCCGCAATGAGATCGCGAAGCTCGGAGGAAACGTCGAAGTTGTGCGCAAGCGCCTTCTGATCAAAGCTGCCGATGCTGCCGGCCTTAAGCTAGACTTAAAAGGTCTTCCAGGCCATATAGGCCTCGTGCTTGCTGGCAAAGATCCCATTGAAACCACAAAAGCTGTCTTCCGCTTCAGCCAGGATAATGACAAGGCGCTGGAGGTCTTGGGTGGCCGCTTTGAAGGTCTCTATTACGATGGCAAACAGGTAGAAATGCTGTCCAAACTGCCTGGGAAAGACGAAATGCGGGCTCAACTGCTCGGCGTTCTCGAAGCACCCATGTCGCAGACATTGGCAGTTATGGAGGCGCTGCTTTCAAGCGTCGTCTACTGCCTGGACAACAAAACAAAAGAAGCCAACAAGTAAATTTTAACTGTTAAATTGAGGTAGTATCGTGAGCAAGAAAACTGAAGAGCTAGTCAATGCGCTGAGTGAGCTGAGCGTTTTGGAAATGGCTGAGTTGAAGACAGCTTTGGAAGATAAGTGGGGCGTTAAAGCTGCTGCAGCTGCTGTGGCAGTTGCCGCCGCTCCTGCTGCAGGGGGAGCCGCTCCTGCCGCTGCTGCTGAATCGACTGATTACCAGGTCACTCTGACCGACGCGCCAGCCGACAAGAAGATTGGCATCATTAAGGTCGTCCGCGAGATCACGGGTCTTGGTTTGAAAGAAGCTAAAGATCTCGTTGAAGCCGCGCCAAAAGAACTCAAGGCGACGGCGCCTAAGGCGGAAGCAGAAGATATCAAGAAGAAGATTGAAGCTGCTGGCGGAAAAGTGACCCTGAAGGGGCTGTAACCGCTGACAATTATATAGAAGCAACCCAGTGGCAGAAAAGTAATACTTTTCTGTCCTGGGATTGCGCATTTTTAAATATTTTTAACTATTTTTTGCGTGAAGTGATTTGGAAGTTGTTTTAAGCCACCTCTCGCACAAAATAAAGTACCAGGAGACCTTACCAATATGTTGAAAAGGCCGCCAAAACGTGTCAGTTTTAAAGAAAGCCATGACATTATTGATCTTCCGAACCTGATTGAAATTCAGCTTAAGTCTTATAATCAGTTTCTTCAATCGAGCAAATTTCCAGAAGAACGCGAGAGTATCGGACTTCAGGAAGTCTTCAATGAAATTTTTCCCATCAAATCCTACGATGAGAAGACTATCCTCGAATTTATCGCTTACAGTCTGGGTGTGCCCAAATATTCTCCAGAAGAGTGCATCCGCCGCGGGATTACTTACAATGTCACGCTGAAAGTGAAGTTCCGCCTGACCGACGAGACCGGGATCAAGGAGGAAGAGGTCTATATGGGGACTATCCCCATCATGACTGACAAAGGTACCTTTATTATTAACGGTGCGGAGCGCGTCGTTGTCTCCCAGCTGCACCGTTCGCCCGGTATCTGCTTTGAGCAGGAACGTCATTCGCGCGGAAGCGTCATCTATTCCTTCCGCATTATCCCCTACCGTGGAAGCTGGCTGGAGGGAGCTTTTGACAGCAGCGACCATATCCACATTTACATCGACCGCAAGAAGCGTCGCCGCAAGATTTTAGCAACGACATTTATCCGCGCCCTCGGCTACTCAACCAATGCCGATATCATCGAGGAATTCTTCACGACGCGCAAGATGAAGGTCAAGTCGGAAAAAGAGATTGCCAAACTGGTGGGCAAGATCCTGGCTCAGGACGTCATTGACGAAGAGGCGGGTCTGATCTTCGGCAAGGCTGGTGAAAAACTGACGACCGCGATGGTCAAGCGCATGGCCGACGCCGGCGTCGAGACAATCAGGATCGCCGAAGATGCTGATGAATCCAGCCCCATCATCAAAATGCTGGCGAAAGACCCAACAGACTCCTATGAAGCTGCTTTGAAGGATTTTTACCGCAAGATACGCCCAGGCGAGCCTGCCACGCTGGCCAATGCCCGCTCGGCGATGATGCGCCTCTTCTTCGACCCGAAACGGTACAACCTGGGCCGTGTGGGCCGCTACAAGCTGAACTCCAAGCTTGGAGTGGAGATTACAGATCAGGCCCTCAACACGGTTACATTGACCAAAGAGGATGTGATCGGTGCGCTGAAGTATCTGATCCGCCTCAAGCAAGGACAGGAAGACACATCGACCGATGATATTGACCACCTGGGCAACAGGCGCGTGCGTTCTGTCGGCGAATTGATCCAGAACCAGTGCCTCATCGGTCTTGCCCGTATGGAGAAGATCATCCGCGAGCGCATGAATCTGTTCGATTTCTCCTCTGACACGCTGA
>JAJFUZ010000071.1 GCA_021372155.1 Parachlamydia sp. | reverse complement strand
CAAGACCGACATAGTGTTTCATGGGTTGCTCCTTTGTTTTTGGGTCCCTAAAGGGCCGTTTTGCATTGGAGAGCTTAGCTACTCCGTTTTAGAGGAGCAACCCTCTTTAAGCGCAATTATCTCATGTATTAAGTCAATACACTCCCTTTTGGGATCTTTCAAGCGCGAGAGCTTTCGCAACTGTTCCAGAGTGAGAATTTTATTGAGATAGGTTCATAGACATGGTCTTCAATAGCTTAAAACAGGATCCTGGTCTGTGCATCTGAGTGCAAAGCAGAGGGTGATGAGAGACAAAACACCCACTGCAATGAAACAGCCAGCTAGAGACAGGGGTGTTTCATTAGGGATCAACGAAAAAATGAAACTCCCACAGGCGCCAGCGACATATTGAAAAGTGGTCAGCAAGGCTGCGGCGGCTCCAAAATGTTCTTTTACAACACTCATAGCCCTTGCAGCTGAGTTAGAGATGCAAAATGCCAGGCATGAGAAGTAGATCAATGACGGTATTAGTAGCGACCAGGTGGTAAAAATTCCCATGCTATAAAATACCAGCAAAAGACCTCCTGACACGATCATTAGGCTGGCTCCCAGAAATAAGAGCTGAATGGCCGAAAAGTATTGAATCAGCTTTAAATTCAGAAACCCTGTCGTCAGGATACCAGCCCCTACAAAGAGCGCTAACGACCCATATTCGGAAGGTGAAAGTCCTATTTGCTCCTGGAACAGGAAAGGACTGACTGTCATGTAAGCAAAAAGGCCAATAGAAGGCAGAATGAAGGTAATTCCAAACACGACAAATTGTCGGTTGGAAAGATGGGCTCTGTAGGTCGAGAAGATTTGCGTGAATTTTTTCGTGCTGGGCTGTTTTAAACTTTCAGGAGCCGCCATCACTAAAAATAAGATCAGGGTCAGGTAAACACTCAAGAAAATAAATACAGCCTGCCACTGAAAAGTTTCCTGCAACAGTCCTCCGACAGTAGGAGCGATTGCCAGAACAAGTGGCATCAGCATAGTTGTCAGGGACATTTGCCTAGCCAGCGCCTTTCCGGTGAATAGATCGGATACCATGGACCGCGAGCAGATCAGGACCGCACCCAATCCCAAACCCTGTAAAAAACGACAGGCCACCAATCCTTGAATATGCGGCATAAAAAGAGCGGCGGCAGTTGCTGCAATGCTCACTGCGATCCCACCTAATATGACTTTTTTTCGCCCCACATGATCAGACAAAGGTCCAAAAATCAGCGGACTCACTGAAAAGCTCACGAGATAGAAAAATAGCGTCATCTGCACTTGATTATCAGAGGCCTGAAAATAGGCCGCTATCGCAGGAAGCGACGGCAGATAAACATCTGTGGCCAAATAGCCGCAAGAGATCAGCAGCAGCAGGTAGATCGTTGTAAAGAGATGTGAACGCATGTAATTTCCAATAGGTCTTGTTGGTTTTCTTTTATGGAATAATTCTATTAATATACCTTAAAATTTTAAAGTGGTCAAGTAATAATGTTAGTTTTTGCTGACTCAGGAACTGACTATATGCTAAAGTAAAGGTCTAACAAAATTAGGATGTGAAATGGACGCACTCTTATCAACGACAGCAATTCCTACAGCTAGAAATATTCTGAAATCAAGCGCGAATCCTCTCGAAATCGTTAAAAAGATTGAGGAGGCCGTACAAGAGGCTTTCGCTGGTTATTCTGTCCAAAACGGCAATCAGTTGGTGAAACTGCTCGATGAATGTTTAAGACTTTCTCCGAATGAACAGGCCATTGCGAGAAACACCTTTGACGCTCTAGATACACGTTCTACAACTCTGCTTGAACGCTTGATTCACACAAATGATAACGAATCTTCACCCTGTACAGTCGCAGCTTTGAAACTTATCGAGCTGGGTGTGAAGGCGATTCACACGCAGAATGCAGGTGGCGGCTATCATCATCGATATACTCTTGCCCATGTCGCTGCTGAAAAAGGGAAATTGGGCGTTCTCAAGGCACTGGTTGATGCAGGAGTAGACCCGGATGCTGTGGCGGGTTGCGGAATAAATCCCACAGACCCCAAACGATCCATGACGCCCCTTTCCTGCTCCCTTACCCAGATCCATCCACGTCTGCATTCTGTCAGAATTTGCCAAGAGGTAGAAGAGCGATATAAGCAAATCTTTAAGTACCTTCTCGCGAGGGGTGTGGACCCCAAGAAGGGGAACGTGCTTAGAAATCCTGTCTTTCACACATGCATTGATTGTCATTTAGAAGATTTAGCTTGGACTGTTCTGGATCGGTCAGAGATTGATGCATTTGACTCCTGTCAGGCGACTCCGCTCTTTTTAGCTTGCGCTCATGGAATGGACAAGCTTGTCGAGGAGCTTTTAAGAAGGGGTGCTCAGCCTGATGTCCTCTGTCGACCGGGCGTATTGACCTGCTATCGACTTACGCCTCTTCACGCCGCGGTCCTGAATGGCTTTGATTCGACGGTTGCGCTGCTGTTGGGTGCAGGTGCAGATCCAAATGTAAAATCTGTCAATCCACTCAACGATCCAACTCCAAATCCAAGTCTTCCCCATGGAGATCCCCTGACCTCATTCCAGCTGGCGGTCGATCTGCATTCACCTGCAAGGGATTGTCGAAAAGTGATTGAGGCATTTTCTCAACATTCTCGCAAGGAGTTGGATACAAATGTCTCTTTAGCTCGGACCGTGTTCGATGCGCAGCGACACTACGGTCATCTATCGCTTCCACTGCGATTAATCACAGAGATGGTGCGTGTGAAAGGTGCGGTGAAACAAACAGGAGGGATTCGCTGTTTCAGCAGTGATACGCAGTTTCATTCCAACATTGTGAATGCTGTTCGTATGTTGATAACGGAAAATCAATTGGGTGGGGCTGAGAGTATCTGTCGACCCATTATAAACGCGATGCTAGACATCTTTGCTCAAGATTCTGAAATGGCCATCTATTTTTTAACGCCGGAACAAATACGCCAGGTTCGAGGGGATAACATTGGAGTTGGATGTTATAATGCGGATACCGGTCACCAAATCCTTGTTGCTATCGATTCTGATTCCATCATGCGGACACTTATTCATGAAGCAACTCACAAGCTTGCTCATCAATTTTATCAACTTGCCATGGCACCCATCCATGATCCAGCCTTTCAAGAGGCGATGAGAAGTGACAGTGAACGGCTGGGATCCAGCCCAGATGTGCACCTTGACATCAAGTATCTGTTCGGATCAGTCAAAATTCTTTACGAAAAAGATAAGTGGCCAAGCGAATTTTTGGCGCGCATCCCTGAGGCTGCTGTCAAGCTGGCTTACAACCATGGTTGCTCAAAAGAGGAAATCAATACCATTTTTCAGAAGAGCATTCCAAATCTCTATCGATTCTTTCAGACTGATTCTTTGCCTCGATGCCTGGCGTATCATGCTGCTGCGCTTACAGGAATGCCAAAATAGTTGACATTTTTCTTTTCCATATCTGAGTATAATTTACTTTAAATAATGGAGGCTCCATGTCCATCGCTTCATCCATGCTCCTGAATCCGCTTGGAGCAATCAGTGCCATTGTCAGTACTCTGGAAGCAGGTCTTTATTCCCATGTAGAAGCAGGAGTGCATCATGAGGGAAGGGTTGTCCGTTGGATAAGGAGTACCACTATCGCGCACTTTCGTGTGATCCAAACTGTGATGAGTGTCGCCAATTCCATCCTTTTCCTTATTCCAACATATATTCTGACTGAAAATATGTTAACGAAATTGGAATTGGTGCCTATTTATCCAAAAGCAGACAATTTTGTTTTCATTCTCGGCTGGAGTTGTGCAGCCCTTGCAGCAACTGTGGCTTTGGGTGCGTTTATTCTGCATCGTCTCTCACGTACCCCCAAGAGACAAGTGGGTGAAGTCGAAATTACGAC
>JAJFUZ010000380.1 GCA_021372155.1 Parachlamydia sp. | reverse complement strand
AAGGGGTTTCCAAGAACCAGCCCTCCAAGTTTGCAGCTTTAGAAGGCATATTCAAGACACAGCAGGGCGCCCCTTTGCACGTGGCTGGAATCGTCGATATGAAGGGGGAGGCCGTCCACGGCATCGAAATCCCTGGAATGCTTAGCTTTTTAGCGCACAATGACTTCCAGGCGGAAGTGGCAGGACTCGATAAGGTACCACGCAAGGACTGGCCCAATGTCCAGGCGGTATTCCAGGCATATCATCTCATGATCGCCATGTGGGCACTCATGCTCGTTGCCGTAGTAGCGGCTTTCATTCGATGGTGGAAAACAGACCTCGCCGTCTCCCGCTGGACGCTGCGCTACCTTGTCGCTTCCGTCCTGTTTCCGCAAGTTGCCAATCAAGCCGGCTGGGTAGCTGCAGAGATGGGTCGCTATCCGTGGATTGTCTATAACCTCTTGCGCATCTCTGATGGGCTTTCAAAATCTGTGACCGCTAACCAGGTCCTGGGGTCGATCATCATGTTTGTGGTGGTGTATGCCCTGCTTTTTGCCCTCTTCATTTATCTGCTCAACGACAAAATACAGCATGGGCCTGCGGAAGGAGTGGCAACGATCACTTATCCACACATGCAGGCTGTTGCACAGGAGATCAAAGATGACTCTCGCCTATGAACTCGAATTCATCTGGTTCAGCGCCTTTGTGCTGTTGATTATCGGCTATGCCGTTCTCGATGGATTCGACTTGGGGGTCGGCATGCTCCATCTTTTCTCTACAAAGGACCAAGAGAGAAGGCTCATGCTCAACTCGATTGGTCCGGTATGGGATGGTAACGAGGTCTGGCTGGTAACTGCCGGAGGAGCCCTCCTCGCAGGATTTCCCGATGTCTATGCCACGGTTTTTTCAGCCTTTTATACGCCTCTGATGGGCCTGCTTGCCGCTCTCATCTTCAGGGCGGTTGCCATCGAATTCCGCAGCAAGCAGCCTATGGCCTGGTGGCGCTGGACTTGGGACATCCTTTTCAGCCTCGGCAGCCTGCTGATCGCCATGATCCTTGGCATTGTGATTGGCAATCTTATTCGAGGCATCTCTCTCGATGGGCACAAGGAGTTCACTGGCACCCTATACGACCTTTTTAGCCCGTATGCGCTCCTCTTGGGGGTTACCTCCACAGCTCTATTCCTGATGCATGGGGCAATCTATCTGATGCTGAAGACGGAAGGGGAGTTCCACGAAAAGATGCGCCGATTTGTCAATCCCACGATCATCTTTTTCATCATGTGCTATGCCATTGCGACCGTTGCCACGCTTATCTACATGACCCATATGACCGCGACAATCAAAGAGCGCCCCATCTTTTTTCTCATCGCTCTGATCAACATGTTTGCCATCGCCAACATCCCGCGCGAGATTTATCATGGCAATGATGGGCGTGCCTTTATCGCTTCCTGCGTCAACATTGTCTGCCTGCTTGCCTTATTTGGCATTGGCACCTATCCCAATGTGGTCCGCGCCATCAACGACCCTGAGAACCTAAGTTTGAATATCTGGAATTCAGCCTCTTCAGTCAAAACACTGGAGATTCTGCTGCTGATCGCCATCATCGGTATCCCCATGGTGGTGACCTATACGATTTCGATCTACTGGATCTTCCGCGGCAAGGTGAAACTGGACGCAACGAGCTACTAAGCTAGATCAGCTCAGCTGCCACAGAATCGTAGAACAGACGGCCGCGCGGTGTTAATCTAAGGATTGAATTATCTTGCTCAAGAAAATCCTGCTTTTGCAGATCATGTAAAACTGATTTTGTTTCAGGGTCAAGAGGGCCGTGACGCGATTCAAATTCGAGGAGGTCGACGCCTTTGACAAGACGCAGTTGAACGGTGAGAAGCTCGCGCCTTGCAGGTATCTCATCCAGCTTTTCAGAAAAATCGGCAGGGGAGTCGCCAGCTTCTAAAGCTTCGCTATAACGCCGCAGATGGCAGATATTGCGGAAACGGCTCCCTTCCCAGTAACTGTAAGCTGAGGGGCCAAATCCCAGGAATGGACGCGCGGTCCAGTAGCCTACGTTGTGCCGAGAATGAAAGCCAGGTTTGGCAAAAGCCGAAATTTCATATTGCTGAAGACCCAGGGACTCCAAATATTCAATAGCCTTCAAATACATCTGCAGGCTTGTCTCTGGATCAGGGACGGTCGGCAGTAGCTGAGCGCGTTTTTTGAAAAAGAGGGTCTGCGGTTCGAAGGTCAGGTTATAGAGTGAGAGATGAGTGATGGGCAGAGTACGCAGCCGCTCGAGAGTGCGCTCCCAGCTCGCCAAGGTCTGCGTGGGGATGTCATACATCAGATCGACAGTAATGTTGGAAATTCCCCCTTGCGCTGTGGCCAGGACGGCGTCGATGCCTTGCTGGGACGCATGTGTTCGTCCAAGTTGATGCAGGAGAGCATCATCGAGAGTCTGCAGCCCAATGCTGATGCGGTTTATCCCCGCCTCCCGATAGGCTGCCATCAACTCGGCTGTGATACGCTCCGGATTGGCTTCTAGGGTCACTTCTTCAATGGCTGGGTGATGCGCGCGGATCCAACCGAGGATCTCTGCAATCCTTTCTGGACCAAATAGAGAAGGGGTGCCTCCGCCAAAATAGACGGAAACCAGCTGCCTTCCTTCTAATTGAGGCAGCCAGTTGAGCCATTCGCGCTTAAATCCCGTCAGAAGGAGCTGTTTATCGCTCTCTCTGTCGGGTATTACATAGAAATGGCAGTAATCACATTTGCGGCTGCAAAATGGGATGTGAAAATAGAGGCTGAATGGACTTCGGTTTACCATTCATCTGCATCAGGGTCGATGATGCCGCCTCTGCGCCAGCGGTTGCGGTCGCTGAAGAAAGATTCTTCCTCCTCCTCTTCCGCCTCTGCTGCCGTAGTTGTAGCTGGCTCTTCTTCGCCCTCTTCACGCTCTTCAATAACAGAGCTTTCGACATCCAGAGCATCGGTTTCCACGCCAAATCCTGCGTCGGTCATGCCACCGGTTTCGCCCATGTCGATATCAGGGATTGTGGGCATTTCTGTGTAACCTGATCTGGCTGGGGTGCGCTTAGGGGTGACATATTCTTCGACTTCACCACTCTCTTTAAGAAACTGCAAGCGCTCTTTTTCCTCTTCGATCTTGGCCTGAACAGCCTCGATCTCCTGCTTGTGTTTCTCCACATCTTTTTTAGGGACAAGCCCGAGCTTCAACCACTGTTCGAGGTCATTCAGTTCCACTTCCAGTTTTTTCAGTCTTTCACTTTTGATATGTCTCATCTCAATCTCATTTTCTCTTGCTTTGTGCAGTGGCGACACGAGTCTCCACCACAGGATTTATTATACTTGATTTGGCCTATCTTTTCAACACTTTGTCAGGGGCTTATTCCCTATTAGCAAGCAACAGCCACCGCAGCATGATGTAGGTCGCCCAGACCAATCCCGCTGTGAGAACTGCGGCAGCAATACTTCCTCCCAGCTGCCCTGTCTGCTGGAAAAAGATGTAAAAGCTTGCCAGCAGCGAGACTAGAGCCAATATATAACTGAACTTGTCTGTGAAATGGCCCTCTTTTTCCATACCCGCCTTTAACTTGTGGACAATTGCTGCTTGCTTATTTTTTGTCCATACTTTAAAAGAATAATTTATGGTAAGAATTCTTTACGATAGACTGATTAGGACGAGCCAGGCTTTCAGCCATCTCTTCCTCTTGGCGATTCGGCTCTTCTGGGGCTGGCAATTTTTTAACGCCGGCAGGGGAAAATTTGCCGATATCGCCTCGATTGCAGGCTATTTTGAAACTTTGCATATCCCCTTACCGCTCGTAAATGCCTATCTCGTTGCAGCGGTCGAACTTCTAGGCGGGGCATTTCTGATCCTTGGCCTCTTTTCTCGTCTCGCTTCTCTGCCGCTGATCGGGACCATGGTTGTCGCCTTTTTGACAGCAGAAAGCGAAGCCACCTGGAACTTGTTCAGCGATCCTGGGACTTTCATTGGCCGCTCTCCCTTTACTTTTCTGATGGCCGCTCTGACCATCTTCTCCTTTGGACCCGGTCTCTTTTCGCTAGACCGAATCTTCGGTATTGAAAAAAAATAGCGCAAAAAATCCATCGATAGCTATACTCATGCCATCATTAAAAAGGGTCTGTTCCTATGGCTAATGTTACTGTCATCCAGGATGCGTCTATGGACATAGATACGCTCAAGGCCGAACTGCAGCTCATTTTCAAAGAGCTGATCGGCGCTTCACTCATGAATGCACGCGATGGAAAAAATTCCACCTACTATTCACACCTCTTTGAAAATATCATGGGTGCTTTTGATGATTTCGAGAAGCTCTCGTCGAATGGCGAAGACGGCGGTTATGAAGACCCCCCCACAAAGTATCCTCTCAACGGGTTAAAGGTAGTCGAAAATTCTGCCGGAGAACAGAGCCGCAATCTGAAATTCATCGCCGAAGAGCTGCTCATCAAGGTCGAACACCTGCTCCAAAAGGTTTCTGAGAAGGATCACCAGCAGCGCCTTCCAAGAGAGAGATAAAAGCTCAATCGAGCCTTTTCCACCAGACGAACATCTCGTGCAAGCTGTCTGCATCCTCTTTTAAAACAGTCCATTTCCCTTGCATCCTGATGTCTAGTCGCTTTTCAAATCCAAACCTCTTCCACAGAACATCCAAAGAAACATATTTCGCAGGCTTATGATGACTTAACCTGTAATCAGCCTCGCGCTCTACGCTGGCAAAACAGATGGCTTTGTATTTTCCGGATTCCGTCACATGCCTGCCCAACTGGGTTAACAGCTCTGTGGCAATATGCTCTCCACGATACTCTTTCAGAACAACCATTTCGCCCCAGTAAAAAATATCAGGCCGCCGCTCATTTTCTGGAAAAGCATCGCGATAATGTTGAGGAGCTTGTGTCAGTGGGACACCCATGGCTGCACCGACAGCAATTTTACCATCAAAAGCGATGCAGACGACACTGTCGGGCTGGTCCGCATATCGTTCCAGAATATATTTGACATCTTCCAGCGGATCGGACTGTTGATACAGATATGGCCATTCTGCAAAAATGCCCAGCAGGGGGCTGATCACAGAGGCATAATCGCGGATCTGTTGTCCAAAAAGTAGCTTGTAATCGATTGTATGATGTGCTCTTGAGCCTTGTATAGCAGGGGTTGTCGCTGATGATGTGGGTGTCATTTTTCTTTCTCCAATTTTCAACATAATTCGTTCTCTCGCAAGAGTATAAAATAAGCAAAATATGCTAACAACTGCAAACATGCAGCGCAATTCTTGAATTCAAGCCCTCACTTGACAAAAAAATGGAATGTATACATTATATGTGTATGCCATGGAGGTAAAGATGATCAGGACCCAGATTTATTTAACTGAAAATGAACGCAAGAAACTTTCAATTCTTTGCGGTGAATTAGGCATGCACCAAAGCGCGATCATCAGAGAAGCGATCGATCAATACATCGAACGTAAACTGATTGAAAAACAAAACAAACGAGATGCATTGCAAGCAGCATCAGGACTTTGGGCTAATCGAAAAGATCTACCGGATTTCAGCAGCTTGAGAAAGGAATTCGACAGGCAGAAACGTCATGGTTGAATCAAATTGTTTGATGGATACAGATGTTCTTGTGGATTTTTTGAGAGGCGTTCCACCAGCTGTGAAATATTTGCACAAGATGATGGCAGATTCCATCTGTTACGTCTCCACAATTACAATAGCTGAGCTTTATGCTGGTGTAAGGGATGGCAAAGAACGCTTAATATTGGATCAGTTCATCCAAGAATTTTCTATTGCTCCGACGACAGTTAGTATGGCCCAAATAGGGGGGATCTATCGCCGGGATTACGGAAAGAGCCATAGTGTAGGCTTAGCAGATGCTCTTATTGCAGCAACTGCCGAAGAACTAAGTTTAAGCTTGGTTACTTTGAACAAAAAACACTTTCCGATGCTTCGAAAAGTTCACGTTCCCTATCAAAAAGAATAAATATCTGTTTTGATAGGGATGGAGCAGCAACCAGCATTGTTTAAATAAAATATTGTTATGTTACTGCTTACCTGATACTATCAACATCTAAATTTAACATCACTTGAGGATACAATGAGAAACATCGCCATCTCCCATCTGTTACCTGCTGTAACAGCTTCGATAGGTTCCGGTCTTGTTGATTATGCGCTGTCAGCTTCTCCGCTTCGTGGAGCTTGTTTAGGAGGGCTTGTAGGCGTTATCTACAGTGTGGCTTACGATATCCTGGATAATAAATTTGCGATAGAAAATGGTTTCATCAAACATGGTATGGCCGTCATCACGAGCGCTGTTATGACGTTTGGAGCTGCTTTTATTACTTCGGCATCAGGTTTGATGGCCATGCCCTCTCTTATGAGTTTGAGTGCTATTTTTGTTACAGCGATAGCTGTTGACGCCATCTTTCGCGTCATTATAGGTGTCAAACAAAACAATGATATAAAAAGTCCCGTCTCTCCATCTGCCAAAAAGCTTGAGAAGGCTCCACAGACACCTGTCGATGTGGCGAAGCCTGATCAGGTGAAAGCACCTGCACCGCCCGTTAACCCTGCAGCGACCAAGATTCCTGTGAATCCGCCGTCGCAGCCACATATATTCCCACTGCCAATGAGCGCTGGTCAGGGGGTGCCAAATCCAGCGGTACCAAACATGCCTAATTCAGCGCTGCCAAAAACAGGTGCTGTGCCAGTAGCCTCGGGGGCATCATCAGCTGCGCCCTCTCAAAATGCGCCAAATCCAGCGGTTCCAAAAACTCCTGCGCAGGCTCAACAGTTTGTTTCGGGAGCCGCAGCAGCAGCAGATGCGGTACCAGTAGCTAAGGCACCCGCAACAGCGCCCTCAGGTCTAAAGGCAGCCGCGTCTCAGTCAGCGTCTCCGGCGGCAGCAGCTCAACCAGCTTCTCCTGCATCTCCTTTGGGACTAGTACAGTCACCGCAGCCGTTACGTCAACCACAAGAGGAAAAAAAATTAAAGAAAGAAGCTGACATTAAAGCCTCAAAATTCCCCCTTTTGGCAGCAATAAGGTTGTGGCGCTTTGATCTTGCCGAAACCTTAATGAACAAAGAAAATGCTAATTGCGAAGATGAGAACAAGGATACCCCTCTTTCCTATGCCGTGAGAAGAGGACACAAAGGCCTTGTCGAGAAACTTATTGGCCTGGGCGCTCAAACGAATTGTATAAACAAAAATAACATGACACTTCTTCATCAGGCTGCACACTCAGGAAACCTTGATCTTGTTGTAAAATTTCAGACTGGTGCACTGGAAGTTACAACTGACGCAGGCTACACACCCTTAGCAATGGCTTTAAGCGCAGGCCACGATCATGTTGTCGCGCATTTACAGCTCAATGGGGCTAAAATGGATTTTACAATTCAAAATGGAGATACTCCTTTGCATCTCGCTGTTCATGGAGGCAGTAGAAAGTACTGCACCCTGCTGATGAATGAAAATGCTTTAAAAGCACAAAATAAAGCGGGGGAGACACCTTTGGCTCATGCAGTGCTGCATAGAAGATTTGAGATTGCAGATGCAATGGTCCAAAAAAAGGCTAATGTCAATACGACAACGAGAGACAAGAAAACTCTTCTCCACATCGCTGCTGAAAGGTATCGTGATACAAAGGAACTAGAACGGGT
>JAJFUZ010000377.1 GCA_021372155.1 Parachlamydia sp. | reverse complement strand
ATCCGAGATGGTGGAACACCAGAAAGACTTCCCTGTCGCCGATAAAAATGGCCAACTAAAAAATCTCTTTGTCATCACCGCCAATATCCCCCCGACAGATGCCGTGCGCACCGGCAATCAGAAGGCGCTTTTCCCGCGCCTCAACGACGGCGTCTTCCTCTACGAACAAGGACTGAAGGCCGGACTGGATCATTATATCGAAAAACTCAAGTCAATTACCTTCCAAAAGGAACTGGGAAGCCTCTGGGATAAGTCCCAGCGCCTCCACTCCCATGCCGCTATCCTGCAGAACCACCTCAAGATCAGCGATCTCTCTAAAACCGCACGCGCAGCCGAGCTGTGCAAAGCCGATATCGCCTCAGAAATGGTCTTCGAATTTCCCGAATTGCAGGGCATCATCGGCCGCTATTACGCCCTGGCTCAAGGAGAAGATCCCGAAGTTGCTGCCGCGATCGAAGAACACTGGATGCCGCGCGGCGAAAACGCTCCTCTTCCTGAAACCGCCACAGGGACAATCTTAAGCCTGGCGGACAAGATCGACAACCTCCTCGGCTGCTACTGCGCCAATCTAAAGCCCACCTCCTCCAGCGATCCTTATGCTCTCCGCCGCCAGACCCTGGGAATGATCCGGATCCTGATCCGCGGCAAATATAACCTTCCCTTGCGCGAAATTCTCCAGGAATGCTTGAAGGCCTTTCCAGGCGCCAATCACGCAGCCCTCCTCAAGGAGATCGAAGCCTTCCTCACCAACAGAGTGAAGACAGTTTTCCTGGATTATGGCTTCAGTAAGGATGAAATCGAAGCGGGCTTAAGCTCTGGCTTTAATGATATCTACGATGCCTACTGCCGCGTCGACGCCCTGCACAAGTTCAGATCCCAACGAGACAAGTTTCAGCCTCTCTATGAAGTATTCAAGCGCGCCAAGGGGCAGGTGGACAGTCAGGTCTCGGAACAACGCTTCACCAGCAATCTGCTCAAGGAAAATGCGGAAAAAGAGCTGGACCGCCTGCTTAACCAGACCCAGAATCAGTTTGCCAATGCCGTCCAAAGCCATGACTACGACCAGGCCTACGCCCTGATCGCACAGCTACAGCCGGCCCTGGCTGCTCTTTTCGACCAGGTCAAGATCCTGGATGACAAGGATGACATCCGCATCAACCGCCTGGCGCTGCTTCAGAGGGTCTTCGGGCTCTTTGGACAGCTGCTCGACTTTAATAAGATTCAGGCTTAGGTCAATCGAAAACCGATGTGCCCTCTATCACTTTGACAGTATCATCATCTTCATAAATGATGATCGCTGTGTCTTTAACGAGAGCAACACTGTAAATGTTGCTATTGATATATTTTAAAGGGGTGATCTGAAAAGGAGCGCTCCATTTCGTACTACCCGCAGCAAGAGTTTCGGCTTGCAAATAACTTTCGTTATTGAGAGCCACTAAACGGTTTCCGGCCTTGTCAATGGCAGATTCCCATGTGATAGTAAACTCTTTAGATACAATAGTCGGTTTGCTCCAGATTAAGCTGCGAGCAGGCAGAACCATGCTGCTTATCACATCTGTCGTTTGATCCCAAATCAACATGATGTTCCCTTGACGATCAATCGTGACTTCACTATCGAGGGAATACTCATTCTTCAACGTTGGAAATTCGGTGCCAACCCAGGCAATGCTGTCGGCCTGTTTTTTAAAGGCTTGAAAGACAGAATACCGGCCATTGAGAGTTTGATGCCAGCGCACTAACACGTTATCTTTAAGATCAATGGCAAGCTTTAGATCCTCAACATCCGCCCCTTTGATTAAGGTTTGGACAGGTGCCCATTGTGTGTCGCCACCCTGCAGAGAGGTGATATAGATGACATCCTTATGGTCGGAATAGGAAAAGAGCGTCCAAGTCAGCCAGGTGAGCCCTTGCGAATCCAGCTTTAAATCAAAGCTTTTGCATCTGCCGGAAAGCGGGATGGATGAAATGGCGGTCCATCGGTGGGATGTCCGATCAAACTGGGCTGCTTCGATAAAAAAGCTGCCATTGCGCTCCACACTCCAAACGGCTGTGGCAAAAAAACTTCCAGTAAGCGCTATTTCAAACTGATCGATGGAAGTCGCGAGAGTATCAGGAAAATCGCCTGCCAGAAACCAATAATCAAAGCCATAAGGTAAATTAGCACTTTTCAGACCCTCCATCTCCCCCTCAGAATATTTCCAAAGGGCATACGAAAACCCGCTCGGATCAATGGCGGCTTTCGGATCAGACGAACCCTTGCTCATTTTTGCCGAGATCTGCTGCGGCGATCCCCACTTGCCATCGACTCTTGCATTACCCTCGATCCACATTTGCGAATTGACATCATCCTGTCGCGTATAAACAACGACCCCAGCGCCATATTCTTGGACTGCAGCGGACACTTGATAAACGTCAGGATCCCTTGCGATGACTTGCGGCTCCGACCACTGCGCTGCTGCTATGTTAAGGATGGGGCTTATCAAGAGCATTGATAAACAAAATGACCGCACAAAGCCCATTCTATTTTCTCCTTACGATTAGCAAGATTCAGGCTTAGAGTTTAAATCCAGGGCGAAATGGTAGCCGATTATCTTTAAATCATGGTTGACATACAGCCGGTGTGCTTCATGACGGTGCGGCCCGCTGTCCAGATGTACTTGATTGCACTTGGCCTCCCTGGCTATCTCCAACAACCACTCAAGCAGCTTGGTGCCATAACCTTTCTTTCGAAAAGCAGGACCTGTAACCAGGTCATCAATATAGAGCACCTTGCCCCATCCGAGCATCTCATGGAACCTGTACCCTGCCAGGGCACACACTTCATCTCCCTCTTCGAGATAAACCAGGCGATATCCAGCGGCCATTTGCCTCTGAACCTGTTCCACATAGTCCTGTTCCGAGATGTGCGACTGGGGCAGATGGCGCATGACAGGATAGCAGCGTCTGATCTCTTCAACCGTGCGCGCTTCCTTGAACTCCTGCTTGTGCAGTGTGATATCCATATCCTGATCCTTGATATTCCCCACACTTAGCAAGATTCAGGATTCAATTCCAGGCTTTTGATTTCTTTCAAACGGTTCCAATTCGAGTAAACGAATCTGTAGAAATTACTCTAGACAAATGGGGTCTACACATGTGATACATATTTTTGAATATTTGATAACCCCTACAAGATGGAGGATTTTGTTATGCAAACATCATGTTCATTGCCCCTTGTGAAGGCTAAAGTCTATGGCGAGCTGACGCAAAATCAGAATTTCGCAGATGGCGTCCGGGGAGTTTATCTTAAAGCAAATGTTCAACACAAAGATCTTACACGATTATTCCGCAAGTTGGTAAATACTACATTTCCTCATGAAAATGAAGCTTTAAGAGAGCAAATGGCGCGTTACCTCAGCAAAAAAAATCCTAATCGATTATTTGGAATAGGAGAACACTCGGAAAAGAATCAGGAAAGTAAATATGAACATTGGCAAATGCTTAAGCAAGTTGTGTTGCAGACAACTCGCGAATTGAAAGAAATTAAAGAACTAACAAGCTCAGTTGAAACAAAATTAATTTTGATCGCTATGTGGAATGTACCACCAGGCATATTTGAAATGCAAGTAGCAGACTTGGATGAAGAAAGATATCCTGTGAAAAAATGTGTAGACAAAAATGATGAATGGCGTGCGCCAACTTCTGCCCCTGCACCACGATCTGATTCGCCATCGAAATATCAAGCAGTAGCCCCTGCTGTTGCACAAGGTGCCCAGCCAGCTGCTGCTCCATGGAACTATGGTGCAGCTGCTGCTGCAGCCCCTGCTGCAGCCCCTGCTGCCGCACAAGCTGCTGCCGCTGCTGCCGCTCCAGCTGCCCAGCCAGCTATTGCCATCGAACCAGCTTTTGCTCAACAAGGTTCTTACGTTGATTATGCCCAAAGCCCTGCTCAAAGGGCCGCCCGAGCTGCAGCTCAGGGCGCTGCTCAAGGCGCTGCTCAGGGTGCTGCTGCTGTTGCTGCTGCTGCTGCTGCAACAAATCAAGATGAAAAAAAATAGTATATCAATTGCATAGAACACGTGTTTGCTGGATTTCCAGCAAGCATGTGCAGTTGGAAATCATACTGCGACTTAGTAATAGCACTAGCAAATTTCATGAGCTCTGAGAAAATTGAGAGGATCAACGCCAAATCGGCGACCTAGAACAACAGCCTGCTCATAGAAGAGATTTTTGCGTCCTTTTCGTTGATGGAGAAACTCTGAAACCTGGCTTTCTGATTTAAAGCAATCGGGGACCAAAGCTTTCTGGCTGACACCATCTTCCTGCAGTAGAGCTTTGAGAAATTCATGAGGCTCCATATTGCCTGCTGCCCGAACATAATGCTGTTCATCGAAAGCAGTAACCAGCATGAGCAGAACTTGTCGATAACGTTCAATATCTTCTGGCGGATCTTGTTCAAAAGCTCTCTCAATATATTCCAGGACACGCTCCGCATCCCTGGCATCTTCTTCATTTTGAATTGGGCGAAGACTAAAAGCATGCATCAATGCTGCAAATAGAGTATCCGCTTCTACCGCATTTAATCTTTCAGATACATCTTCGAGGCCTCGCACCATGGGAAAATGAAACAAAGAAACCTCTTTAAGAGTTTTGCGAAGACACAAGCGATATGTTTTCTTTCGCCGTTTGCAATTTTTTGAGGTTAACATAAGATAAATCCTCCATTAGAGACTAAATCAAAATTAATCCGATCGTAAGCAGCGTGTTTGCCGAACCACTTGATATAAACGTGGCCAGAGTTAAAAAAAATATCAACAGCAAGTCTAAAATCACTTCCTTTGATGTTAAACATAGTCAGATGCTTGAACTTGGGATTTGGAATGTAATCAGCATCAGGAAAAACCCTCTTCAACTCACCGTGATTCTTAAATGAAGCCTCTTTGATGCGCTCTTCCCAAATCCCTAAACTTTGTCTCGCTTCTGGATATTTCATCCAACTTTGCGTTAGAGCTCTCTTGGTGATAATGCGCATTGGCTTTATTTCCTCATTATAGAAATTCGCAAATTGCGAATCAAGGTTTATATATCAATTTAGGCTCTTAAAGAGGTAATGTCCCAATCCAGAGCTTCAAGACCACTAAGCTTGGGGATTTTGTTGCAGATGCTTGCATATGGCGCTCCTGAAAAAAAACGGGAGACAATATCAGGCATAAAAACGGCTGTCAATGCTGGAATTCTGCTTTGGATCTATCTCTTCGGGGCGGAGTGGTTTTTATCCCTTCGATTTTCCAAAAATCGATAAAATCGGACGATACAGCGACAATTTTTCCATCGTAAAAAAAGGGGCGCGCACCGATGCCGGTGCATGGCAAATGATCAAGAAATTCGCGCGATTCAAGATCCAAAATGCCAACCATTCCCTTTCTCTTCGTATTCATGTTGTAATCGTCGCATTCTCGTCCGATCATCAGCAGGTTGTCATAAGCTTGAAGATGGCCGTCTGTGCGATCCATCTGTCTCGATCCCGTCAAAGTGAAGTCTTTCAGGTTCACCACATACAAAAAGAGTCCATCATCCAGCAGACGTGCATCGCCTGCCATCAGCGCGAGATAATCTTTGCCGCAGGCCATCCGGCCTGAATTGGAAAAGACCTTCAATGCGATGTGTGGTGGCAATTTCAACACGCGTTTGAACGTCCCAGTGATCAAATCGATTTCATACAAACGTTCAGCATCGTGGTAATAAAGAAGATCTCCCTTGAACGTCCAATTGCCTGGTTGCAATTGCAATATAGCCATAGCCCTTCCATGCTTTTCGATGTCAAAAATCAGCAACTTTTGATTTGGAAACAGGCCGATGATGCGATTGCGTGTCAAATGCAAAACGGCTTGCTTGCTTTCAGTGCTAGTAAAAGCAAAGGTCTTGACCAATGAGCCGCGCCTGCCGGGATCATTGACGAGCATGTTGTAGAGGTCGATCCGATCGGCAAACAGCAAACCCACGCTGCTTTCATATGTGCTAAAGGCCAGCACATTTTCAAACTCAAATGTCAGGCCTTGTGTGCCGTAAGGATTGCCACGACTCAAGGAGAATCCCAATACTTTTTTTTGATCCATCAGGAGGACAATATCATCTGCAATTGCTGGCCAGCTTCCACCCTTTTGATCCTCATATATTCCAAAAAGCTCTTTATTCTGCTGAATGAGCAGATTCAGAATGTTTGCAGTTTTGTAATACGAGCTGACATTCAATTCCTTGCTAACCATCACAAAAGTTTCAAGCCGGCAAGCCACGCCTTTCCAGTATACCTCTTTGCAATAAACAACATTGTGACTGAAAGCACGCCGTTGGTTGAGGGTGAACAAGTGAGAATAGGCGACAAAATAGTGCGAGCGATACCAAGCTTTCCAGTCTTCAATACCTTGCGCCTGTGCATAAGCCAGAGGCCAATCGCGCATGGAATAGATTTTCCAAAGTTTTGGATCATCACCAATTTGCCTCCATCGCTTACAGGTAGAAGTTGCACAAAGCGAAGTGTTAACTGCCAGACCCCTAAACAGAGTGAATAAGATATCATCCGGACATTGTTGAGAGGAAATGTTCATTTTCGAAAAATGATAAAGCGCAGCAGGAGATAGTTAAAGGCCGTTCCGACGATAATGCCTGCAAGTTCCGCAATGTGCGGAATCAGCTTGGGAAAGACAACTAAGATGGCCATCGCGCATTTGTAGTTGAGCCATGCCCCGGCGAGACAGGTTAGAATGAAACCGAGAAATTGCCAGGCGAAAGTCTGATGGCGGGCATGGTAGAAGACAACATGGCGGTCCAGGGAAAAATTGAACAGAGTCGAGGCGGCAATGCCGGAAATGAGGGCCGCTCTGACACCGGCACCAAACATCAGGGCAAAGGTAAGCACGAGCATGTTCAGGCAGAATCCTAAAAAGCCGACCGCCAAAAACTGCACGATGTAGGTGAGCTCAGGATGGCTTTTTAAAGAGGCGTGTCGGAGCTGCCTCCAATAATCGAACTGTTCGTGAAAAAAGAGTTTCATTCCAGGAACCGCTTCTTTTGCTGAGGGTCGGGAATCACACAAGAGGGATTGGGAAAGAGGCGATGACGGTTGCGCGCCAACAAACGATAAGCCCAGTCATAAAGCCAAGCAGGCAGAAACGAAATCCAGCCCACAAGCTTCCACCAGCCATCCAGCAGCCAGGCAATGCGGAGGGCCCCTTTGCCCAGCACATAGTAGCGCTGTGTCGGCATCTGATAATCTTCAATCAGAACCAGGCTGTCGACCCCTTTCATCTCATCTGGAAGATCTTTAAGCCTGGCTGAGGCCGTTATTCCCTGAAGAGGAGCAAATAAAAACAGGCTGCGTTTGTCTGCTTTCAGCAGCAGCTGCACAACCTGATCGCAGAAGCCGCACTGTCCATCGTAAAAGACAAGATGACTCATGGAAGCCACACTACATGCTGGATCAAAAAATTAGCAACACGAATTATACTTGTACTTTTGGCGGATTCTTGCGAATTTCGTCGAATTGCTTAGCCAGCTCATTGGCCTCTTCGTCAGAGCATTGGCCGCTGTGCAGGCGGGTCTTGATCGCCTCACGTCGCTGCATCCAGTTGCGGTCGAGGATTTTTTGCAGGCATTCCATGAAGGATGTTTCCGCCCTCTCTTTATTGATCTTTTTTTGGAGGAGCTCTGCCACAAGGGCACCACTCTCTTCGCTCTCCAGCTTCGCCATGAGCCCCAGCAAGTCGCGCGGCTCGCCTGCTTTTGCGCGAGACAGATAGACCTCGTAAAACTTCCGGCAGAGGGGGTGCAAGAGCTGGTCAGGCGGCATATTACACTCGGCGATTTGCAAGAGATCGGGACGCGTCTCCCCTAGCAGGAGCAGCCAGCGGAGGAGATCAGCTTCCAGAATGCGGTCTGGATCAATTTCCAACATGCCGACACTGCCCGATTTTTTGATATAGACATTGGGCGTATGCTGGTTTGCTTCTGTCACCATGCTCTCAGGCACTTGAAGAAGATGGGAAAGCTTTCTTAAAGACTCGTGCACCATCAAAGGCTGATTCCAGTCGCGGATTTGGCGTGTCAGATGCTGGACGAGCTCATTTTTACCAGCAGGCGAGTTGAGGTCGACTTTTCTTGACTCATGTTTGACCAGGAAGGTCAGGTAATCCATAGCCTCCTGGAGTAGTTTTACAAAGGCTTCGGGACTCTCTTTACGCAAATAGGCGTCTGGATCTAAGCCTGAAGGAAGCCGCACGACGCGCACCTCGATCCCTTCACGCTGGAACAGATCCCCAATTTTGCGTGCTGCCTCTTGCCCAGCCTCGTCGCTATCGAGAGCCAGGAAGATTTCGCGCAGGCCAAGGTTGACCAGCTCCTTCACATGACCCTCTCCAAAGGCGGTTCCCTGTCCAGCAACCGTGATGTTGAATCCCGCCTGGATCAGCTTCAAGGCATCGATCTGCCCTTCGACAACGATTGCCTTGCGCTCTTTGGCGATCCGGCGGCGGCTGTGATGCAGTCCGAAGAGCACGCGCGACTTCTTGAAAAGGGGCGTCTCAGGTGTGTTGACATACTTGCCTCCAAAGGTCTTTTCGCGGTACTTGCGAGCCGAAAAGCCGATCACTGCTCCCGCAGCATCGCAAATGGGGAAGGTGATGCGGTCGTGGAAGAAATCGCGCCAGCCCCCCTCCTTTCCCGCGGCGATCAAGCCCGCTTCAGCCATCGTCTCATCTTTGATGAATTTCTGGTGCATGACCTTGCGCAGAACCCCTGGCGCTTTAGGAGCCAGGCCGATCTGAAAGTGGCGGATGAACTCCTCGTCAATCCCGCGGCCATGCAAGTATTGCAGGGCCTCATGTCCTTCTTCGGTATGGAGGAGATAAAAATGGAAAAAGCGACAGGCCTGGTCGAGCGCCTCTTTTAAAAGCCCCTTGTTTGGCCCCTTAGTCTCCCCTTCCACAACCTCCAGGTGCACATGAAACTGCTGGGCGAGGCTTTCGACAGCTTGATTAAAGCTCAGCTTAAGATGGGTCATCAGGAAAGTGATCGCGTCGCCATGGGCTCCACAGCCGAAGCAGTGATAGTGCTGGTCCCCCTTTTGCACCATGAAGGAGGGTGTCTTTTCGTCATGGAAGGGGCAGGGTGCCTTATAACTGGCGCCAGCCCGTTTGAGATCGATGTGGGCTGACAGCACGTCAACCAGATCGATGCGCTGCCGCAGGGTTTCCAAGCTTTCTTTACTGAAGATAGGCATGGGCTACTCCAGATAGAGCAAGAGGCTTTTGAGATAGTCGCCTTCGGGATGGCAGAGGTTGACGGGATGGTCGGGCGCCAGGCGATGGCGTCCGATGATTTTTGCCGTCCGTCCAGCCTCAACAGCTGCCTGGAAAAGCACTTTTTGAAAAAGATCGGCGTCGACATG
>JAJFUZ010000372.1 GCA_021372155.1 Parachlamydia sp. | reverse complement strand
ACCGGACGAAAGAAGGCAAAATAGTGTTTTGTTTGCTTGCTCGCCTTGAATTTCTGCGAAATATTTTGGATTTGCTAGCGAATTAAGCCTTAGACTGCATGCATCCAAAAATAGATAGATCCCTGTAGCTTTCATTTGAAGAAAGTTTAGATGGAGTGTTTCGAGCGAAACCCCATCTCTATAGGATTGAGTATCAGAAAAAATAAGATAGGATTCTGGGCTCTCTCCCTCAGTTCGATAACCATGACCACAAAAGTAAAAAAGGAGTTGAAACGGGGTTTTGATAGAGGAAAAATGTTCTAGGCGTTTGGCAAATTGTTCTGTAGTGACAAAAGAACTATTTAATAAAAAGATGTTATCTTCAGGAATGCCCATTTCTAGCAGAAATCGGGCCAATTTAGATGCATCGGATTGCGCAGCTGGCAGCTGTTGAAAATCTTTAGACTGATAGTTTGAAATCCCTATGATGAGCGCAATAACGGGGATTGTCATTTCAGAGAATTCATTCCTTCAAAAAAAGAGGTCAAAAAAAGAAGTTGTTGAGAGGCTGGGAATTTAAGAGTCAGCTCATAGATTTTTGAGATGAACTTTCCCTTGCTTTTCGCATCTAAAAGGTTTGGAAAAATTTTTATATTTTCTTCGACCAGAATAATAATATCATGCAGGATATCTAAAGAATTGGTCGATTGACTGACATCGATTGAATTTTTATTCTCGTTGACTGAAAGAAATTCTTCAATTGGGGTGTCTAAAGCTTTGGAAATTTTCACCAAGTAGTCGATTGTGAGACTCCTCTTGCCTCTCTCAATTCGTCCTACTTTTTGATGATCTTCCCCCATTTTTTCAGCTAAACTATTAACAGTCAGTTTCTTTGCCTGACGAATATTACGAATTTTTGCGTAAATGTTTTTTTCTTCCATATCACGAAACTTTTGCTGTAGCTGCCTTGTTCCCTAAGTGGAGTTATAATGGACGCATTACTTAGGTTTCCCTATTCAGCAATAGCGTTTCGGCTATCCTTCCTAGCAGATCTAGCATTGAATCCATGTTCTCCCAGCAAAGGGTTACAGGTAACTCTTGTTTATCCAATCAAATTTTAACATAATCCTTGATTTTCTGCCACAGATGGAAAGCTCCTCGCGACATCTGTTGTTCAGAGCTGGAAAACTTTTTCTGGTGTTTGCACTGCGGAAAATCGACCTCGTGCTCTTTTAAATCCGACCTTCTTCACCACCTTCAGACTTTGCCTGCATCAATCAGTTTGTCAATCCTGATGGACAGATTATCCTGTTCAAACAGATTTCAGCGCTGAGATATGACAAAATATCCTTCGCAATGGTCTGTCGAAACTGACAGGATTCAAAGAGGTCGTCGGCTTTGTGGGACTGCATTCTCATTGGACCGTTCAATTTTTTAAAGACAAAAAATTGCAGGTTTATGCTTATGACTTTGGCGGCCGCTATCTAACGTGGAAAACTAAGCCATCGACTTAGTTTTGCAGATGAGCTCTTATTTCATCATTGCAGGCTAGCTCAAGAGCCGTTTTGCCATTAATAGTTTGGAGATCTTTGAGAACTCTTCGCTCAAGTAAAAGACGATCTGCTTCCACACAACCGATAGGTTGAAGATTTTGCTGAGGACTAGCAAATTAGGCTTAGAACTTCGCAGGCTTATGAAATCTTATGGATATTCCTATGCCTTTGCCTAAGAAAATTTTCCTCCAAGACCTTTTGCTTTGGTCTGAAAAACAACTTTATCCGTGCTTTTAGCTTTTTTGGCGCTTTTAAACTTTTTGTCACTTTGCGAAAGGATTTTCTTCTTTTTTGACCCTGCAGCAGATGCAGCCATTGCAGGCGCTTTCTTTAAAAGATTGACTTGGGGAGTAAGAGCATAAAGTGGTTTCATTTTTTTGAGGGCAACAGCTGCAGCAGCTGCTGCAGGTGCGGCTAGAACAGGTGCTCTATAACTTTCGGAACTAGAACTTTCTTCCTCATGAGGCCTTTTTTTTGGTTTTGGTTTAGCTGAAATTACTTGGTCCTTTATAGTTAAAAGGGGTTTAGGAGCAGCCTTTAAGGGTATCTTTTCTACTTTTAACTTTGATAGAGAGCTTTTTCCAAAAACTGGATGACTTTCTGAACTGTCAGAGGTCAATTCAGCATTATTACTTGCATTATCTAAAGATTTTTTTAGTTCTTCAAGATCAAGTACACTTTTTACTTTGGTTTTTTCGTCTTTTTCAGGAAGAACTTCTTTTAATTCATTTAAAGATTGAGTGAATGTTTTAGATTTAAAATGTATTTTTAAATCATCAGCCGCAGTTTGTAATTTAGAGGAAATTAACTGCTTGGTTTTTTCTGAAAAATCAATAAAAGATTTTTGTGTTCGACTTTCTAATGAATACTCACCTTCCCTCAATTGAATACAAAAATGAAAAGAGTGATCAATGCCCTCCAGCTGTTGTTCCAGCTTTGGACGGATGATGGAATCTAGATAGGACCACAATGGAGTCCTTGCTAGTTGTGAGTTTGCATTGAAAAGATTTTTATAAACTTGGTTAATATCAAGGCTCTCTGCTGTTTTAGGATTTTCGAAAAGTTCTAAGAGTTTAGGACCTAAAACGCGTAAGGGAAATTGATTTGCAAGAACTTTAAATTTTTTTGCGCTTATGTTTTTGGGATAATCAGAATAAGGAATACCAAATTCAAGGGTGGAAGTCAGTTCACATGCATCGGATGCGTGCAAAAGAGCAAAAATGCGGATAATTTTTCTTTCTAATTCAAAAGATAAAACATTATCTTTGTAGGTAAATCCTGAAGCTCCAAATAGTTTACTCATTTCTGTGAGCGTTTTGATATGTGGTTCGAAAGGCCCCAACGAAGTAGAAGACATAATTTTCTCCTGTTTACTAATTTCTTTCGATTTCTTACGCTTTGCCACCTTCAAATAAAACGAGTTCGTTATCATCTTCAATAGCAACTACTTTAAAACCAATTGCTAACGTTATGTTATTCGAAAGGATGATTTGCTCAAAAGCTTGATATGCTCGCAAAAATTGATAAGTGGCAATATTGGTTTTTGTTTTGCCTTCTAAAAATTGATAAGTTTCCAACTCCTTCCATTTTTCTTGGTCTCGGCTAATTACGATTTTTAATCCTCTATTAACTCCATGCAGTTCTAGTTTTAGATCCTCAATTTGAACAACCGCTTCACAACCACCAAAATGCTTAAAGGATTCTTGATCAAGCTTTGAAGCTATATTATCATAAAAGTCACCTTTAGTCCGCAATCTCTCTAAAATTGCATTTTCCCTATTATCAAGATGGTCTTTACCTGCTCTGGTAAGGCGGTGAGTGCGAAAATATCGAATACGATAAAGTTGGCGAAAATCGCTAGAATTTTGTAGGGTAGAACAGCGTCCATTCTCGCAATCAATATTATCAGCCACACGTAAATAATCAAAAAAATTGACAGATAAATTGGCCACTGTGAGTTCATGACCTAGAAGTCCATCTTTTTTATGATGAAGATCAAGTTTTCTTCCATTAAAATTACCTCGTACCTCTTCAATAATAGGACGTATATTTGAAACTCCCGGTTCGCGAGTTGCAAACCCAGCTTTCACCGTATCTAGCTTTGTTCGCATAGTCAAAAAAGACCCCATGGTAGTCTTTAAACAATGATCATAGATTGCTTCTATTTTATCGGCGTTATGATAAAAAATGGCTTTCACAAAATCGCCAAAAAAAGTGTCGAAGGCAGCGTCCTCAACGTCAAGTAAGCCCTTTAAATCTTCTTTTAAGAGAAGAACTTTATCAGCGCTAAAAATGGAGTGAGTTGCTTTTGCACGGTTATGCAAATGTGGGTATCCACAATCGTGGAGAAGTGCTGCAAGTTTAAGAGCACTTCGCAATTGAGTATAACGAAGAGGTTGATATTTTGCCTCAACTCGTTCTTGATTACTCCGAACTCTAGCCGAATTTTTTTCTTCTCCTCTGCCAGCGAATAACCAATCGCTATAACGTGCAACGTTTAAAGAATGTTTGAACGTATGGGAAACGTACTCTTCGGGATCTAGGAGATCTTGGATGTAAACAATTTGAGTTACCCGCCTGCATGTCCCAGCAATATGAGGATTATCGGGATTTGAAGCCATTTCTTGAATGTTTCTTTCAATGCGTTCTAAAGGAGTTAGGCTGTCTTCCTCTTGTGGTTCTCGGAAAGGTGTTAAAAAAAATCTTACTGATCTTCTCAGGGAATGATAATTAAAATGCAAAGAACGATCTCTGCACGACTCAAGCACTATTTCTTCAAACATTGATGTCAGGTTGTCTGTCACTCCCCAACAATCGCGAACCCAAGTCGCTGTTTCTTGTCCACGTCCCCCCTCAATATGAGGAATAAAAGTCCGAATTGCAGGGACCGCGCAGATATGATTTGCCATCGCACACTCCAAAAATCTTTTATCCAATCATATAGGATAACATCAATTTTTATAATTAAAAAGTTTATTGGACAAAAATCTGGGTTCGGATCGCACACAGCATTCGCAATAGTTTGGAAGGCATTCTTGGAGGAATGTGACTGCGCCGAAGCACTACAGGTCGATTTTGAACATGAACATAAGATTGGTTTTTAGCGACTATCTTGGAAAAAGAGCAGGAAGTGGTTGAATTTCGATATGCAATTCGCTGCTTTAAACAAATTGATATACTCACTATACAGACCCTATGGCTGATAACCCTGTGTTACAGGTGCGCCATCTGCGCACGCGGATTGGGATTGGACCGAGTATCTACAATGTCGTCGACGATATTTCCTTTGATCTTCATCGCGGGCGGACGCTTGCCCTGGTCGGAGAATCGGGCTGCGGCAAAACCATGACGGCCCTTTCTCTCTTGCGCATTTTGCAGCAGCCTCCGGTGGTGGAAGTTGAGGGCGAGGTGCTATTCCAGGGACGCGACCTACTGCGTCTATCGGAAAAGGAGATGCGCGCGATTCGAGGAGGCCGGATCGCCATGATCTTCCAGGATCCTGCGAGCGCGCTCAATCCCGTCTATACTGTCGGCAATCAGATGGCTGAAGCGGCTGAGCTGCATCTGAACCTGTTTGGCGAGGAGGCGCGGGAACGGTGTCTCAACGCTTTAATTGAGGTAGGCATCCCTGCTTCGTCCAATCTTCTGGATGCTTATCCTCATCAGCTCTCTGGAGGCATGCGTCAGCGGGTCATCATCGCCATGGCGCTGTTGTGTGAACCCGATATTCTGATTGCAGATGAACCCACGACGGCACTCGACGTCACGATTCAGGCGCAGGTGTTCGATCTGATGCGACGCTTGCAGCGCAAAAAGGAGACTGCTCTTCTCCTGATCACGCATGATATGGGAGTGGTCGCAGAGTTGGCTCACGATGTCATCGTCATGTATGCCTCGCAGGTCGTCGAAAGGGGAAGTGTGGAGCAGATTTTTGATCATAGGGCCCATCCCTATACCATGGCTCTTTTTGATTCAAGACCGACCCTGGAGACTACTCGAGGGACTTTGCGGGCCATCAAGGGGAGTGTGCCTGCCTTGACCCATTATCCCCATGGCTGCCGCTTCCATACGCGCTGTCCCTTTGTGATGGCCAAATGCAAAACAGGGGAGGTGCCCGATTTTCCCCTGGTGGATGCCCATAGCGCCAAATGCTGGCTGCACGATGGTTCTCTTGAAAGCATGGAGAAGTGGGGTCGGCAATGAGCGAGTTTCTCCTGGAGGTCAAGGGACTGAAAATGTACTACCCCGTCACGGCGGGTCTGCTGCGCCGGCATGTGGCGGACATCAAGGCAGTCGATGGAGTGGATTTTCAGTTGCGCCCTGGCGAAGTTCTGGGAATTGTCGGTGAATCGGGGTGCGGGAAGAGCACTTTAGGGCGCGCGGCGCTGCGACTTGCTGAGCCTACTGGAGGCGAGATTTTTTTTGAAGGGGCCGATCTCCGTGCATTCAATAAGCAGCAGCTGCGCTCGATGCGCAAAGAGGCCCAGTTTGTCTTCCAGGACCCCTATGCGTCGCTCAATCCGCGCAAAACCATCGGCGAGAATATCGGCGAAGCGCTTCTCTACCATGGCCTGGTGAGCGATCGAGAAAAACAGAGTCAGATCGTGGCGGAGATCCTGATGCGGGTGGGGCTCACTCCGGACGCCATGCAGCGCTATCCGCATCAGTTTTCCGGGGGGCAGCAGCAGCGCATCTGCATTGGCAGGGCCATCGCGCTCAGACCCAAGTTGATCGTCTGCGATGAGGCGGTTTCCGCTCTCGATGTTTCGGTGCAGGCGCAAATCCTCAATTTGCTGATGGAGCTGCAGAAGACTTTGGGTTTGAGCTATCTGTTTATGTCGCATGACCTGTCGATCATCCGCCATCTCACCGACCGCGTTCTGGTTTTATATCTTGGGAAAGTGATGGAGACAGCCACGACAGAAGAGCTCTTCAGCAATCCGAAGCATCCCTATACGCAGGCCCTGCTTTCTGCCATTCCCCGCTCACATCCCCATGAGAAAAAGGAGCGCATGGTCTTGAAGGGAGAGATCCCCTCGGCAATGAATCCTCCGAGCGGTTGTCCCTTCCGCACGCGCTGCCCCTTTGCTCAGCCCATCTGCGCAGAGCCTCCACCGCATAAAAAGGTTTTTGACCGCGGAACCGGAAGAGATGACCACGAATATTATTGTATCTTGGATTAACACTCAGTTGGTAAAATAACATCATGGAAAAGTGCATGATCAAGACCCCCTTCCCTTACCTGGGAGGCTGCGACGTACGCCCTCGCCAGCTTCTTTCGTCGGCAATAGTGCTTCGACTATTACCTCCTCACGAATCTGACGAGGGCGCACGTCTCGCTCACCCAGGAAAGGGTGGGGGGATTTGATCATGCACAAAGAGACCTGCAAAGAGACGCGAGCGGCCTTTATCTGGAGCTATGTGCTCAATACTCCCTTTTGGGCCATCTACGGGATGCTGCCATTCATCCTGTATAAGGATCTGCACGGCACTCCTCTTCAGATTGCTGCCATGATCACGCTCAAGCCAATGGTTTCCCTCTTTGCCCCCTATTGGAGTGCCTGGGTCAACAAGCGCAAGGATCGCCTTGTGACCAATGTCGTCTGGGCAACGTTTCTCGGCCACGCCCCCTTCTTCTTTTTTCCTTTTTTCCATTCGCCCTGGTATTTCGTCGCCTCTTTCGGTTTCTACATGCTGATGGCGCGCGGGATGATCCCTGCCTGGATGGAGATCCTCAAGCTCAACGTGCCAAATGGTTCGCGCGAACGCATCTTTGCCTTCAGCTCCGCCTTTGAATATGTGGGTGCCGGGCTTCTGCCCTTCATCCTGGGTGCTCTGCTGGATGGATACTACCAGTCCTGGAGATGGATTTTCCCTCTGACTTCTTTCGTAGCCGTGATTGCTGTCTTCCTTCAGCGCAAAATTCCCATCGCTATCGAAGAAACAAACGCGGTTGAACCAGCACTTTCATTCAAACAGCAGCTCATCGAGCCCTGGAAACAAGCCTGGCTGCTGCTCAAAACGCGCACCGATTTTGCCGCCATGCAGATGGGTTTCATGCTGGGCGGTGGAGGCCTCATGATCTTGCAGCCGGCATTGCCCATGTTTTTCATGGATGCCCTGCACCTCTCTTACACGGAGCTGGCCATTGCCTTGACTCTATGCAAAGGCGCTGGATTTGCTGTCACCTCTCCCTTCTGGTCCCGTTTGCTCAGCAAGGTGGATATCTATCGCTTTTTAGCCCTGGTTACTTTAGTCGCGATGTTCTTTCCCATCGGACTGCTGCTTGCCAAGACCCACATCTTCTGGCTTTATGCCGCCTATCTGCTCTACGGCGTCATGCAGGCCGGAAGCGAGCTAGGCTGGAATCTCTCCGGCCCCATCTTCTCCCAGCAGGAGGATAGCTCGCCCTTCAGCAGCGTCAATGTCCTGACTGTCGGCTTGCGCGGCAGCGTGATTCCGCCTCTGGGCAGCATGCTCTGCCTCTGGAGCAATTCTTATACTGTCATGGTTCTGGGTGGGATTTTATGCCTCCTGGCATCTATTTGGAGCCTGATGGCGCATCGCCGTTTCCAATCCACTCTGCAATCCGATGTCATTGCACAGTAAAGTGTAGACTTCGCTTGCGTTAAAAAATCTCCTTTACTACTGTGCGCTTTGAAGACGCAGTACTTTATTAGGAGGATCCTATGACCTTTTGCTTGCCGCGCATGCATACGCCATCGAGGAGGTTTCACCCAGAGAAAGCCGGCCAACCCTCCGTCGATATGAGCCGGGTGGCGGCGATTATCTTAGGGGGAGGTCAAGGCACCAGACTCTATCCGTTGACACAGTCGCGCTGCAAGCCAGCCATCAGCTTTGGAGGACGCTATCGCCTCATCGATGTCCCTATCTCCAATTCGATCAATTCTGGCTGCCATAAACTCTTCATCATCACCCAGTTCCTCTCCTCCTCGCTCCACCAGCACATCTTCAATACCTATCGTCACGACATCTTTTCATCCGGATTTCTCGAGCTTTTGCCTGCCGAAGAGAAGCCCTCTCAAAAAGAATGGTTTCAGGGAACGGCTGATGCTGTGCGGCAGAATCTCGACTACTTTATTGAAACGCCGGTCGATTATTTTCTAATCCTGTCGGGCGACCAGCTCTACAATATGGATTACCAGGAAATGATCCGCTTCGCCAGAGCGACCGATGCGGATGTAGTTGTCGCCTCTCTGCCGATCAATAGCAGTGATGCAAAGCGGATGGGCGTTCTCAAAATCGATACTTCCAGCCGCATCACCGAATTTGTGGAAAAACCCCAAGAGGAGTCCATTCTGCAGAAGATGCGCCAGCCGGTCGACGGCATGACGACCCCCGAAAAGCCCTTCTTGGGTTCCATGGGCATCTATGTCTTCAAGCGCGAAGCGTTAATTCAATTTCTCGAAACCGACGCGCGCGCCGATTTTGGCAAGCACCTGATCCCCTCCGCCGTCAGCCAGGGCCGGGCGGCGGCCTATATCTATCAAGGCTATTGGGAAGACATTGGAACAATCGGCTCTTTTTACGAAGCCAACATGGCCCTCACCAAGACAGAACCCGATTTCAACATCTATGATGAAAATTGGCCCGTCTACTCAAATCGCTA
>JAJFUZ010000365.1 GCA_021372155.1 Parachlamydia sp. | reverse complement strand
AGGCTCGTCCACGAAAAGATACTCGAAATCAAGCGCGCGACGGGCAAAGAGGTCGAGATTCTCATCGGACATTCCCTGGGAGGATTAACCTGTCTGGAATATGCCCTGGAGTATGCTTCAAAAGAAAAAACCACCTACATTATCACACTGGGAAGTCCTCTGCATGGAACTACGCTGGCGCGCTTCGGATTTGGCCCTTCCGTACGCCAGATTGAAATTGGTTCGGATTATCTGGAAAGCCTGCACGCCCGTCTGGCCGAAGCCAGGCATATTCGGATTTTGGCTCTCGCAGGAGATGCCGATCACAATATCCGACCATCTGAATCCGCTCTCCTCCCCGAATTAAGCTACGCCACGAATGAGACGATAGCTGATCTTGGCCACATGAGCTTTCTTTTCTCCAGACGTGCGATCAAACGCGTCGTCGCCTTTTTGCAGCGGGAAGGATTTACTTTCCCCTGATTTTCAGCCATTTTTTCATTAAATATTCCTTACTCATGCCTGCCCAATGCATGATGCGAGCCTCGGAATTGACACCCCATTCATGCATGAGCCAGTTATACTCTCTGGAAAAGAACGGAACGGGCAGATCGGCATTGTCAATCAAATGAGAGAGGATATCCTGATCGCCAAGGAAGACCCCCTCATTTTCAATCACAGCCTTAGCCCACTCCTGGATCAATTGTGCCCCACGCAAATAAGCGATCACTCCAGAATTGTACAGTTTGCCGCCAGGCTTTAAAACTCCCTCCTCGATTTTTATCTCCACTTTACGATCGGCTTCAAGACCCATCGCCACGCCCGTCTCATTTTCGGCAAAAGAAAAAAGAGACGAAATATCTCCATTGACCTGGCAGTCAATATCGAGCCACACCGTCCTTTGATAGGGCGTCAACAGCATAGCAAACGGTTTTGTAAACCAGGCTTTGCGTCTTTGCTTATAGAGTTCTATAGAGGGGGCATCCATATTCCCATACCGCTCAGGAAAAGCCCCCCTTTTTTCAAACAGCCTGTCCGGCAGGTCAGGACTGAGCAGCTCGGCTTTGCCCTTAAGCCATTTCAAGCATTCCATGCTCATGCCAAAGTCGACAATCGTGACGGGATTATGATGGAATTTGCGCAGATGCTGAAACCAGAAGGGTAAAGCCACTCCAGGTTTTTGTCACAGCCCGAGATAAAGCCATCGCCATTCAGCAGGCCGTCGGTCCGCCAGGCGGTATATCTCAAAACATCTTGTTCCGGGGGTATGTCACTCATCACCTCTATTGCTAACTAAAGCAGCCATTGCTGGCAAGATAAATGCAAATTTGATATTATTCATGATCTTGTTAACAAAAAGGATAACAATGAATCCATCGGATAATAATTTACCTGCTGATTTGCTGCGTCTCAGACAGACCATGACTGATCTCATTCAAGAAGTTTATTATGGGGAATGCCGCGAAAAAGGCGAAAAAGTTCGGGCAATTTTTGATGAATATGTTTTTAAAAATGAAGCCAATACTGATGTATTGAAAGATTTAAGCTCAACCCATAAAAATCGATTTATTACCCTGCGCAATGATTATAAAGAATCAAAAAGACAGCAGCGCATTAAAGATTTGTTTATCAGTATCCTTCAAGGGTTTGATCCCGAGCAAAAGCCTTACGATATTAAGCATGATCCTTTGCCTCCCAAGCCGTTCTCACCTGCAGCAGCCACTCCTCCAGCGACTTCTCAATCCTTAAACAATGCCTTGAAAGGGGTTGTCGATCAACTTCTACTACAATCCGTTGCTCAGCCTAAATTACCTCTTGCTGACCAGCGGCCTCCGGCCAACATTCTGGATGCAGATTATTTGGCAGCACTTGAACTGCACGAAACATTAAACGCCAAAGAAGCTCAGGATAAGCCTCGAACGGGAGTTCAAGATCCCATTGATGATATGGCATTGTATGAACAAATGCAGGCCGAATGGGATGCTGATGATACGAAAGACCCTGTTCTTGTAGCAAATACGCGCAAAAACACCAAAAATGCTCTGGATAAGCCAAGCCCTCCAACCTCCATCTATTTTAGGGCCTTGGCAATAGAAATGGCCGCAGGAGATGCTGAGGATACGATGATGCCTGCAGCAGCAAGTAAGCCAACGAAAAAGCGTTCATCTCCAGAAAGAGAGGAAATTACTCTTGCAAGCGATCAGGACTCAGAGGAAGAAGTGGATAGCGACACACTGTTAGCAAGACAACTCCAGCAAGAGGAGGAGGAAGCCGCAGCTCTGCCAGGTAAGAGCTTGGTAGATGTTGGACGTCACATGCATGTCCCAAACAAAGAGAATCTTGAAATAACCCCTCAGATGTTAGCTCTTCTAGATACTGGGAAAAGAGCATCCGATGATCAAAGTCTCTATATTGCCGATTTAGGCATTTCCATACCGCGAGAACCCAAAGGAATTATCTTGCAGAATAACGATCTCCCCTCGTTGAAAATGTACCCCAAGGACAAAGTCGTTGTTCTTGCAGGAACAACATCTAAGTTGATCGAAGGTTCCGAACAAAACCATATCAAAGTGGAGCGAGATTGCAAAAGCATCGAGATCAATGGAATCAAAAATGGTAGAGTTGAGGTTGAAGGAAGCAGCATCACAATTAACAATGCTACGAATTGCAAAATCTATTTAAATCGCGTACAAGCTGCTTTCCAAAACGTCACTGGCTGCACGATTTACGTGAGTAAAGACTCTGAAATAAACATGCCAGACGACTTACACAATAAAAACACGATTATCGACTAATAAACTCGGCTCATAAGAGCCGAGTTTTCCTTGCATAATAATTATTTTTATATTAAAATATTTTTATGCAATTAACAAACAATTCATTTAGTAATCAAATCAATCGTTGCGGATTTGGGGAAATTCCTGCTCTCGAGCAGCAAAAACTGCAGTCGCAAAGAGCTAAAATTCATGCCATTGCCTTGACTATTTTAGGCACTGTTTTAAAAATTGTTTTAGCACCCATACAATTTATTATTCGGTTAAGTTCCCTACCGCTGCCATCCTGCCTGAAAACGGATGTTAGAATCGCCTCGTTGGACAAACACTTGTCTTGCATGACCAAGGTGAAACGCCCTCTTTCTGCCACAACGACCCTGGATAAAGAAATCAAAACCCAGCAAGAGGCAGTTGTGGGCGCTGGGCAGTGGACTTACGATAATTCTATCCTCGTCACACAAAGCACAAAGGAGACAACGGATTGGAAATTGAATTTCATCCAACAGGCTAACCACTCCGTTGAAATTTCTGGAAGCATTTGTGGAGGGCACGTTTTTCGCGAAGCATTGAAAGCCATCGAACAAAGAATCCAAGCCAATCCGCAATTTCAAGCTCATGTTCTCAGTACTAATGACCTCTTAGAAAAAGAAGATAAAAAGCTAATCCAGGAGTTTAAGAAAGCCTATCCTCTCAACTTTCATTGCCTCCAAACCTCTGCCGACATTGACTCACACTTATATCGCAGAGAAAATCATGTGAAAGTTCTGATTGTCGATGAAAAGTACTACATCCTGGGGGGCACCAATTATCAAGATCGTCTCAGCGAAGAAAGCGCGCGCAATCAGCCGCCAAATAACTGCCTGGATTACCTTTTAGGCACGGGTTCGAGTGACATGGACGTTGTGGGACGCGGTAAAACCATGTCTCAAACATTGCGTCGGGAATTTTTCAAACTTTACGCTCTCTTGGAACAAAAAAAAGAGAATCTGCCGCAATTAAAAAATCATTACACTCCCGTCGCATCCAACTACTTGCGTCCCAAGGCAACAATTTTGGCATTCGACCATCATGAAAATGTCGATCATCGCGTTAAAGTCAAAGCCCTGGTGAGCGGAGCAGAAACGAAACAGAATGTGCACGTCAAAGAAATGGCGCGATTGATTGAGAAAAGCGATAAAACTGTGACTGTCGCTCAGATGTATTTTCATCCTCAAAAAGAAATTGCTCAAGCATTGAAAAAGAAAGTGCTAAGTCAAGTTCCTGTCAAAGTTCTGACTGCAAGCAGCTCCCTGAAGGCTCCTTTGGCGAATCAGTTCTATGTCTATGCCAATCAAAGATACACGGCAAAATTGCTGCGCACCTCTGACAAAGTGAAAATATCTGCCTATAACAACGGAAAAAATATTTTTCATAAAAAGGTGGCTGTCTTCGAAAAACAGGACAAGCCCGCTCAAACTGTCATTGGGAGCTTCAATTGGGGTGGCAAAAGCCATAAAGATTATGAATTATCTTTAGCCATTAAAAATGACAACGTAGCTAAAAAGGTGTTGCATGTGATCGATCAAGATCATTTGAAATCATCACCCATTATCCGAGTGAATCCTATATCCAGACTGGCAGGATTTTTCCAGCATATTGTTTTTCCGCATCTGATCGGATAATTATAAAAGTCTCTTACTTGACTCCCCAGCCACTTCACGCACATATTTGGGAACGGCATAACCGGAAAGGCGCTTTTGAAGTTCATCGATCAAAGCATGCCCCTCGGCTTCAGGGACCTCAAAATGACCAGACCCTTGGACACGGTCCAGTTGATGGAGATAGTAGGGCAGGATGCCATTGTCGACTAATCTTTCAGACAGTTCTGAAAGAACATCGGCAGAGTCGTTGACCCCTTTTAAAAGAACGGCCTGATTGAGAATGGTCACTCCTCTTCTCTGAAGCTGCTGCAAAGCACCCAGGACATCCTCATCCAGTTCACGAGGATGGTTGGCATGAATGACGAACCATGTCTGCAGCGGAACCCTCTCTAATAGGCCCAGGAAGCTCTGATCGATCCTTTCTGGGATACCGATCGGAAAGCGTGTATGAAAGCGCAGGCGCCTGAGATGCGGGATCGAGGCTAGATCCTGGATAAGCCCCTCCAAAATAGCGTCAGATAGTGACAACGGATCTCCCCCGCTCAGGATGACTTCTCGAATACTGGGATCGGCAGCAATCTGTTCAAGCTCATTTGCAAAGCCCTTCAGTTCCACATCGTAATCAAAATTCTGCCGAAAGCAATAACGACAGTGCATGGCACAGGCGCTTGTGCAGACGAGCAACACGCGTCCCCTGTACTTCTGAAGCAGTTTTGTCGTCTTCTGGCAATGCTCATCCCCCACAGGGTCTGCGGCAAATCCAGGCAAAACTTTAGCCTCAGAATGAGTGGGAAGAAATTGCCTCAGAATGGGATCATCCAGCGTTCCCTTGGCTATCTTTTGGGCAAGGCGATGGGGAAGATTGAGCGGAAAATCGGGCCGAATCGCAATTTCACTCTGCTGCTGTTCATCCAGTTCGAGAAAAGCGGAGAGTTCGCGCCAGTTGGTAAAATTTGTGCGCAAAACACGGCGCCAATGGGAAACTTCGCTGAGTTGTAGCAAATGAGCCTCTTTCTGTTCAGGAGGTATAACATAATACCACAGAAAGATTTCAGATGTCGAGAATCTTAGACTCCGACTGGCTGAAGCTCACTGACGGCAGTGCGTTTGCGCTGCGATCCAATCGTAACTTCCGGCTTGTCGTTGATCTTGAGCCGTTCGACATTGACGCCCAGGCTGATCAGCTTGGGGACAAGCTTTTCATAACCCCGGTCAAGGAAAGGAAGGCCAGCGACAACGCTAGTATCAGAAGCAATCAGAGCCGCCATCACATAAGCAAAACCTGCACGGAGGTCGGGAATGGAGATTTCTCGCGCAGACAGAACTGTAGCCCCTTTAATAATCGAGCTGTGGCAGAAGCTATGCGAAGCAAAGCGGCACTGCTTGCCTCCAAGGCACTGCTTGAACAAGGTAATTTCCGCGCCCATTTCATTCAGGGTCTCGGTATATCCAAAGCGGTTTTCATAGACTGTTTCATGGACGACGGATGTGCCGGATGCCTGCGACAACAGAACGACAAAAGGCTGTTGCCAGTCGGTCATGAAACCTGGATGCACATCGGTCTCAAGGTGCGTTCCGCCTTGCAGCGGACCATCATAGTAGAATTCGATCCCGTTGCTCTTGATATCAAAACCTCCGCCAACTTCGCGGATTTTGTTCAGGAACGTGATCATGTGCAGGTGCTGGGCGCCTTCGACAAAGACCCTGCCTTTAGAGCTGATCGCAGCCATCCCCCAGGATGCCGCTTCGATGCGGTCAGGGAGGACTGTATGCTCGACTTCATAAAAACGGCGCGTTCCCTGAATGCGGATCGTGCGATCGACGTCGAGGGTGATGATCGCTCCAAGCTTCTGCAAAAAGAGAATCAGGTCGACGATCTCGGGTTCGATGGCGGCATTTTTAAGGACCGTCGTGCCTCGGGCTGTCACACCAGCAAGAATTGTGTTTTCTGTCGCGCCGACAGAAGGAAAGGGCAGCGTGATCACTGTGCCCTTGAGGCCATTATGAGCATGGGCAAAATAAGCGCCTTCCCGTCTCATCTCGCGATATTCAATAACCGCTCCCAATTGCTCCAGAGCGGAGATATGGAAATCAACGGAACGCTTGCCGATGTCGCATCCGCCCACTGTCGGAACAATGATGTCTTCGTCTGTGCGTCCGAGAAGGGCTCCAATCATCAGGATGGGAATGCGGTTGGCTCCACAAAAGCGTTGAGGCACATAAGATGTCCTCAATTCCCGCGTGATCACCTCCATGATGCCGTTCTCGCGGTCCCACTGAACTTCCATGCCCAGTTCCTTACACAGGTTTACTGTCACTTCTACATCGCCAATATCCGGAACATTGTAAAATCTGCAGCGTTTATCAGATAGAAGGGATGCAACGAGCAGTTTTGTCATTGCATTTTTGGCGCCCGCAGCCCTCACCTGGCCTTTGAGGGGGATTCCGCCTTTTATTTTGAGTATTTCCATGATCAAGTTTTGTTCGGTTGAAGGTCATGCGATTTATAATTACCATACTTCTTACCAAGGATTTCTTTTTGCCACAACAGGAAACTAAAAAAAAGATTGAAGCGCGCTTCTTCGAGGGGCTTCCGAGAGACTTTCGCTCAATGAAATTAGTTTTTTTCTATTCTTTATACTCGACAATTAAGTCATTCTAACAATAAGATTTTACTTTTTACTGGGAGATACAAAATGGTAAAAATTCGAACTGGAATTGGCCAGGACAGCCACCGTTTTCTAACCGACGGAGACCCAAAACCTTGCATCATGGCCGGCGTCATTTTCGAAGATGTCCCAGGATTTGAGGCAAATTCCGACGGTGACGTGGTTTTCCACACCATCTGCAACGCGATTTCTTCCCTCACCGGTGTCCTTATTCTAGGAGCCATTGCCGACGACCTCTGCCTCAAGCAGGGCATCACCGACAGCGAAGTCTACCTGCGCGAAGCTCTCACAACGCTTGGAAAGCAGCAAATCTCTCATCTTGCCATCACCATCGAAGCCAAACGACCCAAATTCAAGTCAAAGCTGCTCGAGATGCGCCAGAGCATAGCCAGAGTGATGAATCTTGACATCTCACAAATCGGCATCACAGCCACTTCTGGAGAGGGATTAACTGACTTTGGCAGAGGCCTTGGAGTCCAGTGTTTTGCCATTCTCACCACTGTAGAAGACTGATTCTGACTGAAACTCTAGGCCTTACGTTTAGATCGACGAAAAGATGTTTTCCAAAAAGGTAGATCGCTGTATAACAGCACCCAACCTTTTTAATCTTTGGGAGGTATTCCGATGACAACCATCATGACCCCTTTTGATGAACTTCTGGACCAATTTTTGAAGCAGTGCCGAATAAGCGCTGCCAAACCAGCCCAAAAGCTATCCCAACTCCCAAAGGAAGCCCTTAACAAGCTTCTCTCGCAATTTAGCCTGACAAATAATCGTCTTACTCAACAGGTTGAAGCGGGCTATAACACTATCTTAAACATGTGCCAGTCTGCTCTTAGAGGTCCTCACGTCAGCATTGAGGTTGATGCTAAGCAGCTCGATTATGCTACAGTTCAATCCAGGCCTGTGCTTATTAAAGGAAAATTGAAATTTTCGCCTCCGGGAAAAATTTCCAGCCAAGAGATCGATTGTTATCTATCCTGCGGCCATTGGGTGAAAACGGGACCGATTAAAGACCGTACAATCAACATTATCGATCATCTTGACAAGCTTCTTCCTCCTAATAAAGGTTTGAATTCCCAGTCGCCCATCGGGCTTGTCACCTTCCAGAATGGAATCATGAATGACCTGGATAACGATTTTCATGACATGGCTGAATTAATTATCAAACAGTTTCCAGAAGGCCCCCTATGCATCGGACTGCATAACGCAACCTCACACATTCTTCCTTTGGATATGCGTCGATTTAATGATGAAGTAAAATTAAATGAAGCTTCTGTCTACAGTCTTTGTCAATTGATGAAAACCCTTGCCGACCGCCTTCCAAAAATTAATCCCAATGTCACTTGGACCCACTTTGCTCATAGTGAAGGCGGATTAATTGCTAATGCCGTTTTGACACTCTGTGATCAATGGTGGCTAAAAGATGTGCAGCATTATCTCAAGAAACATCTTGTGGTAGCCACTTATGGGGCCGTAAAACCTGTTCCGATAGATCCGGTTCTTGACGCAGTCAACACCTATTCCAAGAAAGATATCGCGCTATTTTTTGGCGGGGCTTATCTAGACAAAGCAATTGATGAGATCACGACAGATCAACCTTACACAAGCTCAAAAACCATTAGAGGGAAAACATATAAGGTAACAATCATTGACAGCAAGCTGCCTTTTGATCCTTTTTTGAAAATAGATTTTGATATGCCAGAAATGACATTCGAGCAACGTCTCAATATGTCCTGGATGCAATGGCTAGCACGTCTACAGGATTGCGAAGATTCTCCAAGAATGGCGAATGCGATCAATTCCAAAGCGGTTAATTCCCTCAACGAAAAAGTCCATGCGATTAAGGATCACGGATTTTCAGCAGTTTCTTACCAGGCTGCCTTAAAAGATAATATAGACTCATTTAGAAAAGATTATAAAGTATATGACGCGAAGCGTTGGCATTAAACTTTCAATATTGGCGGCTGTTTTGTTCGGTCTTTGGAAGATCGGTCCTTGGCAGCCCACAGAAGAGGATAAAAAGTGGCAAGCTGACAATGCAGCTTTTGCAGAGTATATTGGTTATGTGCAAGATTTACAGATCCAGTTTGCCCACCAGATGCAAAAAGAGGTGAATCTTCTTTGTTCTGGAGACACAGGGAGGATGCATGGAAAAATAGAGAAAATTGGTTTTAACTTTACTGCCTATCGCCGTGCCTCGATTGAAGAGGCGAGAGCCTTACAGTTATATGTTATTGATAAGCTTGTAGAGGCTGTAAATGCTCATGAGAAACTGCGGCCTTATCTTGACGTCTATCCTTTCACCTATACACGTGTAAGCGTGTCTATCTCTTTTAGAAGTCCATATGGCGTTTACTGTGATGGTAGCGTGGTGCATAGTTTAAATTGCAGCGAATTAGCCGTTGAAGAAAATAGAAATAAATTATTTTATTTTTCTGAGGACCCATACACCGGGAACCGTAACGATCTCTTTGATGAACATTACAAAGAAGCTGTCCAACGTGCTGCAGAATCGCCGATTCCTATCCTCAAGATCCATCAGACCACTCCTTTGGAAGAGGCTATTGATGAAGTACTGCCTCCCTATGCAGAAGAGATGCACAAAAAATACAGCTTTGAGTGCGAGGCCATCGGTGGAAAAATGGATAACCTTGTTGAGGATGTTGGAGTTCAATTTGTCTTGAGAAAGCGTACCTCTCAGGAAGAGGCCAAGAAATATATGCTGGCAGCTGTTAAAGAGCTGCTTGAGGCTATCAACAGCAATGAGAAACTTAGACCTTACTTAAGTGAATTTCCTTTCCCTTTGGATCATTTGAAAATGCGTATTCGCTTTGCCAAGCAAAATTCTAACTCTTATAAAGATGGAAGCATAGAAAGTGTCAGGCTGGAAGGCAAGGAAATTGTATACTATAAAGAGCCGCCAATGGATCGGGGATGGTACGCTGGACCTGAGGTTTTTGCAAAAGAGCCTTATGAAAAGGTCATTGGAAAGGCTGATTCGTACAAGTAACTCCGTTCAGAGATAAGGTACAACATTTATGACACGAAACGTTGGCCTTAAACTTTTCTTTTTTTCTGTTTGTGTTGTGTTGAGCGGTCTTTGGATGATGGGTCCGTGGCAACCCACTGAAGAGGATAGAAAACGGCAAGCAGACCAGGAAGCTATTGCAGAATATATGCATGATTTGCAAATCCAGTTTGCACACAGGATGCAAAAGGAACTAAATCTATGTTGTTCAGGAGACATGGGGAGGGTACATGGAAAAATAGAGGAGATCGGTTTCAGTTTTACAGCCTATCGGCGCGCTTCAGTTGAGGAGGCGAGAGGCTTACTGTTAATTGTTATGGATAAGCTTGTTGAGGCTGTGAATACGCATGCAAAACTGCGCCCTTATCTTGATGTCTATCCATTTACCTATAAACAAGTAAACGTAGCTATTGCTTTCGAAAGTCCATACGGGAGATACTGTGACGGCAGCGTGGTCTATTGTTATAATATCCCTGAATTAGCTGTTGAAGAAAATAGAAATAAATTGTTTTATAAATCGAAGGACCCTTATACGGGGAAACGTAACGATCTCTTAGATGAACATTACAAAGAAGCTGTCCAACGTGCTGCAGAATCCCCAATTCCTATCCTCAAGATCCATCAGACCACTCCTCTGGAAGAAGCTATCGATGAAGTCTTGCCTCCCTATGCAGAAGAAATGCAAAAGAAATACCACTTTGAATGTGAAGCCATTGGGGGCAAAATGGATAACTTTGTGGAAGACATTGGTGTTCAATTTGTCTTAAGGAAACGAACTACTCAGGAAGAAGCTAGAAAATATATGTTAGCAGCTGTCAAGGGGCTGCTTGATGCTCTCAACAGAAATGAGAAACTTAGACCCCACTTAAGTGAATTTCCTTTTCCCTGGAATCGTTTGAAAATGCGGATTCGCTTTGCTAAACAAAATTATTACTCCTACAAAGATGGAAGCGTGGAAAGTGTCAGGCTAGAGGGGAGTGAAATTGCCTACTCTAAAGCACCACTAATGGATCAGGGAAGGTACGATGGACCTGTGGTTTTTGCAACAGAGAGTTATCAGAAAGCTGTTGAAAAGGCAGCTCAATAAACATCGCGCAGATAGCGCTTTTCGACTTTGAGGCGCTTGAAGTAGTCTTTTGCGCTCTGTTCGTCGATTTGCCCTGCCTATCAAGAATCAAAGGATTTCCCCATTTTGATCAACTTTACCAGCCTCTATTAATAAATTTTGCATGTTTTTGCGAAGTTCCGACCATTCTCGAACATGGCCATGAAAAAATTTTTCTTCTGGAGTTTCATCGCTATAATCCAGAATGACAATTTCATTATTTTCGCAATCTACACCTATGCGACGATCTGTGTTTGCATTCATTTCGTTGGATTCAGCATCGTTTCCATTAAGAAAAAATTCTATATTTTCTAAAGTTTCTTCAGCCGTTGCAACAACTTTTTCATTTTTTTCTTCTTGAATTAGCAGATTTAAGGCGGTTATCACCAACTCTTGTTGGAGTTGAAGATGAATCCGTGCCACATGTCCTAAACCCAAAGCTGCCATCCGCCTGACCCCAGGATCAGGATGATTCAGAAATCTAAGACACTGATCTTGACTCCATTCCCACCCCCCATCATAAAGCGCGACTGAGAGTAGAGCATGGCGGATTTCTTCATTGCTGCCAGATGTAAAAATTGTGTTCGCTTCATCCCGACTGATTTCTGGGGGATCTTTATAAGTACTTGCTTTCATTTTTTCTCTTAATAAACATCGCGCAGATAGCGCTTTTCGACTTTGAGGCGCTTGACGTAGTCTTTTGCGCCCTGTTCATCAGTTTTAGCCTGTTGCTGGATGATGTGATGGAGGGTAGCGTCGACATCCTTAGCCATGCGGTGGGCATCGCCGCAGACAAAGACATAGGCCCCCTCTTCGAGCCAGCGGAAAAAGTCTTGCGCATGCTCCAGCATGCGGTGCTGGACGTAGATTTTATGTTCCTGGTCGCGGGAAAAGGCCAGGTCGAGGCGAAGTTTTCCTGATTGTTCTAAAGAGGTCCAGTAATCTTCGTAGAAGTAGTCGTGTGCGCGAGTCCACTCGCCGAAAAAGAGCCAGTTGCGGCCGGGAGCCTGTGTGGAAAGGCGTTCCTGCATGAAGCCCCTGTATGGGGCGACACCGGTTCCTGGGCCGATCATGATCAGGGAGGCATTGGGATCGGGGGGGAGCGTAAAGCCGCGATGGGGATGGACGTAGATGGGCACCTGGGGGCTGTGGAGGGGAGCGACGTGGCAAAGGTAATGTGTGCAGACGCCATGCCGCATAACGTCGTGAGAGAGGTATTGGAAATGGGCGACAGTTAGATCGACTCTCTCCCCGACTGAGAGCATGGAGGAGGCGATAGAGTAGAAGCGGGGAAGAAGTGGCATGAGGAGATCGCAAAGCTCCTGATGGATAAAGCGCACCTCATCATTGTTTGCCAGGACATCCCACAGCTCATGGCCGGCCTGAAATTCTTTGAGGGCGTCTTTGTTGCCCTCTTGTAATATGTAGAGAAGATGCTCTTTTTTCTGGGTGTTGGTTTGGCGGTTGGCAAACTCGGATATTAATTTGCGGCTGAGTTCGGTGACATTGGCCTTGGTTGAGAGAAATTCTCGAAGGGGCCAGAGCTGTCCGGTATGCTTCTCGGCCACCTTCTCATGTCCATCGGCATGCATGGCAGAGAGGGTTCTCTGAACAAGTTCGGGATCGTGGGTGGGGAAGACGGCGATGCTGTCGCCCACTTGATAGGTCAGATTGGACCCACGAATATCGAGCGAAAGGTGGTGGGTGTGCTTGTTGGAACCGCTCTTGCTTAAGGGATAGCGCTCGACGATTGTCGCAAGAAAGGGGTTTTGCTTATTATAGGTCGCCATGATGGCAGATATCATACACTTTAAATCAATTTACGAAAATAGGCCTTAGGTTTATACTAGTTAAATCCGCGGCCATGGCGGAATTGGTAGACGCGCTAGATTCAGGTTCTAGTCGGGGCAACTCGGTGGATGTTCGAGTCATCTTGGCCGCAAATATGTTCCATACAGTCGCTGTCGTCGCCAATGGCGCTATTCACGATTATTCCATTACCGCTTCTTTGATTAAGGCTTACAACAGTGTCATCGCTGTCGATGGAGGGCTACACCACTGCAGCAAGATGCATATCCTTCCCGATATGCTGTATGGAGACCTCGATTCCGTTTCCCAGGAGCTTTTGAACGAATATCCTGAACTTCCCGTCCGCCGTTTTCATGTTGAAAAAGATGAGACCGATCTCGAGCTGACTCTGCAAAGCATCTTTACCCCTGAAGTCGATAAGATTACGGTTTTCGGCGCATTGGAAAAGCGGCTCGATCATACGCTAGCCAATCTCCATCTCATCCGCCGCTATCCCGAGAAGGTCTTTTTGGAAAATGAGAGCGAAATCCTATTCGCATTTCATGGTTCAATTGAAATCCCCTGCCGCGAAGGCCAGACCATCTCATTTATTCCTATTGGCGACGACCCCACAGGGGTTTCCTCAGAAGGGTTAAAATGGGAGATGCACGACGCGACATTCAGCAAATATTTCTTCAGTCTTTCCAATATCTGCCTGAGAGATAAGGTCAAGATCAGCGTCGGAAGCGGGGACCTGATCTGCTCTCTTCAGAAATAATCAGCAGTTCCTGCTGGAAAAATTCTCTCGGAAAAGTACAGATCCGTAGAGATTTTTTTGACGACCGATGCAGGCAACCCCGTAGGGGTTGTCGAAGCAGGGCGGTAAAAAAAGATCACGGAGATGGGCTTTTCTCGAGAGAATTTTTCTGCGGGAGCTGCTGAGAAACAATTGTTCATATATATGCAAAAGTGCTAAACTCTTCTTTTAACTTAAAATTTGTATGTTTGAATATCGCCTTAATAAAATCCGCAATTTTTCGATTATTGCCCATATCGACCATGGCAAATCGACCATCGCCGACCGTTTGCTGGAGCTGACTCACACCGTCGCGCCGCGCGACATGCAGGCGCAGGTTCTCGACGACATGGACCTGGAACGGGAACGGGGAATCACGATCAAAGCGCATCCTGTGACGATGCTCTACAAGGCCAAAGATGGCGAAACGTATCAGATCAACCTGATCGACACGCCCGGCCACGTCGATTTTACGTATGAGGTTTCGCGTTCTTTATCAGCCTGCGAGGGGGCTCTGCTCGTCGTAGACGCTGGGCAGGGGGTGCAGGCACAGAGCCTGGCCAACGTCCATCTTGCTCTGGAACGCAATCTGGAGATTGTCCCTATCATCAACAAAATTGACCTGCCCACTGCAGATGTTGAAGGGGTCAGGAAACAGATTGAAGATGTCATCGGCCTTGACGCTTCTGACGCTATCTGCTGTTCCGCCAAAGCTGGCATTGGCATCCCGGATATTCTGGAACGTATTTTAATCACGATTCCGCCGCCAAGAGAACCCACAGACGATCTTTTGCGCGCCCTTGTTTTCGATTCGCACTACGACACCTACCGAGGCGTCATGGTCTACATCAGGGTCATCAGCGGCGAGATCCGCAAGGGCTCCAACATCAAGATGATGGCGACAAACAAGAATTTCGAAGTGCTCGAAGTTGGCAAATTCACGCCTAAAGGGACCCCTGTCAGCCTGCTGCGCCCTGGTGAAGTGGGATACATTATCGCCAATATCAAGAATAGCCTGGATGTCAAAATCGGCGACACGGTGACCGACCAGAAGTACCCTGTTCCCGAACCTCTTCCTGGCTTCCGCAACATCACTCCCGTAGTCTTTGCGGGCATTTATCCCATCGATTCCAGCGATTTTGAAGCGCTGCGCGACGCCCTGGATAAGCTGCAACTTAACGATTCCGCCCTTCATATCGAACAGGAGAGCAGCACGGCTCTTGGCTTTGGCTTCCGCTGCGGCTTTCTCGGCTTGCTGCATCTCGAAATCGTTTTTGAGCGTATCCAGCGCGAGTTTGACATCGACATCATCTCCACTGCTCCCAGCGTCATCTACAAATTTACGCTTACAGATGGCACACAGATGGATGTCGATAACCCTGCCCACTACCCCGATCCCGGGCAGATCGAGTGGGTCGAAGAACCCTGGGTGAAATGCCACATCATTACCCCTGGGGAATACCTGGGAGCCATCATGACACTTGGGATGGAAAAGCGCGGCGCCTGCACGAAGACGGAAACGCTCGACGCCAAGCGCCTGATGCTCACCTACCGCCTGCCTCTCAACGAGATCATCACCGATTTCAACGACAAGCTCAAGTCGATCACGCGTGGGTATGGCTCATTTGACTATGAATTCGAAAAGTATGAAGAGAGCGACATCATCAAGCTGGAGATCAAAGTCAATGAAGAGCCTGTCGACGCCTTCTCCTGCCTGGTCCATCGCACCAAAGCCGAAACCAAGGGACGCGCCATCTGCGAGAAGCTGCGCGAAGTGATCCCGATGCAGCTGTTCAAAGTTCCCATTCAGGCTGCTATCGGCGGCAAAATCGTGGCCCGCGAAACCATCCGCGCGATAACGAAAAACGTCACAGCCAAGTGTTACGGCGGCGACATCACCCGCAAACGCAAGTTGTGGGAGAAACAGAAGAAGGGCAAAAAGCGCATGAAGGAGATCGGCAAAGTCAACATCCCGCAAAGCGCCTTTATGGAAGTTTTAAAAACCTGAGGCATTAATTATCCACTAATATACAATTGTTTCATGTACTTCACAGAAGATCAACTGGCGGCGATTGATTTAAACCGTCTGCCCAAGCATATAGCCATCATTCCCGACGGTAACCGCCGTTGGGCCAAAAAGCAGGCTTCCAGCGCCTCTCAAGGCCATCATCAGGGTGCCCAAACTTTGGCAGATATTGTCAAGGCCTGCAAAGAGCTTGGCGTCCGCACAATGACCTTGTACCTCTTTTCAACGGAAAACTGGCAGCGCCCAGCCGAAGAGGTCAAAGCATTCCTGTGGCTTCTGGAGACATTTTTGCAACAGCAAATCCCGACCATGCTCGAGGGCGGCGTGCGCTTTCACACAATCGGAAATCTTTCGCGCCTGCCTGAAAGCACTTCTGAAGTGGTGCAGAAAATCAAAGAGGACACCCAGCATGGCGACCAGTTCGATCTTATCGCCGCCATTAACTATGGAGGCCGCGACGAGATCGCCAGGGCTTGCCAGAGAATGCTGGCAGAACATGCGAAGGGCGGGCTGAAAAGCGAAGAGATCACGGAAGAGCGGGTGGCGCAATACCTCGATACAGCTCCCTGGGGAGATCCCGATCTGCTTATCCGCACCAGCGGAGAGAGCCGAGTCAGCAATTTTCTTCTCTGGCAGATTGCCTACACAGAGCTCTACATCACCGATGTCCTTTGGCCTGATTTCAGCCCTCAACATCTGCTTGAGGCCTTGCGCCATTTCCAAGCAAGGGACCGCCGCAAGGGAGAGTGATGATGCTGGTAAAAATGAGTAAAAACCTGAAACAGCGGCTCAAAGTCAGCAGCCTTGCAGTCCCCTTGCTGCTTATCACCATCTACCTGTCGAGCTATCCTCTTTTCATGCCATTTTTTGTGCTTGCCACTGCCGGTATCATTGTCGCAGCCCTTTGGGAATATTACCACATCGCGGAAACCAAGGGATTGCAGCCCTTGACAGGGCTTGGGCTCTGCATTTCATGCGCTTACACAGTCGCTGTTTTCTTCAGCACGCAGTTTTCCTCTGCATTAATCTATCCCTATATCATCCTGGGCATCTCTTTAGCGCTCATTTTTGGTTACGCCCTTCTCAAAGAAACCTCGGCCCTCATCACGCTGGCCATCACTAAATTTGGCATCATCTATCTGACTGTCCCTTTAAGTTTTATCATCGCTATCAACTTCTTTTACCCTCCTGGCGCATCGCAGGATGGCCGCTGGTGGCTGCTCTATTTGCTGACAACTTCCAAGATGACGGATACAGGAGCCTTTGCCATCGGCAAAACTTTTGGAAAAACCCTGCTTGCCCCTGTCATCAGCCCGCGCAAAACATGGGAAGGGGCCTTTGGAGGCCTTCTGGCTGGAATCGGAACAAGTTTGTGCTTCTATTTTCTGATGCACACCTTTTCTTCCAATCCGCCTATCGCCATTACCTTCTTCCAAAGCATCTGGCTCGGCGCGCTGCTTAGCATTGCTGCGCAATTTGGCGACCTGGCTGAATCGCTTCTGAAAAGGGATGCCGGGGTCAAGGACAGCTACCACCTCCCCGGGCTTGGGGGCATTCTCGACATTGTTGATTCCCTTGTTTTCACTACTCCATTGCTTTATCTTTTTATGTACCTCATGAGGAACACATGATCATCACGATTGACGGGCCGATTGCCACAGGCAAAAGTTCGATCGCCAAGGCCCTGGCAAAAGAGGTCGGCTACATCTACTTCGACACGGGAGCCATGTATCGCTGTGTCACCTATGGAATCATGAAAGAGAAGGTCAACGCCGACAATCCTCAGGAATTGCTCGATTTCCTGCAGCGCTTTAGCTTCGACATCAAGATCAAGCAAGGGGATAAACACTATTTTGTCGACAATGAAGATGTCACTTTGAAAATCCGCAATGAGGAGGTGACAAAGAATGTTTCCAAAATTTCCGCCATCCACGCGGTGCGCGAAAAGCTTGTCGCCATCCAGCGCCAGCATGCGGAAGGAGTCAATGCCGTCTTTGAAGGCCGCGACATGGGCACAGTCGTCTTTCCCCAGGCCCAGCTCAAGATCTTCCTGACAGGACGCCCTGAGGTACGCGCCAAGAGGCGTTTCGATGAATTGAGAGCCAAGTTTCCAACAGAGACTGAAAACCTCTCTCTCGAACAAACCCTCCAAGAGATCGCCCAACGCGACCAGTACGACATGAACCGCGAAATCTCCCCTCTCAGAAAGGCTCCAGATGCGTTGGAAATCGACACATCAGATCATACCCTTCAGGAGATTGTCCTGCAGATCCTCGAGTATCGCGATTCTATTAAAACCCGCCATCCGGGAAAAGGCTGATGTACCTCCTATTACTTCTAGGAGCCCTTATGTGGACACTTCCCATCGCAGCAAATCAATCTGCTGCAGAGATCCAGAAGAAGGCCTTCGAGCTCCGGGAACAGGGGCAGACTCTGCAAGCCATCGTACTTTATGACCAGGCCCTTGACCAATTCCAGAAAGAGAATAACTACAATGGCATGTTCGGCGTCATCAATGGGCGGCTGATCGCCTGGAAACATCTGTATTATGAAACAGAAGAGCCTCTCTACGCCCTTTTTGTCAAACAGCATGTTGAGGCTTTGCAGTTTCTTGTCCAACATCATGGCCTCGCAGACCGCCAGGCTCTGGTTAGTTTTCAGCTTGGCACGGCCCATACCCAATTAAAGGAGTACAAAGAGGCCGAAATAGAGCTCAGCAAAGCCCTTCAACTCTATCCTCGCGACGACGCAGAAAAAGGGGACTGGCTTGCACACCTCGGATTCGTCCAATATCTGAATGGAAAAAAAGAACTGGGCAAGGCCAATATCCTGGAAGGCATCTCCCGCATCAAAGCGCACGCCTCGACAGCTGACTCCTTTCGCCTCAATGTATGGCTGTCAGGGGCCTATCTGCGCCTCGCTGTCCTTCTTCAGAACGATGATCCTGCGCTAAGCCGTTCCTACACCGAGCAGGCCGAAGCACTCATCAAGGCCAACCCTGATCAGGCCATCCGCAGCAGACAGCTGTCGAAATGGAAGAAACAACTCTCTTCTTGAAATTATTTATTTTGCCAGAAAGTATTTAGTCCCTTTGCCGATGCCTCGTCTGACTAATTTACCTTCACGGACAAGCGTGACTAAGTGGCGACTTGCCGTGGATCTAGGTAGTCGAAGGGCCTGGATGACATCTGAGACAGACAAAGCATCCGCAGTCAGAAAGAGCTGAAGAATTTTTTGTTTATCATCCAATGATTTTCCTGCTCCAAATCCTCTTCTGGGCAGGATGCATTTGACAAAATTCTCTCCGTTGATGATCTCTGGCTCTGGTAATCCGGCTTTTTCGTAACTTTCAAAAACAGTGAGAAAGCCCGAACCCAGTTTTTCAATATAATCGGCTTCGCGAAAAATGTTGCATATCGCCAGATTGCGGACATCCGTCATGCCAAGGCGCAAATTTTGGAAGGGTGTTGGAAAGCTACCTGGACTGAAGATTTCGACTCTGTCATCAAAGATAGCAATTTTTGTGGGTGCCCGTATGTGATAGTTGCGATGAATAATGGCATTTAAAAGAAGCTCTCGGACTGCGATCTCAGGAATTTCAAGCTTCTCTTTTCGCTTTGGACCACGGATTGTAAACGCGTAATTTAGACGGCTAATGATGAATGCATAGGCTTCATTGAATTGTTCAAACAAATCTCCCTGGAAATCCCTGGCCGCTAGAGCTTCTCTACCGCTTGTGCCAGAAAAGTGTGTACAGATGATCATGGCTTCTGAAAGCCAGTATTTGATATTTTTGCCGAAGAGCAAAATGCCGGCTACCGTGGGATAAATGCTTGAATGCTCCTCACAAATGAGTTTATAACTTTTCAAGAGCTCTGTCGTCAGCGAGATTTTGCCTTTATTTCGCCTTTTTTTAAGGAATTCAAGGAGTTTCTTTTGATCTAAATCCTCCTCCTTAGCTTGATACAGCGGCATGACATCGTATGATAATCCGCGGGATTGCCATTTCAACTCCTCGATCATTTCAAAAGATGCCCGAATCGTGGAACGTCCCATCCGAACATAAGTTCCCTTCTCAAGTCCTTCTGAACGTCGATAATAGGGCTTATTCATCCCTCCAGATACTTCAACAATCAGGATTACCTTCTCACCCAGGCGTTGAGAAAGAACCTTTGGAACGATGGGTGGAGTCGCAGCTTCATAGATAGACTTTTCCAGCCATTCCATGGTTTGGATGACCTTTTTTTCCTCTAACCCAATAATCGTTCCATCTTTTGCTACGCCTAGCACGATCCTGCCTCCAGAACCATTGCAAAACCCGATCGCTGTTTTCAAGATCTGCTCGTTTTGCGGGATATCGCTTTTAAACTCTAGGCTCTGAGATTCTTGTTCTGTATAGTACATGAGGCCTCCAACAGGAATATGACTCATTGTAGCAAAATGAGTCATATGAGTCAAATAACTATGAAATATGACTCATATGACTCATTTAACTCATTTGGGTCAAATCCATGGATTTTATGACTCAGATAGCATCAATTGAATCATATGAGTCATATCGAAATCAAGTACGACTCATATGACTCATTTAACTCAATGGAGTCAGATGGATCAATACTTTGAACCTTGAGCTTCACGGAAAAGAACACCCTCGACGCTACCATCCTCTTTAAAGAAGGTCAGACTGTATCTCAGTCCATTCTGATACTCAGGTGAAGAGGGGTCGAGCAGATTGACTTCGACGACTCTTCCTTTGCGAGGGTATATCCCATCATAGGCGGGTACAACCCACACGGAACCATCGCTTAACGCAAAATAGGTATGAGGATCAAATCCATCGTCATCATCATAATACTCTTTGGTAATCGTTAAGACTTTACTATTTTCCATCTCCGCATTTGCTTGAATTTGAAGGGCTGAAAATAATAAAACTGAAATGATGATTTGATGTCTGATAAAATTCTCCTTGAATCAAGTTAAAATTATAATAACTAATTGTTAATTTATTATTAAGATATGATTCGATAGATGACTGCTGTCGAGGGTAACACAAAATCCCAGTTGGAATTAAACGGAACATAACTATCCAATCGGATTTTTCCTTTGGAAATCGACTGCCAAGTGGTCTGCAGCATATGTTGCCATGCCTGGTACACCTGCACAATCCTTTGGCAGGCTGCCATGAGGGTTGTTGTATCGGGTTTGACACTTCTCTGAATGGCATCTAAGACCTCATGAGGGTCTCCAGTCGTGCGGCAAAGCAGCGTGAGAGACAAGGGTTCCATCACGGCCTATTGCATGATATAGCGCGGCTGGATGCGCTGGCCATTGAGGGCATTCCAGAAGCTGGTCAAAACGGACCCATCAGGGTTCTGCACCTCGATGCTGTAGACGGGAAGGAAGACCGTGCTTGTGGTGCGAATGGTAAAATCGGCGCCAAAGGCATTTTCTGCAATGCGCTGAATCTGGCTGGAACTGTACTTCGTTGTTTCGCGCAGGGCATGGTTGTAGGGCTTTGTCACCATCCACTGGGTGACCTTGGTCTGGGGGACGACATTGATTTTGGGGTTTTGAAAATGTAGCTGAAGCAGGTCGCCCTTCTGCGTGATGAGGCGCTTCTGTTTGGCGCTGTCGATCCAGGGCTGCACGACATCGGCCTCCAAATGCAGCTCGCGCTCCAGTTCCGCTTTTGTTACGGCGCCATTGTGGTGCGCAAGGGTATTGAGGACCTTAAAATCGGTATGGGAGGCGTTAGCGCGAATGGCGTCTTCAAAGCCGTGGGTCTTTTCCCAATTCTCGGTATTGAGGACCATTTCTCCATCGACCATGCCCCAGAGGATGACCCCTTCGCGGGTTTTCCTGTCCTGGATGTATTTGACCTCCATCAGGAGATAGGGATGAAATTTGAGCGAGGGATCCAGGTAAGCATGTTTATCGTCAGCGAGGAGTTCACTGCGGTGCTCATCCATAATCTGCTCGGGCGTATAGCGCGCTTCGAGAGTAAGAAACTCTCCATTTTCCACATAGGAAAGAAGATGAGAGCGGACCTGGGGATTGTTATTCCAGACCCACCAGCCGCCAAAACCAAGGCCAGCCAGAATGATGAAAGTGGTGATCGTGCGCATATGAGTTCTCCATGCAATTGGGTAAGGTTTTAACCTCATTCCCCTATTCGTGTCAAGCCTGGAGATGTTTGCGGATCGCGTCCACAAGCTCGCGCAAGCCATCTCCGCGCATGGCGGAAATTTCAAAGACGCGCTCTTTTGGCAGAGAGACTGATTTGTAGAAGTGTTTCAGATGCTCTTCGGCCTCTTCGCTGTCGATTTTGTTCAAAGCGATCAAGCAGGGCCTCTCGAGCATCTCGGGATTATAGGTGCCAATTTCGCGGCGCAGCACTTCAAAGTCTTCCGTGGGATTGCGTCCGTCGATCCCTGAAGCATCGAGCATGAAGATCAGCAGCTTGGTGCGCTCGACATGGCGCAGGAATTCAAACCCTAAGCCGCGGTTGCGATGGGCTCCCTCAATAATTCCGGGAATGTCGGCAATGTAAATGCGCTTGAAATCTTCGAACTGGATGAAGCCGATGTTGGGTTGCAGCGTGGTGAAAGGATAGGGAGCGATCTTGACCTTGACATCGGCGAGCTCAGAGATCAGCGTCGATTTTCCTGCGTTGGGAAAACCAACCAGTCCGACATCGGCGATCAGCTTTAGTTCCAGTTCGACTTTTTGCGCCTGGCCAGGTTTGCCCTCGGTACAGATGTTGGGCGCGCGGTTGGTCGGGCTTTTGAAATGATCATTCCCTACACCGCCGCGGCCGCCTTTGCATAGGACGAAGCGCTCCTTATCCTCAGTGAAATCGTGGATGATTTCGCCTGTATCGGCATCTTTGAGGAGTGTTCCGCATGGAACTTTCAGGATCAAGTCTTGGCCGTTTTTGCCTGAACGCAAATTGGAGCCACCCTGTCCGCCATTATCGGCCTTCAGGATGCGCCGGTTGCGAAACCACTGCAGGGAATAGACCTCCGCATCGGCAATCATGATGATAGATCCCCCTTTGCCGCCGTTGCCGCCGCATGGGCCGCCTTTAGGGATGTATTTTTCCCTGCGCCAGGCGACAACTCCGTTGCCTCCCTTGCCGGCTGCAAGGTCTACTATAACACGATCAATGAACATAATGAGTGAAAGGGGGCAACCCCGCTCCAGAGTAGCAGGGTTGCGATAACTTTAAATGATAGAGACGTAAGTTTTGTCAGATTTGCGGAAGGAGACGACGCCATCGACGAGGGCAAAGAGCGTATCGTCGGTTCCACGACCGACATTCTTTGCTGGATGCCACTTCGTCCCGCGCTGACGGATGATGATGCTCCCCGCCTTCACGACTTCACCTGCTCCTACTTTGAGACCCAGGCGCTTGGAGTTGGAATCGCGTCCATTGCGCGTCGAGCCTTGTCCTTTCTTATGAGCCATGTTTTCCTCCCGTCGCTTCTATCGCTGTGATTTTGACGCGCGAGTATTTCTGCCTGTGTCCAAACTTGCGGTAATGGTTTCCAGGAATATACTTCACGCTTGTAATCTTGGGGCCTTTAGCCAAGCCAATGAGTTCTCCCGTGACGGAGAAACCTGTGACTACAGGCTTGCCGACAGTCGCTTTGGATCCGTCAGAAACAAACAGAATATCACTGAAATGAATAGCGTCACCGGGTTGGCCTTCAAGCAGTTCGACATCGATCAGATCGTCCTTCTTCACGCGATACTGCTTGCCACCGGATTTAATAATGGCGTACATGTGTCTTTCCTCAAACAATAAAGATTTGCTATTGGTCAAAAAAGAAGAATAGCTCATTGAATGATTGAAATCAACAGGAAAAAATGAACATCGTCTTAATCCAGGGGCAGCTGACTGCTGAAGAGATCCATCAACTCCTCAACGAATTCCCTCAGTTTCTTTTTCTTCCCCTTGGAGAAACGGCTTTCCGCGCCCTCACCTCTGAGCAGTGGAAAAATATCGAAATCCTCTACGGTTCGCGTCTCTCGCAGGAAGATCTGGCAAAAGCGCAGCAGCTCCGCTGGCTCCACTCGCCCATTCCCAACCTCACCCGCATCTGCCTTGACGATCTTGACAAACGGGGCAACATCTTGGTCACCTTCACCCAAGAAGAGGGAGCGCAGCAGATCGGCGAGTTCGTGATCGCAGGAATCCTCGCCTTTTCTAAGCAGCTCTTCATCTGGCGCGACGCCGACCATAACCCCCAAACCCTTTGGGACAGCAAATGGCGCGATGCCATCTGGACGCTCAGCAACCGCACCCTCCTGCAAATCGGCCTTGCCAAAGCAGGCTCAGAGATTGCCCGCCAAGGCCGTCAGATGGGCATGCGCGTCTTAGGCGTCCAGCGCGAGCGCTCGTTCCATCCCTACTGCCAGAAAACCTTCGCCATGACAGAGCTGCATACCCTTCTCCCCGAGGCCGACGTCGTCTCCATCTGCCTCGCACGCGGCAAACCCTTCCACGAAAACCATCAGGCTATTCTCCATCAGGAGGAGTTTCAGCTCATGAAAAAGGACTCCATCCTTTCCATTACAGGCAGCGGTCTCGTCGATGCCAATGCCCTGGCTGAAGCTGCCTCGACAGGCAAATTTCGGGGCATTTTGCTCGACGCCAGCTACCAGACGCCCATCTCTGCTGCCTCTCC